>CAMDTN010000010.1 GCA_945907755.1 Singulisphaera sp. GP187 | reverse complement strand
GAAGGGTTTGGCGCGCCACGGTTCCAGCACCAGCGTGTCGCCATCGGCGAAACGGCGCATGTGAATCTGGCAAGTGGTGGTGCCACGGTCGCTGCCGTGAGCATGGCCGTTGACGACCATGCTGCACGCGCCGCAAATGCCTTCGCGGCAATCGTGATCGAAAGCGATGGGCTCTTCGCCCTTGGTCACCAACTGCTCATTCACAATGTCCAGCAATTCCAGCAGCGACATATCAGGCGAGACATCTTTGGCTTCATAGCTCTCAAAGCGCCCAACCGCAGAGGCGGATTTTTGCCGCCACACTTTCAGCGTGACCTTCATCACTTGTAGCTCCTCGTCGCCAGGTGCACATTTTCAAATGCCAACTCTTCTTTGTGACGAATGGCAGCCGCAGGCTCGCCGCGGTGTTCCCAAACTCCGGCGTGGCAAAAGGCGTCGTCATTGCGTTGCGCTTCGCCTTCAGAGGTTTGGTATTCCTCACGGAAATGCCCACCGCAGGATTCTTCGCGCTCCAATGCGTCGCGGCACATGAGTTCTGCGAACTCCATCCAATCTGCCAGCCTGCCTGCGTATTCCAACTGCGTGTTCATGCAAGCGCCATCGCCGGTGACGCGCAGTTCTTGCCAGAAGCGCCCGCGCAAGTCGCGGACTTCGCGCATGGCTTCTTTCAGGCCCGCTGCGGTGCGGCCCATGCCGCACTTGTTCCACATAATTTGCCCCAGCTCGCGATGCAGCGATTCTGGTGAGCGCTGTCCGCGCACCGCCAACAACTTGGCATTGAACTCGTTCACCTGTTGCACGGTGGCTGTGAAAGGCGCGGTTCCCGTTGACGCGCCGCTCGGCCCCGCTTGCGCCAAGTAATCGCCCAGCGTCAGCGGCAGCACGAAGTAGCCGTCGGCCAAGCCTTGCATCAGCGCGCTGGCACCCAAGCGATTCGCGCCATGGTCCGAGAAATTGGCTTCGCCAATCACGAACAGCCCCGGCACCGTGGACATCAGCGAGTAATCCACCCACAGTCCGCCCATGGTGTAGTGAGGCGCGGGATAGATGCGCATGGGCATCTTGTAGGGGTTTTCGTCGGTGATCTTCTCGTACATGGCGAAGAGATTGCCGTAGCGCTCTTGGATGGCCTTCTGCCCGAGGCGCTGGATGGAGTCGGCGAAATCGAGGTACACGCCACGGCCACCGGGGCCGACGCCGCTGCCTTCATCGCAAACAACCTTGGCCGCGCGCGAAGCAATGTCGCGCGGGGCGAGATTGCCAAAGCTCGGATAGCGGCGCTCCAAGTAATAGTCGCGCTCGGCTTCGGGCACCTGCGCGGGGCTGCGCGCGTCGCCACCTTTGCGCGGCACCCACACGCGCCCATCGTTGCGCAGCGATTCGCTCATCAGAGTGAGCTTGCTTTGGTGATCGCCGCTCGCGGGAATGCAAGTCGGGTGGATTTGCGTGTAGCAAGGGTTTGCGAAGCCCGCGCCGCGTTTGTGCGCGCGCCATGTGGCCGTGACATTGCAGCCCTTGGCATTGGTGGACAAGAAAAACACATTGCTATAGCCGCCGGTGCCAAGCACCACGGCGTCGGCCGCGTGGGTTTCGATGGCGCCCGTGACGAGGTCGCGAGTGACAATGCCGACGGCGCGGCCATCTTGCACCACCACATCCAGCATTTCGGTGCGCGCATGCATGCGCACGCGGCCCAAACCCACTTGGCGTTCCAATGCGGAATATGCGCCCAGCAAGAGTTGTTGGCCCGTTTGCCCGCGCGCATAAAAAGTGCGCGACACTTGCGCACCACCGAACGAGCGGTTGTCCAGCAAGCCGCCGTACTCGCGGGCGAAGGGCACGCCCTGCGCCACGCATTGATCGATGATGGCGGTGCTGCATTCAGCCAAGCGATGCACATTGGATTCGCGCGCGCGGAAATCGCCACCTTTGATGGTGTCGTAGAACAAGCGCCACACAGAATCGCCATCGTTCGGATAATTCTTGGCGGCGTTGATGCCGCCTTGGGCGGCGATGGAGTGTGCGCGGCGCGGGCTGTCTTGGAAGCAGAACGCGTCGACGGAATAGCCGAGTTCTGCGAGGGTCGCGGCGGCGGAAGCGCCGGCGAGTCCGGTGCCGACAACAATGACGCGGTACTTGCGCTTGTTGGCGGGGTTCACCAGCTTCATGGAGTTCTTGAAGTTGCTCCACTTCTGCGCAAGGGGCCCGGAAGGAATGCGTGCGTCGAGTTTCATCTCAGTTTCCTCCCACCCAACCGGCCAGCACGGCCAGTGGCATCGAAACATTGCCGATGAATACCAGCGCGCCAACGCCCTTGCCGAGGCAAGTGGCGCAACCGCGCGTGCGTGCCGAGTTCAGCCCGAGGCTTTGGAACAAGCTGCCCACGCCGTGCGCGATGTGCAGCGCTAACAGCGCGTTCGCCAGCATGTACGCAATGGCCACGAGCGGTTGTTGGAACGCATGCACCATCATGGCGTGCACATGCAAGCCACTTCCCGCATGAGCCAACGCATAGGAATCCGAATCCACCGCGCCGAAAGTGAAGTGCAGCAGGTGATAGCCGATGAAAGCCAACGCGATGACGCCGGTCATCACCATGGTGCGCGAGGCGTAGCTGGCTTGGAACGGGCGGTGCATGGCATAAGGCACAGGGCGCGCGGCGCGGTTTTGGCGCGTCAACTTCAACGCGCTGAACACATGCAGCAGCAGCAGGCCCAAGAGCCCGGCGCGCGCCACCCAAAGCAGCGGGCCCATGTCTTGCAACTTCTGTGCGTAGCCATCTAAGGCCTCAGCGCCGAGGAAAAGCTGCAAATTGCCCAGCATGTGGGCCAGGACAAAGCCAAGAAGCAGCACACCACTGGCCGCCATCAGGAACTTGGTTCCGATGGACGATTTCAGCCCGTCGCACAGGCGAATCATGCGGATTCTCCCCGCGAGCTCGCATCACACGGAATGCGCGACGGCCCGGGTTTGCCGATGTTATCGGGCAGGCCCAGCTTCGGAAGTGCGCGCGCTGCCCAAGGCTTCGCGGGCGCAACGCAGGCCGCGTGGCAGCAGCAATTCGCGCACCGCGATTTCCAGCGGGGCGTGGGCCGTCTGCCGTGCTTCACTCAAAATCTGATCCACGGTGCCGCCGCAGTGCCGCAGAACTTTGGCCCGCGCATGACTTTCGTCAAAGTTCACGCCTTCGGCTAACTGCGTGGCCGCATGGATGGCGGCGCCCGCAGAGCTGAGCCAATCGGGAACAAACAAAATGCCTGCTTCCAACAGCCAGCGCGCCAGCGTCAATTCTTCGCCCAGTGAATCTGCCGCGAGGATGTTGTTGGCCCCGCCGCAGATGGCGCGCACGCGCAGTTTAGGAATGCGCTCTTCGGTGATCAGTGCGCCCAACGCGCAGGGCACAAAGATGTCCAGAGCCAGTTCGCCGATTTGGTACGGCGGCACTATTTGCAGACGCTCGCGTTCATCGGGATTGAGCGAACTCGTCAGCAAGTCGATGCGGTGGTGGTTGGTGTCGGTGACGCTCAGCTTGCTCACTTCAGTGATGAGCTTGCGCGCCAGCGGCAAGCCGAGTGCGCCCAAACCCTGCAAGCCCAAATGCAGTTCGGACAACGGTGCGCCGAGTGCCGCGGCGGTAGCGCCGATGGCAGCGCGCACGCCGTGCGAAGCGGCTTGCACGCCGCTGCCGCAGCAAGTGACATTGGGGCTGCGCACGGCCAGAGCTTCAAACACAGATGGTGGCAAGCCGGTGTCGGGGCCGGTCAAAGTGCCAGAAAGATCGATCTCTTCTGCCAACACGCTGAGGTAGCGATCGCGCCCGTACTCCGGCACACCCGGCGATTGCAAACACAACTTCGATCCACCGCGTTTGAGGCCCGCGGCTGCTTGCTTGCATGTCATGGCGCGGGACAAGTTCAGCGCGTCGCGCACGAGTTCGCGCTCGGGCACCACAAGGTCGTGGCGGCGCAAGCCTCCTGAACCGGGGCCCAATTCTGTGCTGTGCACGGCGCACACCAAGCGCATGCCAGTTTCTGCGCGCCACACGAAATCCAAGCGTTCATGGCCGCCGCGTGCAAAAGCCAGGGTTACCGGGGCCAGTTCGACTTCGCGAAAGATGGTGCTGGCCTGATCCCAGTCGCCGTCGGGCTGAGCGCACAGTACGCGCACCGCGCCGCTTTCGCGCTTCCAGCGCAAGCGTTCGCAGTTGCGCTGTGACATCCGATCAAAAAGCCCGTCCTCAAGCATGGGCCGAGATTGTGCGCACGATAGGCAATAGTGTCAAAGCCGACTCATTGTCATCGCAGCGGAGCGCGCACTTGGGGAGGTGGCTCAAGGGAGCTTGATGTCCGTGAAGCGCAGCGTGCGTGCTTCGACGCGCCATTTGCGCACCACGCTGACGCGCACCAATGTGGCGCCTGCTGCGCCTTCATAGGTTTGTTGCAACCCGCTCGCGCTTTCGCTGGCGCGCACCAAACGCGCGTTCAGTGGCTTTCCTGCGCCATCCAGCAGCGTCACTTGATCACTCCGTCGCACCGTTCCGGCCTCTGGAGGCGCGCTGGATTCGGCCGCTGGCAGGCTGATCTCTAAGCGTCCTTGCGCGTCGAACCACGCACGCGCTGTTTCGTGATCTTCCGCGCTGGGCGCGCGCGCAGGGTTTGCCGCAGCAGGCGCCAGCTCAAAGTGCTGCATCTCCTCGGGCACCAACAAACGCAACGGCACCAATAGTTCGGCGATGAGCTTCGCATCGCGCTCTGGCGGTTCGAAGGTTGCGTTCATCCATTGCTGGCGCTGCGGGCCCATCTGGCTCACTTGCGGGCGCATGCCGCCTTGAGCCACGACCTTAATGGTGCGCTGCTGATCGTCAGTGGCACTGCACGAGCCCAACGGCAACAGCACGCCCAGCGGAGTTGCTCCGGGCTCCACTTCCAATTGCAGTTGCACATGCATGGACGCGTAGGCCGCCGCGCCAGGGCTGACACTGCGCGTGATGCTGACATTAGTTATTCCCAGCTTCAGCGGCCCATCGTAAGCCGCCAACCCGCGCACGCCTTGCCCGGGGTTCAAGATGATTTCGCCGTTATTGCCGCGACGAGCCAACAACCCAGCTTCGAGGCACAGTTCATCCAGCACTTGCAACAACGGCGTGTTGGCCCAAGCGAGGCTCAGCACGCGCTGCTGCCATGATTGATCTGGGCTGGTGACTGGTGGCGTGTTGTCGGGCTGGGCTTCGCGCTCCACATCCGGTGCGCCTCCAAGGGGTGGCGGCTCGCCCAAAATTATTTTGGCAGCGCAAAGCTGCTCGAGGCGGGCCACCGCTACAGCGAGGGTCTTGCCGCGGAAATCCTCGGTGACACGCACGCCTGCCAGCGGCGCAGTTGCCGTGCCTGTCACGCTGTGCTGCGCGGCCAGCAAGGCGTCGATGCGCAGGCGGGCTTCCAGAGTCTGGCTGCTGCGGGCTGCAATGAGTGCATCTTTGGCTGCGGGCCCAAGCGCCAGTAAGTCGCGGTGCGCGGCCTCGCGTACCGCATAGTCGGAAGAGGCCAGCGCGCGGATGAGGCTTGCCAGCGCGTCTGCACTTACCTGCCCGCTCAGGGCGGCGGCGCAGGCGAGCACAAGCAGCGGCGACCACTTCATGCCCGCGATTCTACGGGGGCATGCCGCGGGCGCGCGCTGGTGCTAAGTTCTGACCCGTTCGGGTGCCGCCATAGGTGCCAAGGTTTGGTTCGTAGCCCGAGTTGCGCGGGCCCGAGGAGAAGTCATGCAGGAACGCCAGAATCAAGACATGCCAGAAGACAACCTGCGCCCCCAAGGGCCAGAGACGAACGGTCCACATGAGGGCGGAGAGGACGACACCCCTTACGAAGGCGGTTTGCGTTTCGACCCCGATAGCGATGTGGGCGTGCCTCGTGTTGAAGAACCGGCCGAAGCGCACGATGTGCCGCGTCCGCAGCAGCATGAACAGCGCCGCGACTACGGCCGCGACCGCGGTGGGCGCGATCGGCGTCCACGAGGTCGGCCAGGCTTTGCAGGCAATCAGCAAGTTGAAGAACTGGGTGCATCATCCGGCATCGATGTTTTGGAGCCGCGCCGCACCCGTCGCCCCGGTGCTCCTACTCCGGGACTTTCACTGGGCGACTTGTTGCCCTTCCTGCGCCCGCCACGCACGGTGCTGCTCTTGGGCGCTACGACAGGCTGCGGGCATGGCCGCGTTGCCGGCGCTTTGGCCGAGGCATTCCGCGGCTTAGATCGCAACCTGATCGTGCGCGAAGCCGACATGCTGGACTTGTTGGACCCAGAGCGCAACGCTTCTGAAGTGCGTTACGAACTGGATGAAATTGGCCAGCAGGCAGACCTCTACGGCACGCCGTTCAGCGACGGCCCTGCCCCTGAAGGCCCGGATGCCGCGCAGCGCGTGAAGCAACTGTGCAAGAGTTTGTTTTCAGATCGCTTCGATCACAGCGTGGTGGAAAAGCGCCCGGATCATGTGGTGCTCACGCACTGGCTGGCTTTGTCACGATTGCAGGAATTGAAAGAGGCTGGGCGCTTGGCTGCAGCGGTCACCTTGGTGATCCCCGAGCCCGATGTTCATGCGCACTGGGTGTCGCCAGCGGTTAGCCATTACATCGTGGCCAACGACTATGTGAAGGCGCGTTTGCTGCGCCGCGGCGTGGCGGAAGATGCCGTCACTGTGTGCGGCGTGCCAGTGTCGCCGTCATTCGCAGGGCTGCCAGATCGCGACCACCAGCGTGCGGCTCTCGGCCTGCGCGGCGCCGTCGTGGGCGTGCGCATCGAAGGCACCGGCGGTGGCGCGCGTACGGTGCGCTTCGCTAAGAGCTTGGTGGATGGTCATGCTCAGACTTGCTTCGTGTTCGCAGTGGCGCGTGGCGATGCTTGCGCGCGCGAGTTGGAAGCCTTGGACAATCTGAACGGCTGCAAAGTGCGCGTCTGCGAAGGACCTGAAGCCTTCCGTGATGTCATCGCGGCGATGGACATCATCGTTAGCCGGGCCAATTTGCACGCAGCGGCAGAGGCTATGGCTGCGGGTGTGCCCATGCTGCTGTTGCGTCCCGCAAGCGGCACTGAAGACCGCATGGCGGACCGGTTGCTGGCGCGCGGCGTGGCCGTGAAGGCCACTTGCACCGAAGACCTCGAAGACTTGCTCGGCGAATTGCTGCGCAATCGTCGTGCGTTGCAGCAGATGCAAGACACCGCGCAGCAGTGCCGCAAGCCTACTGCTGCACAAGAAGCTGTGGACCGCATCGCTCGCTTGGTGCGCTGAGGCCGCCGTTGCGCTTAGTCGGCCGCGAGGAAATCGTGGGCCTCGCGCGCAATGCCGCCGCGAGGAGCAGCGCCTTCCTCGCGGAAGGCGAAGCGCGCTTGTTGCTCAGCACGCTGCCTACAGAGGTCAGCTCTTCGGCACAACGCGCGCAGAGCGCCGCTGGAGTTGTTGCTGGCCTTGCGCGCGCTTTGAGCAAACGCACGGGCGTCGCTGGCTGGTATGCAGCCTATGGCGATAGCCCGGATGAACTGAGCACACTGGCGGCGTTGGGTGCAGCGCGGCAACAGGCGGAACAAACGCTACTTGCAGCGGATGCAACACATGCGGCGCAGTGTTTGCTGGCACTTGCACCCTGCAGACTGGCGTTGGCTTGCGATGTCGGCGAGATTGAAACGCTGCTGCACGCGCTGCTCGCGGCAGGAGGCCCAGGTCGCACGCTGTGGATCTGCGACACAGCTTTGCAAGCACGCTTCTCGCTGCGACGCAGCGGTGTGGCTTTCCGCTGCCACCATCCGCTGCTGCAATCGGCATTAGAACAGCGCTGCAGGAAAGACCACATCGACATCGCCTGAACGCGATGTCAGTTGACATCGCTTGAACAACGAGGTCCGCGGATCACTTCTTCTCGAGGCCCTTGCGGGCCTTTTCCATCTCGCGCCGGGCGACGAGGCGCGCGGGTTCAGCTTTCAATAGCTTCTCCAGCAGCGGTACGGCTTCTTCGTAGCGGCCTTGGATGTTGAAGCACATGGCCAAGTTCTCCAGTGCATCACCAAATGTGGCGTCGCATTCCAGAGCGCGTTTGTAAA
Source organism: Singulisphaera sp. GP187 (assembly GCA_945907755.1). GTDB lineage: Bacteria > Planctomycetota > SXUL01. The sequence continues at coordinate 53,571 of CAMDTN010000010.1, read as the reverse complement.
AGCCGATGCCCTTGGCCACATCCTCTAGGTGATAGTGGTAGATGAGCCCGGTGTCATTCAGGGTCTGGGCCTTGGTCTTGCCTTCGACATTGTCCAGTTTCAAGACTTCAGCGGAGGCCTTTTCGTACCAGTCGCGAGATTTGCCCCAGAGTTCTTTGGCGCTGGCTTTGGATTCGCGCACGCGCGCGCTGCCCAGTTCGCGATAGGCGAAGCCGAGATTGTTGTAGACCGAGTAGTTGGCCGGAGCGTGGCGCGAATATTTCTCCAGCATGCCGATGGCTTTTTCGAACTGATTGCCTTCGAAGTGCGGGCCCACCGCAACCAGCACATTGAAACTGCCGCGCTGATCGCCGCTGGCAGGGTCTGCCAACTTCTGCGCCTTGCCCCACCACTCGGAGGCCGCGTCCAAGTCGCCGCATTCCTTGGCGCAGTTACCGGCTTCCAGCGCAGCTTCCGCGTACTGTCCTGATGCAATTTCGAAGGCAGCAGCGTAGGCAGCGAGTGCTTCTTTGTACTTCTTTTGCTGCGCGAGGTAGTAGCCCACCCACCATTTGGCGCGAGGCATGCGCGTGTTCGCGGCCGCCCAAGCTTCCATGGCTTTCTGCCCGCCGGCGAAATCGCCCAACGCGCCGCGCGCCGCCCAAATGCCTTGGGCCGCTTCAGATTCCGATTGCGAATCAAGTTCCTTCGAACACAGCGCATCTTGATACGCCTGTGCCGCTTGCTCCAAACCCAAGGCCCCGCCGCTCTCCATCAGCACATGGCCCTTCTCGCGATGGAACCACGCGGCTGCTGGCTTCAGCTTCAACCCCTTGTTCAAGTACTCCAGCGCTACGCCATAGTTCTTCGCAGCGCGGTGCCCGCGGGCGGCAAAGAACATGTGGTTGGACTCCGTTGGCTCCACCACGGCGGCTTGTTCGTAGAAGCCAGCGGAATCTGCTGGCTTGTTCAAGTTCCACGCAATTTCGCCAGCGAGAGTCAGCGCATCCAGGTCTTTGCCATCCAATTTGATGGCTGCGCGCACGAAGTTCAGCGCTTCTTCGAAGTAGGAATCGATCTTGCCTTGCGAAGCGTTGGGCGATGTCTTGAACTCTTCGGCACGCGCATAGAACACCTGCGCCGCGGTCTTCTGGTACTGCTTCTCCGTTGGCGCGAGGTCGGTGGCCTTCACGATGCTCTGCATCGCGCGGTCGTTGTCGCCAAGTTGATAGTGGCTGTCCGCTAGCATCCATAGGGCCTTAGCGTCCTTGCTGATGGCCTCGTAGTTGGCGCTCAACAGGTCTGCGGCTTCCTGGTGTTCGCCCTTGGTGCGATGGCCTTCCGCTTTGGCGATCACATCCGCCTGAGCGAACAGCGTGTGGCAGGTGAGCAACGAGAAAAGACACAAGCAAATGAGATTGCGCACGGTGATATTCCTCGACTTTTCCCTTGGCTGGAGTGTGGCGAGTCTATCAGCCCGAAGCCTCGAAGAAGGTGTTGGGGCAGCGGGCCTGCCGCGAGGTGCGGCGAGTGGCTATAACCCTGCGCGAGGTCAAGCATGAGTACTGGAAGCGGCAACGAACAGCGGGAGGTGCGCATCTCTAAGCTCGAGCGCCTGCGCGCTGCGGGGGTGAACCCGTACCCCGAGCGCTACGAACGAACGCACACTCTGGCGGAGGCGCGGGGCCTGCCCGTAGGCACTGAAGGCGTGCGCGTCGCCGGGCGGCTGATGACCATGCGCGTTATGGGGCGCATGAGTTTCGCCACGCTGCAAGACCAGAGCGGCCGCTGCCAGATTTCAGTGCAGTGCGACGCGGTGGGGGAAGAGCTTTACCGTGAAGTCTGGAAGAAACTGGTGGATATCGGCGACTTCATCGGCGTGACCGGCACCACCATGCTTACCAAAACGGGCGAGCCCACGGTGGCCGCCAGCAGCTTCGTGTTCCTTGGCAAGACACTGCGCCCGCTGCCGGAAAAATGGCACGGCGTCACCGACCAAGAAACTTGCTATCGCCAGCGGCATTTGGATTTGCTGATGAACCGCGAGTCCATGGACAGGTTTTTGTTCCGCTCCAAGGTGGTGTCCGCCACGCGCGCCTACTTGGAACAGCATGGCTTTGTCGAAGTGGACACTCCGGTGCTGCAGACCAAGGCTTCAGGTGCAGCGGCCAAGCCCTTCAACAGCCATCACAACGCCTTGGACATGGAAGTGTTCCTGCGCATCGCGCCGGAAACTTGGCTGAAGCGCCTCATCGCCGGCGGCTTCGATCGCGTCTATGAATTTGCGCGCTGCTTTCGCAACGAAGGCATGGACCCTTCGCACTTGCAGGACTTCACCATGCTGGAGTGGTACTCCTCGTGGTGGAACTACGAAGACAACATGCGCTTCACACAAGCGCTCATTCAACATGTGTTGCAGAGCACCCTCGGCAAACTGGATTTGGAACTGCGCGGACACCGTGTGGATTTCAGCGGCGAGTGGCCGCGCGTTTCGTTCCGCGATTTGATTCTGAAGGACTGCGGCATTGACATCGCTGCTGTGACAGATGCCAACGCGTTGCGCGCGGCCATCCGCGCCAAGGGTTTGCCGCTGCCGGAAGCGGAAATCAAAGACTTGGGCTACGGAAACCTCGTGGACCAGCTCTACAAGAAAGTCTCGCGCCCGCAGATGGATGGCCCGATTTTCTTAGTGGACCACCCCATTGATCTTTCGCCTTTGGCGCGGCGCAGCGATCGCGACCCTGCGCTTACCGACCGTTTCCAATTGGTGGTGCGCGGTTGGGAAATCGTTAACGCCTACAGCGAATTGGTAGATCCGCTGGATCAGCGCGCGCGCTTGGAATCGCAAGCACAATTGAAAGCTGGCGGTGATGCCGAGGCTATGGAGATGGACGAGGACTACCTCGAGACTATGGAAGGTGGCATGCCGCCGATTTCAGGCTTCGGCATGGGCATCGATCGCTTGGTGTGCTTGCTAACCAACCAAGAGAACTTGCGCGATGTCGTGCTGTTCCCGCTGATGAAGCCGCAGTGACGCGCCGCCCGCGCGCTTAGCGCGCGATCTTCCGAGGTAACGTCGCGAGCACTTCTGTGGCGAAGGTGCGCGTCACCGCCACGATGGCTTCGCGGTAATTGCTGCCGTTCACGGTGCCGCCATAAAGCACCGCGCGATCTTTGAGCGTGTGCTTCCACAGTTCCACGCCGTTCTTGCCGTACAGCGTGGCGGTGGCGCTGGCCGTGATGCGGCCGCTGCCCATGAATGCGCCCGCGTCCCACTGTTCGAGGCGAATGGCCAACACGCCATCAGAACCCATGGCTTCCGCTGCGCGCGCGGGTTCCACATTTTTTTGTGCGATCACACCATCGACAAACGAATCCACCGGCACCGCATAGCTCTTATCGTTGATGAGCGCTTTGCGTGCGGCTGCGCGCAGATCTGGCCCCAGCAATTCGTCGCTGCCTTCAGGGCAGACAGCGCGCACTACAGCGATGTCCACAATGGCGGCTGCGGCAAACCCAGGTGCCGTGCTGGTCTCATCAACCGGAGCGCGTTCAGGTGCGGCGCTGCAAGCAGCAAGGATGGCCAAAGCGCAAAGCAAGGTGGCGGTGCGGATCATGATTTCTCTCCCGAGGGACTTTCGCAGCGGATGCCATTGGCGGCAAGCGCGCGCCGAAAACGCAAGCAGGATTCACAGCGGCCGCAGGGGGTGTCTCCTGCCAGATAGCAGGACCAACACATGTCCAGCGGGGCCCCAGCGGCGCGGCCGGCGGCCACGATGGCGCTCTTGTCCATCGCGATGGTTGGCGCCAGCACGCTGACATGGTTGCGGGTGGAAAAGGCCAGCGCAGCGTTGGTCGCGTCGATGAAGGCCTGCGAATTGTCCGGAAAGGTCGCTGCTTCTTCGCGGTTGAAACCGCAAACCACATGCTCGACGTCGTTGGACTCGGCCCAAGTGGCGGCCATGGCGATCAGCGCGCCGTTGCGGTTAGGCACCCAGACCTGGGCGGCGTTGCGGGCGCCGGCGCCGAGTGTGTCGTCGAGGTCCGCTAGGCTTGGGCGCGGGATTTCGGCCCGAGGGTCGGTCAGCGCCCCGCGGGCGGCTTCGCGCAAGAAAGGGATGAACACCGTGCGGTGCGGCACCCCTAGTTGCAGCGCAATCTTGTAGGCCGCGGCTAGTTCACGGCGGGCAGCCTTCTGGCCATAGTCCACCGTGAGCGCCAAAACCGGTTCGACCTCTGGACGCAGCAACCAAGCCGCCACCGTGGAATCGAGCCCGCCAGACAAGAGGATGATGGCCTTCTTCACGACGCGTCGCGCCTCCGCCGGAGGATAGAAGGTTGACACCCCCGGGACCAGCGACCTACCATGCGACCGGCGGTTTAGGACTGCACCGTGCGGCCTGCACGGTGACTGCCGTCAGCATGCACGCGATGAAAACCACGGCGGTTATCAACCAGAAGGGCGGAGTAGGGAAAACCACTACGGTGGCAAACCTCGGCGTAGCCCTCGGCCTCTGCGGTCGCAGAGTGCTGCTGCTGGACCTCGACCCGCAAGCCAATCTCAGTGCGCACCTCGGCTTCTTCGATCACGACAGCAAACAGAGCACGACCTACGATGTTTTGGTGGACGAAGCGCCGCTGGACAAGGCCATCGTGGCCACCGAAGAGCGCAATGTTTGGATCGTGCCTTCCACGCGCGACCTTGCCGGTGCCGAACTGGAACTCGTGGCGGCCATGGGACGCGAGACGCGTTTGCGCGACGCTCTCGAAGCCATGGAGAAGTCCGGCAAGCACCAATTCGATGATGTGCTGATCGACTGCCCACCTTCGTTAGGGCTGCTGTCGCTGAACGCTCTGGGCGCTTCGGAGCGCGTGCTTTTGCCGCTGCAAGCGGAGTTCTTCGGCCTGCAGGGCTATGCGCGCCTGATGGAAGTCATCGCGTTGGTGCAGCGCCGCTTGAACCCCAAGTTGGTTTTAGGTGGCATCGTGGCCTGCAAAGTGGATCGCCGCGCGCGCTTCACTCACGAGGTCATCGCCGAAGTGCGCAAGTGGGCCGGCGAGAGTTATTTCGAAACCAACATCCGCCCCAACGTGAAACTGTCCGAGGCCACCAGCCATGGCAAGTCAGTGTTCCGTTATGCAGCGGACAGCAACGGGGCGGCGGATTACATGGACCTCGCTGTGGAATACCTCCAGCGCTTGCATGGCGTGGATGCGAAGGCTGTCGCCAGTGAAGCGCTGGAAGCGTTAGTGAAAGAGCAGAAGGCGGCTTCCAATTCTGTGGCGCGCGCCATGGCGAAAGCGGCGCGGGCTGCAAAGCCGGTAGATGACGCGGTGATTGAGCCGGTTGCTCCGGTGCAGCGCCAACAATCCAAGCCTGCGAACACACAGCCCGCAGCCAGCGATGCAACGCCGCGCAAGGCCCCTACGGTGGCGCGCACTGCCGCGCGCCGCGCAGCTAAGCCAGCCAACCGCAGCGCTCCAGAAGCCTGAGCTTAGAAGGGCAGATCTGGGGGCATCATCTCCAGCGCCAGCAGAATCAAGGCGTGGTCCGCGAGCATGGCATCCCCGAACGGCTTGGTTCGCGTCTGCCCGGACTTTGAAACGCGCGCTGTAGGAGCAGGATCAGAGATGAGCTTGATGACGGTTTCGCGAAAGGGCGTGTAGGCCACGCCGTGTTCAATACAAAGTCGGTAAAGAATGTCGCCCAAGTCTGGGGCCGCGATGGCGTCCGCTTCGAACGCTTTCTCAGCGCTCTTGGGGCGCGTCACCGGGCCGAGCTCGGCCAAGGCTTGGGTCAGGATGAGTTCGTAGCGTGCGAGTAGTTCCATGAGGCACCTCTGGCGTCGCAGGTCTCGACTAAGAACCTCGCGACCAAGGAGAGTACCCCTGCACCAAAGCAGATGCGGCACAGAAGCGACTCTTCATGCACCTATACGGGCGACCTGAGGTTGTTTGCCAATTCGCGTGCTCACATTTTCTGCTGAGGGCACTAATCCCTGCGGGGCCAGTGGTATTTCCATCCGTTGGATAGACTCCGCATCGAAATGAGCCCCGCATGATGAAAATTGTTGTGTCCCTTTTTCTCTTGCTTGGCATTGCAGTGCAACTGCCCGCGCAGTTTGGCGAAGAACAGCCCGTCAGCATTCAGTCCTTCAAGCTGCCGGAGAAGGCGGCGCAAGGCGCAACTGTTGAAGCGGTCGTCACCGTCGTCATTGACAAGCTCTATCACATCTATGGGCTGAAAGCGCTGGCTTACGAAACGCCCACCACATTTGCGTTGGCCGCCAACGCGACGGGTTTTGAGATAGCTGGAGCCGCGAAATCTGCGCGGGCACCGAAGCACCACGAAGACCCGCACAACACCTACGACTACTTCGATGGCACTATCGCATTCAGTGTTCCGTTGCGGCTGAATGCGGCTGGCGAACAGAACATCGCCTTGGTGATGAGCTTCATGGCTTGCACGGATGAGTTTTGTTTGCCGCCTGCAGACCTCCAACTCACGGGCAAGGTGTTAGTTGAGGCAAGTGCCGCTGCCGCAGTGAATGTGGACACGGTGGTGGCGCCGCCCGTGGTGGCGCCGCCGACGAACATTGCGGTTGCGCCTTCGAGCGTGGCCGGCAGTGCGACGAGCACCACCGCAGACCCCAACGCGGCTGGCCCGCTGTGGGAGTTCTTGCTGCAGGCGGCATTGGCGGCTTTGGTTGCGCTGCTGACACCCTGCGTGTTTCCCATGATTCCCATCACCATTTCGGTGTTCACCAAACAAGCCGAGAAGAGCAACGGTTCTGCAGTGGGGCTTGGGGCTGTTTACGCGCTGGGCATCGTGGTGTCTTTCACCGCCATCGGCGCACTGTTCACAGTGGCGCTGGGCGAAAGTGGCGCCAGCGATTTCGCGCTGCACTGGGCCACGCAACTTGGCATCGGCGCACTGTTCATCTTCTTCGCGCTGGCTTTGTTCGGCATGTTCGAACTGCAATTGCCTGCGGCGCTCACGAATCTTGCTGGCAGCGCTCGTGGCCGTGGCGGTGCGCTGGGTATTTGGATGCTGGGCATGCTCTTTGCAGTGACCACCTTCACTTGCACTGCACCATTTGTGGCCACGATCCTCGCAACGGCTTCTACCAGCGGCGAATGGACCCGCCCGCTCTTGGGCATGATTGTGTTTTCCAGCGTGTTGGCCGTGCCGTTCTTTTTCTTGTCTGTGTTCCCTGCGCGCCTCAAAGCCCTGCCCAAATCTGGCGGCTGGCTGAACGAAATCAAAGTGTGCATGGGTTTCGTGGAAGTGATGGCGGCGTTCAAGTTTCTTGGCGCGGGCGATGCCGTGCTCGGCTGGGGCGTGTTCACGCGCTCCGTTGTGCTGTGCGCATGGGTGGCCTGCGGGTTTTTGATGGCGCTGTACTTGCTGGGGGTCTTCCGCCTGCCGCATGACTCACCAAGAGAACGCACTCCCGTGTTGGGGCTGATGTTCAGCATGTTGTTGCTGATCCTCAGCTTCTATCTATTGCGTGGATTGCTCGGCGGGCCCATCGACTGGAGCATCGCCACCTACTTGCCGCCGGAGACGGAAGAGGTGGCTCAATCGGGCCCGATGAATCATGGGCCGCCGCGTGTCAGCGCGCTGCACTTCAAGAACGACTACGACGGGGCGCTTGCGCGCGCGAAGGAACTGAAAGTTCCGTTGTTCATTGACTTCACAGGCTATGGATGATCCAACTGCCGAAGCGTGGAGGAATCCACCTTCAAAGACGCGCGGGTCCGCGCGGCATTTGGCAGATTGGTGCAAGTGGCGTTGTACGCCGACGAACGGAACGATGAGCTGAAGGCGCGCACAGCGCAGTTGCAGCAGGAATTGGTGGGCAGCCGCCAGTTGCCGGCCTATGTGGTGGTTGACCCGCGGGACGGCACCGTGCTGGCAAAATTTGGGTACAAACTGCAGTTCGTGACCGATCCGGCCACCTTCGTCGTGGAACTGGAGCGCGCCTTGGCCGCTTACGCCCAAGCAAAGTGATGGCGTACGCATAGCACGCGGCCCCCTATACTGAGGCTCGCGCGACAGCCATGACCGACCACGATCAAACCAACACACAGCAGCTCGTCAAACGCATTCATGGCGGCGATGAGTCCGCATTCAACTTGTTGTTCATGCGTTACTACCCGCGCATCAAACTGCTGGTGAAACTGCACATGTTGGAGAAGTTGAAGGCCCAGGTGGAGGCTGACGACATCGTGCAGGAGATCTACTTCGAGGTGTACCGCAACTTTCACAAGTTCGAGTACCGCGACCCTGATTCGTTCTACAAATGGGTCATCACCGTCATCGGCTGGAAGATCAAGGACTTCGACAAGTACTACTTCAAAACCGCCAAGCGCCAGACCGCTGGCGTTTTGTCTTTGAATCAAAAGCCGCCGGATTCCACCGAGAATGGCCCAGCCATCGGCGACATGGTGGAAGGCCACGACGCATCACCTTCACAAATTGTGATGCAGCGCGAGGGCTATCAGATGTTGGAGCGTGCGCTGACACGGTTGCCTGCGCACTTCCGCCAAGTGATCCAGTTGCGTCAGATCGAAGAGCGCTCCGCGCGCGAAACTGCAGAGGCCTTGGGCACCAATGCCAACGCGGTGAATGTGCTGTACCACCGCGCGCAGCAACGCTTGCACGAGATCTTGCGCGAGATGTCCTGGTTCAAGTGAGCGCTTTCCACTGCGCGAAGTTCACCTGAGCGCTTTCCAGAGTGCGAACGCGAGCAGCAACGCCAACAGCAGCAAAGCGGTGGCGGGGCTGCGTTCCGCGAGCAAGCGCTTAGGCGGCGAGCGCGCTGGCCGCCTGTGCGACAAATCATTTTGCCGCACAAAACTGTCGTAGTCAGCATCCGACAACGAAGTCTCTTGTAGTTCCAACGAAGCCGCGTCTTGCTCTTCAGCGGACAACCAGCCGGTCTCTCGATCTGCGCCGCAATGAGGGCACGCCGTCCGCCCTTCGCGGAACAAGCCCCCGCAGTGGGGGCACTCGACTTCACGGCGTTTGCCCATGCCAAGCATGGTAGCGCGCACTATTTCTTGAGGCTGAGCGGTTTGCGTGCCGGGGCCTGCGCGTTGCGGCATTCCACGGCTTGCACCACAGCCTGAACCATGGCCTTCAGCGGGCCGCTGATGCTGGCGTCGCGAGATAGCACCGCCGGTTTTCCCTCGTCGCCGCTGCTGCACACGCGTGCATCCAAGGGGATGCTTCCCAGCGCGGCAACGCCTTGCTCTTCAGCCCAGCGCAGCGCCCCGCCAGTGCCGAAAACCGCGCCGGACATGTTCTCCACGATGCCCAGCACCGACACGCCGGTCTCGCCAAACATGTTCAGCGCCTTGCGCGCGTCCAGCATGGCCACTTGCTGCGGCGTACTGACGATGACCACGCCGGCCAGTTGCACGGTCTGCACCATGGTCAGGGAAACATCGCCGGTGCCGGGTGGCAGATCCACCACGAGGTAATCCAACTCGCCCCAAGCCACATCGTTGAAAAACTGCTTCAGCGCGCCGTGCAACATGGGGCCACGCCAAATGATTGGTTTGTCTTCTTCCACCAAGAAGCCCATGGACATCAGCTTCACTCCGTGGGCTTCCACGGGGCCGAAGAGTTGCTTGCCTTCTGGGCCTGTGACAGGGCGCGGCTTGGCGTCGCGCACACCGAGCATCAGCGGAATCGATGGGCCATAGATGTCGGCATCCAACAATCCGGTGCGCGCTCCGCTGGCCGCGAGCCCGGCTGCAAGATTCGTTGCGATGGTGGACTTGCCCACACCGCCCTTGCCCGAAGCCACCGCGATGATGTTGGTGATGTTCTTCGGCGCGCCGGCTGCCGCTGGCGCAGCCGTGTTCTCGGCCATGCTGATATTCGCGGCCTTCACCCAAGGCAGTACTTGCAGTACGGCCTTCGCTTGGTCAACGAGTTTGGTCTGATCGGCAGTGGCTACGGCATCCAGCAGCAGTTCGGCCTTCACCGCGCCGTCGCAATGGGTGAGCCCGCGGATGAGGCTGGCGCTGACCAAGTTGCGATCCGTGCGAGGGATGCGAACGGCTTTCAAGGCTTCGAGAATTTCTGCGGTGCGTGTGCTGCGGGTGTCCATGGCTGCGGTGCTCCTGCAGCATCGGGTTAGCATTCCGCGCGGTTGTGAACCATGCTGCGGCTGCGCTAGTGCGGTTTCGCGGGGCCGCGGTTGTTCCAGGGGAGTACTGCCAAATGCCTCGTTTTCATGTGCTCGGGTCGTCCGGCTGGGTTCCAACGCTGGCTCGGCAAACCTGTTGCTATTTGGTGGAAACCCGTCGCAGTCTGATCTTCTTGGATTGCGGCACTGGCATTTCGCGCTTGCACGACCCCATGTTCCGCGGGCTGCTGCAGAAGCACCGCCGCGCCATCGTGCTCTTGAGCCACTGGCATCACGATCACATCGAAGGCTTGCAAGCGCTGCCTTTGTTCTTGGGGCACATGGCTGTGACCGTTGCTGGCCCTGGCCGCGAAATCTGTGGTGAAAGCGCAGCCGACATCCTTGCCCGCTTCGGCAGCGCGCCGCTGTTGCCCGAGCCGCTGCCGCATTGGGGCAAACGCTTCGAAGGCGGTTTTTCCATCGTTGAACTGAAGCCCGGCCGCAACACGGTGGATGGCGAGCGGGTAGATGTCATCGCTCAGCCGCACACGCATCCGTCTGCAGGCTTGCGGGTGCGCGACGTCTGCTACATCACCGACACAGTGGAGCGGCCCGAGAGCATCGCCTTTGCAGCGGGTTCGGCGTTGCTGGCCCACGACGCCTGGATGGACCGCAGCGACGAAGTCGGCGGCGGCCCCGACACGCAAGCGCACAGTTCTGCTGAAGGCGCCGCGCGCGTGGCGGCAGGCGCGAAGGTGGGCGCACTTGTGCTGGCTCACTTGAACCCGCGCTACGACGCGGCGCGGCTGGAGCGCATGTTCCTCGAAGCCGCAGCGATTTTTCCAGCGACGCACTTAGGCACCGACATGGCCTGCTTGCCCTGCGGCGCGCCCGAAGAAGCCGGCGGCGAAGCCCCTCCATCCGGCCAAGAAGACGCAGGTTAAGCCCCATCCGCGCGACTTCTTAGAAGTAATCCTCAAAAACTCCACACCGCGAACCTCTGTGACAGCCCGCTGCAAAGCGCTGCAAATGAGGCGTTTATGACGTCATCGCGAAACTTCTCAAGATTTTTTTGACAATGCCTGTGGGCGTTGTAAGAATCCTGTTGAAAACCACTTCGAAGCGGCTGGTTCTCTATAGGAACCTACTGCGTTGGTCGCGAGGCCAACAACTTCCCTTGGCCCGGAAGTCTTCGAGAGGTTTGGGGTGACGCACATGAACATCAGTAGTTTTTTGGCAGCGCTTTTGCTTGTCTCTACGGCGTGGGCACAAGGTGTCGGTAACAACCGCGACTTGATGCTGAGCACGACTTTCGCCCAAGGCCTGCCGAGTGCGGCGGCCAAGTACATGCCTGGCGCGGGCACGCTCAACCTCGCGGTGACATCGCCCGCCGGCAGCCACATCAGCGCGCCACTGCTGGTGGGGTTGGATCTGCGTCCGCGCTCAGACTTCGCATCGTCATTGCAACTCCCCAACGAGGTGGATGCGATCGGGCTGAGTTCAAACCTCGTGGTGTTTCTTGACGGCACGGGACTCGGCTTGGGCATGATCTCTGTGCCCACCACCGTCGGCGCGACGGGCTGGCAATTCTCGCTGCCATTGCCCGACCTGCGTCAGATGGGTTCACCCTCGCTGCGTATCGCAGCCTTTTGCCTCGACAGCGGTGCGCCCAATGGCTTCGCCATCAGCCGCACGGTGCGCCACGATGTCGAGTGCTTCACTTCGCAATCGATGTTGACTGGCACGCAGTACGCAGCAAGCACCATCATGGGCTACGGCACTGAAGTGGCCGACATCAACAACGACGGCTTCGCTGATGTGCTCGCGGGCATGCCCCAAGCAGATCCTCTGGGCGTCACCAACTGCGGTGAGGTGCGCGTGTTCACGGGGCCTGGGCTGAATCTCGCGACGACGCTCATTCCGCCGACACCACAAGCCAATGCTTGGTTCGGCCAACTGGTCCGTTGTGGTGATGTCACCGGCGATGGCATCGCCGATTTGTTGGTGGGCGCACGCCAAGAAGATGTGAACGGATTGGTGGATGCAGGCGCGGTCTATGTTTATCCAGGCCCATCGTTTACAGCGCCGATCCGCGTGATTGGGCCTGCTCCAGAAGCTGGCGCGCGTTTCGGTCATTCGATTTGCGTGACCGATTGGAATGGCGACGGTTTAGGCGATCTCGTGGTCGGTGCCCCGAAGGCCAGCGTGGGCGCGGCAGTACAAGCGGGCAAGGTGTTCGTGTTCAACTGCGCCACGTTCAATTGTGTGGTCACATTGGAGAACCCGCTGCCGGCTTTCGGCGCGAAGTTCGGCTACGCACTTGCTGGTGGCGACATGAACGGCGATGGGCTCGGTGATGTGGCGGCTTGCGTGCCCTATCACGATGTCGGTGTGAACGACGACACGGGCGGCATGGCGATTTACTTCGCGCCGGCGACGACACCTGCCGTGTTTTACACTCAGCCTTTCGATAACGGTGCGGTGCTCGGTGATGCTGTGGTACGCGCCGATTTCAACGCGGACGGATTCCAAGACCTCGCAGTGGGGTCTGAGTTTGATGACCACGGTGCGCAGGATGGTGGTTCTGTGCACCTCGTGTGGGGGCCGACTTTCACCCAGAGCACAGAGGTGTCATCGCCGGAAGCCAGCGTGCTCGGTGGCTTTGGTAGCGATGTGTCTGCTGGCGATGTGAACCGCGACGGTTTCGTGGACCTGATTGCTGGCGAGTTCTACGCCGATCCACTGGGTGTGCTGGATGCTGGCCAATGTTGGGTGGCCTTCGGGCCGCACTTCGATTCCATGCTGAAGGTGGTGCCTGCGGACGCCAACATCGGCGCCAACGCCGGACGCCGTGTTGCCTGTGGCGACACCAACGGTGACGGTTTCGCAGACATGGTCTTTGGTGCTCCGCTGTCCGCCCCCGGCGGCAATGTGAACAACGACGAAGGCGCCATCTACATCGCCCGCTGATCCTGTCGCGCCTGAGCGCAGCTCGCGAGTAGGACGCAGCGGAATTGGTGAGCCATCACGCGGCGGATAAATTGGCCCATGGCTTTGATGCAGATTCGCTTGCTCGCGTTTGGCCCAGCGCGGGATGCGGTCGGTGATAGTGCTGCCGCCGTCGAAGTATCCGAGGGGGCCACCGTAGCGGATTTGTTGCAAGCGGCGGAGAAGCGTTTCCCTGGACTTCAGCCGTTCCGCGGGCGCATGGCCTTCGCACGCAACGCTATGTGGTGCTCTGAATCCACGCTCTTGGTTAGTGGCGACGAAGTGGCGCTGATCCCTCCAGTGAGCGGCGGATGAAGCTGCTCGTCGAACTGTTGCGCACCGAACTCGACCAAGATGCGGCACGGGATTTCGTCAGCGCGCCAGGCCACGGCGCCGTGGTGGTGTTTCTTGGCATCGTGCGCGATATCCATGAAGGCAAGGCTGTGGGAGCGGTGGATTACACCGGCTACGAGCCACTGGCTTTGACCGAGTTGGAGAGCGTGGCGCGCGAGGCCGGGGCGGCGCACGCGGTGGGCGCTGTTGCACTGTTCCATCGCCTCGGCATGCTACAGGTGGGCGGCGTCAGCCTCGTGGTTGCCGTCGGCGCGCGCCATCGCCGTCCAGCCATGGAGTGTGCACTGCTGCTCGTGGATTTGTTGAAACAACGCGTGCCCATTTGGAAGCAAGAATTCGGCCCAGACGGAGCGCGCTGGGTTGCGGGCACGCTGCCGCGTTGACAGCGCAGCCAGCGACCTCTATACAGCCAGCGATGGTGGCCACCGACGAGAGAGTCCGTTTTTGCGCACACTGCAACGCGGTGGTGGGTTGGTACGCCACTTTTTGCTCTGACTGCGGCCTGTCGCTGACGGCGGAGCGCAAGGGCAAGCGGGAAGACGCAGCCCCTCAAGGGCGCGAGCGCGAGTACTTCCGGGCGCAAATGCGCATCTGTCACCGTGCGCGCGAAGAGGCCTTGCACCTCACTCAGCGAATTGCAACCCAAGCGCAGCGCGTTGGGGTTGTTGAGGGGAAAAGGGCAACGGACGCTACGAGGCGCGAACTGCTTCTGTGCAGCGAACACCTCACGGATCTCGAACACGAGTGGGAAGAGATTCAGCGTAGGTTCAACGCGGCCACTGTGTCCTTGGAAGAGGTGATGAGCGCCGAGATCGCGGACCTCGCAGCCAATGTGGACCTGTCGTCGGATCAAGCGAACGCCATCGCGGCCGAAGGCGCCGCGTTAGAGCAAGACTTGGCTGCTGCGGAAGAACAGTTGTGCCTCACGCGCAGGGAACGAGATGCGGCCCAAGCCCGGCATAAGCACGCTTGGAGTGGACTGGCCACCGGTGGAAGGGGCACCACGGTGCTGGGGCTGGCAGCCCTCGGAGCCGCCGGCCTAGGCGCGGCTTTTGGCATCGGCGTCGGCGGAGTGGATCCACAAACGCTAGTCCTAAGCCTGCTCCCGGCTTGGATCGGCATCCTGCTGCTATTCCTCAACGCTCGCGCCAAGTCGCTGTAGCCCGCTGCCCCGGGCCCACCACTTCAAGCCCAAACTGGGCAGAATCACCCGACAATGTTGCTACCCCTGCCGTTATACTCACGTGCGTTGTGATGTTGGCTGGGGGCTTCCTCCAGCACTCTGAATCTCCGTGGAGACATTGCCATGGCTACGCGACGACTTCTTGCAGTTGGGCTGTTTGCATTCTTCCTGCTCATCCCAGGGCTGAGTGTTTTTTCTCCTGGACGGGACGGGAAACTGCTCAGTGTTTCTGAGGCGATCAGCTTCAGCATGTCGGTTAACGCAGCGACCTCGCAGTTGCAGATCAGCGCGAGCGGCGTGGCTGGCCATAGCGGCAATGTGACGCTGGCGTTGCTTGCGCTTGGCAGCACGCAAGTGTTCCTCATCGATGTCCCGGTGGCCTTCGGTGCCTCGGGCGACTTCACTTGGTCGACGAATCTCGCGAACTTCGGACAGTGGCCGGCCTTCGACTGCGTAGGCATGCTCGGCACCATGGGAAGCGATGGTAGCCAACTGCACTCGGCTCCTTGGGGGCTGCGCATGCGCCGCTTCAGCATCGAATCCATGGCCGGCGTGCCACTGCCTGCTGGTGGCAATTTCAGTTTGCCGCTCCCCAACACGACCACTCCCGAGTTCCCCGTCACTTGGACAGCGATTCAGGGCACCGCATTGAATGGCACGATGCCTGAATGCTTGCTCTTTGCCACTGCGGTTCCCGGCATCGAAGGCGTTCTTCCAGTTAATTGAACACGGAGGCCACCATGTCACACCATCCCTTACTGGATGCTGTGGTGGCTGCCTCCACTGGAGCAACCCCACAGTCTTCGAAACAAATCCTGCTGGAGCGTGCCACACAAATGTTGGCGTCGCTTCAGGCTCAAGCGAGCAACGCGGCGACTCCAGAGCGCGTGCGCGGCAAGCTCGCTGTCTTCGAGGCCAGCCTTGAAGAAACCCGCGCGCGCCTGCAAGAGCGCATGCTGGATCCCGTCTTCTTGCTGAATGCTGTGGGTGAGGCCATGGGGCGCAGTCGGCTCATCAGCCAGCCCGTGGTGTCATTCCTGCAAGTCGGCTTGTATTTCTTTGGATTGGAGCAGATCGAACGCCGTTGGCCCTCGCAGGCAGCGGCTTATTCCAGCATCCATGCAGATCACTTGGCGGAGTGCCTTTCGCGCGACGGCCTCAAGGCCATCTTGCAAAAGGCCCAGCATCGTCAAGCACAAGGCCGCGCCTTCTGCTTGAGCTGGCACTACCTGAACGGTCTGCGCCGTGCGTACTTCGCGCACTGCCGCGAGAGCTGCGATGCGCTCGATCATGCGCGCAGCGGCGAAGTGCTGGATTCCGTGCCGATGGAAGATGCGGCAGCGGACTCGGCGTTCGAACGCACTGACTTCCTGTTGCGTCTATTCCGCAACGAGCTCACGCCGGTGCAGCGCTGGATTTACTTGGCCAAGAACCGCTCTGCCTTAGAAGCCGCTGGCGAACCCGACGCATTATCGCGTTTGCTGGCGGAAGCTGGCGAGGCGCTGCCCGATGCCGATTTGGGTTGGGTGGAGATTGCAGCGCGCCTTGGCATCAACGAAAAGACGGCCAAGCGCGAATACCTGAGTGCCTTGCACAGCATCTTGCGCGCGTCCGCACAACGGGTCTACGGTTCCGGCGTCATTGGCAACACTTACGTGCGCCGCATTCTCGATTCGTTGGCAGCCACCATCCGCGAGAAAGACCTGCGCTTGAAAGACAACAACACTGGACGCGGCATGGGCGTGCTGGTGGAAAAATGGCAGGTGGCGCTGCGCTTCGTGCTCAGTCACGAGCGGATTTCCGCCTGAGGGCTGAATGACCGTTGGGTGTGACACCGTTGGAAGGTACTTAGATGCCTTCTTAGATGCGGGCTCTAAGGCCGGCATGGATCTTGAACAGATCAGCGCGCACGCTGGTGAGTGCATGCAGTGCCGCGAGCGCTTGACGCGTTTCTTTCACACGGTCGAATTACCAGAGTCCACTTATCTGCGCGAGACCATCGACGAACTCGCGTTGGCGGTGCTGAACTTAGCGCGCGCCCTGATTCGTGATGAGCCCGGCAGCAGCGAAACCGAAAACGTGCGCATCACCGAGGCCGGCGGCGGCACCGCTGCTGAGAACCTGAGCGCCAGTGACGGCTTGTTGGGCGATGCCGAAGATTTCACCGGCTCTACCCGCATCTCAGGTGTGGATCTCGAAGAAGTGCGCAGTGAACTCATGGCCACCGCAGACCGCCGCGAGCGGCGTCTGGAACTGGCCATGGCTTTGTTCAGGCGCATCACTACCTTGGCTTGTCGTTATCACGACAAGGCGTGGAACTGGCTGGGCGTTCTGCACTACCAGCGCGAAGAGTTCGCCGCAGCAGAAGCAGCCTTCTTGAAAGTCCTGAGCGACCCTTCAGGAGCCCAGCACGCCCGCGCCTTCGCTCACTGCAACTTGGCCTATGTGTTCAAGCACAAGGGCGACTTGGATCGTGCGGTGCGCTCTGCCGAACGTTCGATCTTGCTGTCCGAAGAGGACGGGCGCGACCCCTACTTTGGGCGCTTCGCAGCCTTGTACATGCGCTTGTTGCGCGGGGCGCCTAACGATGCAGCCAAGGCCGCACTCCATGCCGAAGCCTTGCTGCAAGAAGGCGGTGGGCGCACACGCCTGCTGCAAGACTTAGGCCTGCCCAGCAACAAGCCAGTGCTGGAAGTCGTGCGCCAGTCGGGACTTGCTGCGCAACTCGGCTTGGGCGTCTAAGCCAATCTTTTTTCTTCGCCGTTTTCCTGCGCCGGTGTCCATTTCTAAGTGGACACAACCGCCGCACTTCGGTGCGGAGCGCCCGCAGGGGCAAGATGGAATAAGAGCCGCTGGACTTTATCGGGGACTGACACGGGGTTGGTTTCTGATGGCAGGGGAGTCTGGCGGAGATCGAGGGGACGGGCTCCGATGGTCATGTGACCTTCGGAGCCCGGCCTTTTGATGCGTGCTTCAGCGTGAGTCGTGGAGCAGGTCTTGCGCGCAATCCTGCGATGCAGCCGTGTACAGCTTTTGCAAGGCTGTCACCACATCGCGCTGGCGAGAGCGTAGGCGAATGACTGCGGCAGCGTGCGCGCCCTCTGCTGCGAATGACGTTCCTTCAGAAGCCTCTTCCAACTCTTGGGCCAATGGCAACATCGTCTTGGCGTCGTAGCCGTCTCCGAAGACCGCATCGGCAGTGAGCAACGCGGCGCCGATGCGCTGCACTTTGTGAGCACGGCTGTTCGCGCCGGCACCGGCCCACAGCAGCGCTGCAATGCAGAGGACCGTTAGCCCAGTGGTCCACGCGACGGTTTGGCGCGCCACCTTGCGCGAGTGCTTGCCTTCGATGAGCCAGTCGATTGCGTAACCAGCGAAGAACCCGCCGGCGTGGGCAGCGTTGTTGATGTTGGGAATGAGCATTCCGATAACAGCGTTGACAACCGCCCAACCAATCAGTTGCTTGCCCACGTGCTGCGCCACGATGTCGTTGCGACGGCGCATGTGAGCCAGCAATAGCCCCATCAGGCCGCACACTGCTCCGGACGCACCCACACTCGGCGCGCTGGAGCCACTCAGCGCGCACCAAGCGTCCGAAACCAAGGCCGCAGCAACGCCGGTGGCCAGATAAACGCCGAGAAGCCGGGTGCCGCCGAATAGGTCTTGCACTGCCCGGCCTAGTTGCCACAGCGAAAACGCGTTCATCAAAAAGTGCAGCAAACCGCCGTGCAAGAACACGCAGGCCACCAACCTCCAGGGCTCGCCGCTTTGCAACGAACGCACGCTGCTGGACCCAAGCGCCCAACAGGTGGCGCCGCTGATCTCGCTGCCGGCAAAACCGCCGCCGGCCATAGATGCGTTCACGGTGCGATCAAGCATCACTTGACCTAGAAAGAACAGCCCAGTGACAAGCAGAATGAGGTTGAGCGCGGGGATGCGCAGCGTGAAGCGTCCGAGGCGCGGGAAGTCGTGAGTGTTCACGCGCCAACTGTATCTGCTGTTGCAGGCGCTGGTGCGCGTTGACGCTCGCAGTGGAGGCTTGTACAACGCCGGCGTGTCAGCGAGCGAGCAACTTTTCTTCTCGGTGTTAGGCAGCGGCAGCGCGGGCAATTGTGTGCTGGTGCAGGCGGGCAACACCAGCTTGTTGCTGGACGCTGGGTTGAGTGCGCGCGCTACAGCAGAACGCATGGCGGCCTGTGGTGTGACGCTGAAGCCAGCGGCACTGTTCATCACGCACGAACACGCCGACCATGTGCAGCATGTGGCTCGTGTCGCGCAGAGCACCGGCGCGGAGGTGTGGATCAATGCGGGCACGCAGCGCAAGTGCGAACAGCGCGTGGCGGGGTTGCCTTGCCGCGAACTTGGCACCACACCCGTGCGCGTGGGCCCGATGTTGGTCGAGCCCGTGGCGAAGCCTCATGACGCAGCGGACCCGGTGGGCTTCTTGGTGCACTGCGGCACGGCGACACTGGGTTTTTTCACAGACCTCGGGCATGTGGACGCGACAGTGGCGGCGGCTCTACGGCGCTGCACGGCTTTGATCATGGAAGCCAACCACGATTCTGCCGTGATGGAGCGCGGCCCGTATCCGCCATGGCTGCGAGCGCGCGTAGGCGGCCGCACGGGGCACATGAATAACGCTGATTCTGCGCGGGCCATCGCCGAGCATGCGGGGCCGCAGCTACAAGAACTAGTGTTGGCGCATCTGTCACGCGAGAACAACACGACCGAGCATGTGCGCCAAGCGATGGTTGCCGCCTTGGGCGAACGCAGCAGATTCACACGGCGGCTGAGCTTGCAAGATCGCGCCACGCCGTTGCTCGCTGCTGCGAGGGGCGGGGCGATGTGCGCAGCTTCTTGAACGGCGCTTAGTCGGACTTCATCAAGCGCCGCAACAGCGCGTCGAGAGCACGGCGCTCGGGGTCGTCCATGCGGATGAACTGGATGCCTGTGCGACAGGGCTGCGACTCGTCGTCACCGCTGGACCAGATGGTTCTGCCTTTGAGCGTGAGCATCGTGCCGTCCTCAAGCGGGATGGTGATTTGCAGCGTTTCCGGGCCAGTGACGACCTTTGGGAGTTCAACGCAGGCACCGCCAAGGCCCAAGTTGATCAATCGCGACTCGCCAGCCTGGTTGCGCTCGAGCAAACGCCAGCTCACAGGAATGTTGCAGTTGTAGCGCTGGTGGCGGCGTGCGGATAACAACTCGAGGGAGGGTTGCTTGGCTTCCATTGGGTGATGGCTCCGAAATCCTCATCGGCAGCGCAGGTCTTGGACTGAAAGGCTTCTAAGCGGGGCTGGGGGCCGATCCTGCTATCGGCGCAACGGGCGTAAGCCCTTGCGTCACCCAAGCTCCCAGCTTTGCGCGGTGTGCGCTACGCGCGGCCGCATCGGCAGTGCTATCGGCGCGCGTCATGCAAAAGCCGTCATAGAGCATCTGCCCTGCGAAGCGAATGTCCTCAGGAGACAAATTGTCAGTTCGCATAACGGTGTGATTGCCGCCGTAGTGCTCCCAATTCACATCCAGCACCCAACCATGTTCGATGGCAGTCTTCCACAGCGCTGTCCCGGGGAACGGCGTGATGCCAGTGACTCCAAGCGTACTAGCGGGCAGTTCGGTGAGTAGATCGTAGGTCTGGGCGATACTCGCGCGGGTTTCTTCCGGCAGTCCCACCACCACCAGCAGATGTGAGTGGATTCCAGCGGCAGCGGTTTGCAGTAGCACGCGCCGTATGCGCTGCACATCCACGCCCTGTTTCGCACCGCGCGCCAGCACTTCGTCGTCGCCGCTTTCGATGCCGAAGCTGATGCCACGGCATCCGGCGGCGGCCATGGCCTCAAGCACTTTGTCGTCCAAGCAGTTGATGCGCGTCTCGCACCACCAGCTCAGTTGCAGTTTGCGCTCGACGATTAAGCGGCAGATCTCCATCACACGCGCCTTGTCCAGCGTGAAAGTGGCATCGCGGAACAGCACACTGTGCAGTCCGCGTGCGCAGCAATCTTCGAGTTCTTGAACCACGTGCGCTGCAGGGCGCGCACGAAAGGTGCGTCCCTGAGTTAGCGGATAGGGGCAGTAGAACCCACAGGAATAGGGGCAACCGCGGCTGGATTGCACCGTGGTGAAGCCCGTGGGCAACAAGCTGTAGCTGTACGGAGAGTGCGCCAAGAGACTGCGATCTGGAATCGGCAGCAGACTAAGGTCGGTCAGCTTCTCTTCGGGCACTGCATGAAGAACGCCCTGCTTCAATCGAACGGTGCCGCGTTCATCCAACCCCAACAGCACTTGGTCAATGGTCAGATCGCATTCGCCGGTGAGCACGAAATCGACTTCACCTTCGCGCAGTAGGCGCTCGTGGAAATGCAATTCGGTGAGCGATGTCTTGGCCACGATGCGCGCTGAGGTGAAGCGCTTCAGCGAGCGCAAGAACACCAAGTCATGCTCGAAAGTTGGCAGGTTCACTTCGGCCACCACGGCGCGGATGCCCTCTTTGTTCACGAGGTGGCAGACATTGGTGGGCTGCAACGGATTGATGCCGCCATCCACCAGCACCACAGGCCAACCCTTGCGTTTCAAGGTGGTGCCCAAGTAGAGCAAGTCGAGAGGTGGGAAGCGGTCGGCATTGCCATGCACAAACCCCATTCCGCCGCCCATGTCGCGATTGAGGTGGATGTGCTCGCAGGGCGTGTTCAGCAGCAGTGTGAACAACTTGCCGCCGCTTGTGGACACATCCAAGCGGGGTAGCCCGAAACCCAATTGGTCTACGAGATCCAGAAGACCTGTACGGAACGAGAAGCGCGGCACAAATCCAAGAACATTCCACGCACGGTCCAAGCGGTAGCGGTAGTGAATGCGTTCCGCGGAAGGCGTCGGCATTGGCGGCCGCACCAGCGGGGGCGGACGCAGCGAACGCCATGAAGCCACTTCCAAAGCGTCTTCAACGAGGTCGCCGACTGAAGGTCGGTGTCCGTCGGTGATGCTGAACACTCCGTCGCCTTGTTGCAGTGCGAGCACGCAGGCCTGCACCACATCCAATACATGCACTGGTTGGAAACGGTGGTTGGCCCACTCGACGCGTAGCTGCTCGTGATCGGCGCCATACGCTGCCACGACACTGCGCGCGATGCCGGTTGCACCCTCGCCGTAAATATTTCCTGGGCGCAGCACCACGAGCTCCAGCCCGAGCAGTCTTGTGAGATCTGCTGCGGCGGCTTCACCGGCTAACTTGGAGCGGCCGTATTCGCTGACAGGCGCTGGAGCGCTGTCTTCATGAACCTCGCCGTCAGACCACAAGCGAGGGCCTGCGGCCTCTAAGGACGAAATCAGCACGACGCGCCGCGTCAGCATGCGGGCAGCCGCCTTGATCGCGTGGATGGTGCCGTCTCGATTCACGGCCATCATGCGTGCTAACCCAACCTCGGGATGGATTTCAGCGGCCGCGTGCACCAGCACATCGCAGCTCAGCCCATTGAGTGCGGCTGCCGGGACGGCATCGACCAAGTCTGCGGCAATCACCTGCACGCCAGCGCTGTGCTCAGAGCTCAGGCGGGCCGCTTGACGCACCAACACCGACACTTCATGCCCGTCCGCAAGGAAGCGGTTCAGCAAGTGTTTCCCCAAGTATCCGGTGGCTCCGGTTAACAAGATGCGCATGGCGGTGTGGGCACGATTCTACGCATTGCGGCTATGGAAACAGGCACGAGTTCCGCAAGCGCGCTTGCGCGTTAGCATCTCGACCCGATGCAGCCGTTTCTTGCGCTCTTCGACATCGACGGCACGCTCCTGCGCCCTAGCGGTCTCGGGCGCCGTTCGTTGTCACTCACTTTTGGGGAACTCTTTGGGTGCCCCAACACCTTCGACGGTGTCAGTTTCACTGGGCGCACCGATCGCGAGATTTTTCGGGAAGGGCTGCAATTGGCGGGCCGCAGCAACGCCGACGCGCCTGCCGTGGAGGAGCGCTACTTGGCCCACTTGGAGCGCGAGGTCAACCAACGCGGCGATTGTGCTGAGCCCGCTATGGTCGAACTCGTGCATCGTCTTTCGGGCATGAACCATGTGACGCTGGGCCTTGTCACCGGCAATGTGCGCCGTGCCGCTGCCATCAAGCTGGCCCCTTCAGGTTTGAATGAGCACTTTCAACTGGGCGCGTTTGGCTGCGAAAGCCATGACCGTGCCGCCTTGGTGCGCTCGGCCATTGCGCGAGCGGAAAGCCAACAAGGGCACAGCTTTGGACGCGACCGGATTTGTCATGTCGGCGATGCCGCTAGTGACATTCTTGCTGCGCGCGACAACGGCATCATCGCGGTGGGTATCGCCGCCGCGGACGCTGCTGCCGAACTCGTGCGGCTTGGCGCGCATCATCTTTACGCGCCAGCCGTTCCTGTGGATCGCTTCGTTGCGGAGGTGATCGGATGACAGCAGTGATTGGATTGGATTTGTCCTGCCTCGAGATTCAGCCGGAAACCGGCGTCGAGCGCTATGCGCGCCGTCTTGTGGAGCAGTTGCCGTTAGTCGCGCCGGACTTGCAATTCGTGGTGCTGATTCGCCCTGGGCGGCCGGCGCCGGCTGCTGGGCCGCAAGTGCGCATCGTGGAAGTGCCATCGCTGTTTCCTCGCGCGGTTTGGCGTGAAGGTGCTATGCCCCGTGCGCTGAAGCGCCTTGGCGTTGCACTGCTGCATGCACCCGTCGCCGCGCTGCCGTTCCGCACGAGCGCCCTGCGAGTGGCGACGATTCATGATGTGCCGATGCACGGCGAGACGGGCCACACGGGGCGCCTTTCGCGCAATCGGCTGCGCTTGTTGCATGCGCTGCGCGCTGCCCAGCACATCGTTGTTCCCAGCGAAGCCACCCGGTTGGCGTTGCTGACAGTGGAGCCCAATGTGGCCCCTCGCGTCACCGTCATCGCTCACGGGGTAGACCCAGATTTTCGGGGCTTCGGCTTGCCCCTTCGTCGCGATCGCTACGGCATTGCTCCAGGCCCATACCTCCTTTGGGTGGGCACATTGCGGCAACGCAAAGATCCACTGGTCTTGGTGGAAGCCTTTGTGCGCATGCATCGCGCCGCAGGCAATTCCAACTTGCAGTTGGTGATGTGCGGCAAAGCACTGATGGACGAAAACGAAATCCGCGCGCCGCTGCGCGCCGCTCGCATCGACGATCGCTTGCTTATTCTGCCGGGTTATGTCGCACGAGAAGACCTTCCGGACTTGTATCGCGAAGCAGAAGTGGTGGTGGTGCCTTCAAGGCTTGAGGGTTTTGGGTTGCCGGCATTGGAAGCCATGGCTTCGGGCAAGCCGTTAGTGATTAGCGACGACGCAGCGCTGACCGAAGTGTGTGGGAACGCCGCGCGGTCTTTCCGTACAGGCGATGCCAACGACCTTGCGCATGTGCTGCAGCATTTGCTGCACGATGATGCGGCGCGCGCGCAACTGTGCACGCGGGCCTTGCAACGCTCGCAGGAGTATTCATGGGAGGCAAGCGCACGCGCTCACGCGGATGTCTATCGGCAGGTGCTTAGTTCGCGGCCAGCGCCGAGCCCGTGAGGCTTTCGATCCAAGCGAGGGCAGTGTGCTGACGGAACACTGCTTCTGTCCCCGCGTAGCGTGCGGCGGCCAAGGTGCGGCGCGCTTCTAATACTTCGCGGGCGCTGAGGGTGCCGGCTTCGGCACGTTCATTGACGAGACGGTAATTCTCGGTTGCTGCCTGCACGCTCTGGTCGGCGATGTGCGCCGCAGAGCGCGCTTCGTCTAGGTCCAACACTGCGCGCGAAAGGTCGGTTTCCAGTTGCTGCAACAGCAGCAGTTCTTGCGCCCTCAACTCCATCAGCTCAGCACTCAAACCCGCAGAGCGGGCGGCGCGGCGTCCGCCATCAATGGCCAGCCAATTAAAGCTGAACACAGCCTGCGCCGATTCTGGCGAAGATCCAAAACTGGCGCTGCTGTCGCGGGTGGCGGTTGTGTTGAGGGTCAACTCAGGCCACGCACTCCGCTCGCTGGATTCTCTCGAACGGGTTAGGGCCGCGCGGCGAAAACGCAGGGCCAGCAGGGCAGGGTTGTTCTTGCTTGCAGCTTCAAACATGTGCTGCAGTTGTTCCTGTGCAGGGGGCGGAGCGTTGGTCGTTGCCAGCGTGGTGCTCGCGTCGGGCGGGCGGCACAGCAAGATGTTCAGCACTCGCAGCGCCTGCCGCCGCGCGTTCCGCGCAACCATCAAGTCCTGACGGCGCGCGAGTTGGTCGACACCTGCTGTGAGCATGGTGTCGCGCGTGCGCTTGCCCGCTTCGACCCATGCACTCGCGTCCTCGAGTTGTTTTTCTGCCATCCGGAGCGTCTCTTCGCTGACGATCACGTTGGCGCTGGTCGCGTGCACGCGGTGCCACGCCACGGTGACATCATGCAAGAGGCGTTGGCGTGCGCTGCGGGCATTTAGCGAGGCTGCGTCGGCTTCCATGCGTGCTGCTGCAAGCGCGGCGCGGTCGCGGCCGAAATCGAAAAGTGAAATGCTGCTGGAGGCTGTCCACACCTGCTGCCACTGCTGGCGAGTGGTGACGGTGCCCGCGCCAGGCAAGTCGAAGCTGGCCTCTTTGTCATTCAAGGTGCCAGTGGTGCCCAAACTGAAGGTGGGCCTAAACAGCGCGCGGGCTTCTTCGATGCGTGCCTCGGCGCGCAGTACTGCTGCGTAGGCTGCGGCTGCGCTCGGACTGCGTAGCAGTGCGAGTTCGCGCGTGCGCTCGAGGCTCAGATTCTCGATGGTGCTGTCGTCGAAATCGGCTGGGCCTGCCTCAATGCTTGGTGAGCGCGGGGAAGTGACTAACGGGCCACATGCGGCCTCGCGCTGCGGGCTGGCGCAGGCTGCGAGAAGAAATGCCAAGAGCAGGAGTGAACGGTTCATGCGAAGCTCCCGCCGCGAGGATACGAAACTTGCGTCGCTGCGGGCAGCCCTTGGCGCGCTGGGCTTCATCGGTTCTGCTTTGCGTCAGGAGTTACGCATGGATGTTGGAATTGGCTTGGACTTGGGCGGCACGGATTTGAAGTTTGCGCTGGTGACTCGCAGCGGGCGCGCGCTGAGCACTGGTTCTGTGCCGACGATTGCGGACAAGGGAACGCGCGGTCTGAAAGCCTGCCTAGCCACAGCGGTGCAAGCGGCGCAAGCTGCGGCCAAAGCGAAACGCGTGCGCGTGGTGGCCATCGGTATGGGTTTGCCCGGCGCTGTGCGTGGGCGGGATGGACTGATCACTGTTGTGCCACCGCAGATCCCGCGCATTCGAGGCCTGCGCACGGCCACGGAACTTCGCCGCTTGGCGCAAGTGCCCGCAGCGGTTGAAAACGACGCGACCGTGGCGGCCTTGGCTGAAGCGCGCTGCGGTGCGGGGCGCGGTCGCAATTGCGTGTTGATGGTGACCGTCGGTACCGGCCTCGGTGGTGGGCTCGTCGTGCACGGGCGCGTGGTGCGTGGGGCCTTCGGAACCGGCGGCGAAATCGGTCACGGTGTGTTCGTGAAGGATGGTCTTGCGTGTCGCCACGATGGCGCTGATGGGCGCGGTTGCTTAGAGCTCTACACCTCTGCCACAGCATTAGTGCGCATCCACGCCGAGCACGGTGGCGAAGCGGATTTGACCCCGCGCGAAATCGTGAAGCGTGCACGGGCCGGTGCGCGGGCGGCGCGTGCAGCATTGCGAGAGCTGGGCACGAATCTGGGACTGGGCCTAGCCACTGCCGCAGCGTTAGTAGCTCCTGATGTGATTGTGGTGGGCGGGGGCTTTTCCAACGCCGGGCGCTTGCTGCTGGACCCCGTGCGCGCGGCCTTCAAGAAACAGACGCTGCGGCCATTGATTCGCGGAGTGCCTGTGGTGTTAGCGCGCCTGCGCAACGACGCGGGCTGCGTTGGCGCCGGGTTGTTAGGGCTGGAGGAAGGCGTGTGATGTCGCGGGAGGGTTAGGGCCCTTCAATGGCTTCGAATAAGAGCCTGAAGGTGCCGAGAGTTTGGCTGCGGTGCTGCGGGCGCATCGAAAACAACACGGCGTGTCCTGCGCCAACGCGGCATTCCACCAGCGCGTGCAGCCCACCGAGGAGCTTTTCGCCTTCGATGTAGCCGGAACGCAACGCATTTTTCTCAGGGAAGCTGAGCAACGGAGTGCAGGTTGCGGCGTTCCCGATGCTGCGCATGGCGTAAGTGCCTTCGAAATACACGATGGGCGCTGTGGATGTGCTGCGCGTCAGCCAGTGGGACTGCGAGCGCAAGGCGTCTGGACGCAGCACAGTGTCGTTGGTTTGCAGCAGCGAACCCGGGCATGCAAATGCGGCTGGGCCTTCGCGAGGCGCTTGAGCGAGGCCGTTTTCGAGAGGCAGTTCCAAGGCTTGGATGAGCCACTCCACCGAGGAGCCCATCGCCACTACGCGTCCACCAGATTTCGCGAAGCGCTGCAGTGCTTCGGTGCCGACGCCTTCGAGTCCGCCCAGCCACGCCGGCGGAAGACGGTCTTTGTCGGCACCCTTCGCAAGATTGCGCGGGCTGATGTCTGGAATGATCAGCGTGTCGATGCTGCGGCCTGCGTGAAGCGCGGCGTCGAACAGTGCGCCGCCATTGATTTCTGTTGCGGTCAGCATGCGTGGTTTGTAGCCGTGCTCTTCCAGAACCAAGCGCGTCCAGCCGCCATCCATGGATGCGGGCCACGATTGGAAAATCGCGACGCGCCGTTGCAGCGGCTGCGTCGGCAGCGCGCGCGTTAGCGGCTCGGAGAGCTGACTGACATGCAGGCCAAGATTATTGACGGCTGTTGCGAGTGTCGCACTAGGGACATCTTGCGCCACAAATTCGCCACCGATCTCGCGGCGCACTTCGAAGCCTGTGTGGCGCAGCCGATTGGCAAACACAAATGCAGCATTGGATTCGCTGCTCCAGCGCAGCACATTGCCCGTGCCGCTCGCGCTGCTGGGAAGCGTCCACGGTGCGCGCAATTGCCGCAGTGTCACGCCCGCAGGAGCTTTGTCCAAGGCCACACATGGCAGGCCAAACTGTTGCGGCAGGCACCAACCAGCGGTGTCGTATGGCCGCGTCACATCTCCATTACGCGTGAAACGCACCTCGGGAAACTGCTGTGGTTCCAGCAGGTCTTTCGCGTGATTGCGGAAAGGCTGCGCCATGAGCACCACGATGTCGCCATCTGTGCGCGTGCTGCTTGCAGCAGTAGTGGTGTCTTGAATCTGATGCACGGTGACGCCACTCTCCAGCAGGATGTTGACCAAACGCGTCACTGCTGCAGGGTCGACATGCTTGGTGGGCAACACAAACGCGCCAGGCGCTTCTACATTGCCACGGCGCACAGCCTCGCGATTCAGCGCAAAGAAATCCATAACGAAACTCTCGCGAAAACGGGCTACGAGGTCCAACATCGCGAGCGTGCTTACGGTTTGGTAGCGCAGGATGTCCTGCATGCGCCATGTGCCGCCCGGCCACGGGTCGGGGAAATTGCCTTGGCGGCGGTACTCCGGCAAGCCGCCACCGTGGCCGCGCAAATCCTTGCGCTCGACAACCATGGGTGACGCGAGGCGCGCGCTGGCGGTTTCCGTGATGATGCCAACCATGTTGTGACGGCAAGGCGTGTTGCGCGCGCCACCCGCCCAGTAATTGTCGTACACCACATCTTGAACCACGCCGGAGCAGCCCGCTTGCTGTAATGCCCACGCCATGTGCGCGCCAACGAGGTCGATCTGCCGCGTCACCATTGCGGGAATGTTGTCATTCAGCGGATCGCTGCACGGCGGCACAAACATGCGCGCGCCATTCGCGCCCATCTGGTGAATGTCCAGCACCACTTCCGGGAGCCAGCGTTGGTACAGCAGCTTGGTCACTAAGCGCGTCTCTTGCAGGCTCAGCATGAACCAGTCGCGGTTGTTGTCGTGGCCGGCGTAGGTCTGATACAGATCGGGTGGTGTGGTGCCTTCCCAGGGCGTGCCCAGAGTCTGCGTGTGCCACGTGTTGACGAGGTCGATGCCGTCGGGATTGGCGCTGGGGGCAACGAGCAGCACCACTTCATCGCGGATGCGCTGCGCCATCGGATCGGCACCCGTGGCGATGCGATAGAGCAAGTCTGGAAACAGCAACGAGGCCGCGATCTCGGTGCTGTGCAATGTCCCTTGGATGTAGACCACGGCTGGCATGGCCGCCAATTCGTCGGCGTTGAGAATCCCAGCGTCAGTTGGTGCAAGCATGCGCCGTTGTTGAATTTCTATGGATCGCAACTGTTCATCGCTGCGCGACGAAACCGTCAACAGCAGCATCGGGCGGCCTTCAGTCGTGGTGCCGATGGATTCGCAGCGCACATAGGGCGAAGTGTCAGCAAGCCGCTGGTAGTACCCCGATAGTTCTGCCCAAGACAGCAGGCGGCGGTCGCTGCCGAGGTCGAAACCGAAGTGCTCGCGGGGCGAAGGCACCGCGGTGTCTTGGCCGAAGAGCGCGGCGGCGATCAAGAGAAGGCAGTAAATCTGGCGAATAGGCTGAAAGAATGGCTTGTCGTTATTCATGACTTGGGCCTATAGTAGGCGCAGGAACTGAACCCCGTCCCGCTTTGCTGTGGAGGTGGAATATGCTCAAGAATTCGCTGAAGTTCTCGTTGCTGGCGCTGCTGCTGGTTGCAGCCATGCCAGATTTACTTTTGGGGCAGTGATGAGCCCGTGGGGGCCGCGCTCGTGCTCGTGCAGCACCTGCAGCGCGCCCAACAGCAGGCCGTGCGACACCCGCCGCAGGCATGAAAGTTGCCGGTGGTGGTGGTGCAGCAACAACCCCCAGTCCTGAACGCGCAGCGCGCGTTTCTATGCGTTGGTTGCCAGGAGAACTGGCCACTGGCGGCGGCGGCGAGTATGGAGCCACGGTGCTACCGCTCTCTGCACTAACGGAAGAAGGCCATCGCCCCGGCGGCTTCCGCGTAGGCCTGCCTGTGCTGGTGTATTTCTACAGTGGCCGCAACGACGACAAGCTCATGAGCTACGAGGGAACTGTTTTCCTCGACGAACGCGTCGGGTTTTCCAGTCGTTTCTTCAATTGTGTGAAGATCTCGCTGGATGACATTCGCGATGCTGGCGTGCGCGAGTCCTACGGTGGCGTGACGCCAACTGTGGTTGTGCTCGACAGCGCCGGTAAAGAGCTGAAGCGTCTGAAGGGTTGGGACACCGACGCAGCAGATGTCTTCAAAGGCATGGAAGTCGCGTTCAAGAACCACACGGGCAAGCTGCTTGCTGCGGTCGTGGAGAAGGAAGCGCGCATCCTCCAGAGCCTCGATCGCATCCACTGGAGCATGGAAGACCTCAAGCAGGAAATGAAAGACACGGAAGACCATCTCGCGAAGCATGATTGCGAGCGCGGGCGCCGTGAACTTGTCGAGACCCGCGAGGACATAGCGAAGCTCGAGAAGGAGCGCGAAAAAGTCATGGCTGAGGAGGCTGAGATGCTAAAGCCCGTTGTGCCTACAAGCGCACCGGCTGCAGCATCCGCGGGTATTTGAGCCCCCTTCACTGGCCATAAGTGGCCTTTTAGTCACGAGCCGCAGACCCTAGTCGGTCGGCGGCTCGTTCCATATTTTCACGGCCCCGCGGAAAACAGGAGCGTCTGTGTCGCGCCTAAGTACTTGTGCCAAGAGCATATATGGGAAAATATGGAAAACCGTGCAGATTAGCTTGATACAGCCGATCATGACGGCCGAGAATGTCCACGTGGCAAAAGTGGCAAGCCGTGCGTCATTTGAAGTCGCCTTTCTCTGTAGGGGACGGAAACCTGAGGAAGCTCAAGCCCGTCTCTGGAAATGAAGACTTGTTCGCACGCTCGCCAACGAAGAACTGAGGTGTCACCTTGGAAGCCTTTCACGCAACACAGAGCTTGATCCAACCTGAGCGCCTGCGTGAGCCAGACGCTCGAAGTGGGGCCTATCGCCAGCTTGTGGACGCAACTCTGAAGCTGCACCAAGTCCAAGAGGCGGAGCGGTTGCTGCCCATGGCGGTTGAGTGCATCCGCAGCGTGTTCGGGCACGTTGCCGGAGTCATCATCACCCGCGAAGACGGGGCCGATCGGCAATATCCGTTCGGCGGCAAGGGGGTCGAAGCCATCGCTCCGGCGCATTTGCAGTTGCTGACCCAAAAATCCATGACTAGTCTGAACGCTATTCTGGATGGCCAAGGAGCCACCCGTGCCTTGGCTGTGCCCTTGGCCATGGGTGCCCGTGTGCACGGCAGCTTGCTGCTTCTCTTGGGCGACCTTGAGCGCCGCTACGGCAGCGCTGCCATCGATATGGTGGGCCTAGTCGGCCGGCATCTGGGCATCGCGCTCGACAACGCCAGCCACTTCCACGAGCTCAAGACAATGGGGGATGTCGATGGAGAGGAATCGCTCCATGGCACGCTCTCGTTGTGCGAATCCAAGTGCAATTACGAACGCCGCCTCATCCGGGCTCGGCTCCGTGAGGCTCGCGGCAATATCGCCTTGGCGGCCCGCTCCTTGAACATGGACCGCGGCCAGCTCTCCCGCTTGCTGAAGAAGTACGCGGTGGACAAGCGCCAATACAAAGCTGCCCGTAACTGACATCGAAAGACTGCCCGAGGAAGGCCGTAGACTCCGTGGCGCAACTCGCGTGCCACGGAGTTTTCTTATGAAAGCTGCTTACCTACTGCTAGTGTTGGCCTTTTTTAGCGGCTCTGTGATGGCACAGACGGAGGGCGTAGCGCTGAAGCCGGTGCCTGCGGCCCAGCGCCCTGATGCGCAGCAGGCCAAAGAACGCCCGGCAGACCCTGAAGTCGACGCCTGGGCTCGGGTGCTGATCGAGCGTATGGCGCACCAGAACGAAGCCATACGCAGTTCAGCACAGGAAGCGCTGCTGCGTTTGGGCAAGTTGGCGCAGACGCAATTGAAGGCTGCTGCAGGCGGCCCAGATGAGGGCCGCGCCAAGGCAGCGAAGGAACTGCTGGCTCGAATGGAGCAGCAGCGCCGCACCCCCAAGGGCGAAGGCGGTTTTGAGAATCGTCGCCCTGCCGAGTCCTTGGAAAACATGTTCGCAACTGCTGCCAAGGCGGCGAATCTGACCCCCGAGCAAGAGGCCAAAGTGAAAGCCGTGTTTGAGGAGCAGCGCGTCAAGACGCAGGAACTTTTCGCCCAAGTGAAGGACGGCGTGCTGACCAAAGAAGAAGTGCGCGCTGCCTTGCAAGGCATGGAGAAGGCACGGCATGTGGAGCTGGCTGGCATCCTCGATGCGGCCCAAGTGAAGGTTTTCATGGACGCCATGCAAAAGGCCCGGCAGGGCGGGGAGCCGCGCCGTCGTGGCGACGGCGACAAGTGATCTGAGCGGCTGCGCCCCGTGCGAAAAGCCTCGCGGCGTCCTATAGTGTCGGCCCATGGCGGCCTCATTCCTTGCAGTTGTTGGTGTCGGCCCTTGGGGGCGCAACCACTGTCGCGTCCTCGAAGCCAAGGGCTGGCTCGCAGCCGCATTCGACACGGACGCCGCAGCGCTGGCCTACGCGCCTGAAGCTCGCAGGCGCGCCTCCCTAGCGGCCGTCTTGGAAGACCCCAACATCAGCGGCGTGGTGGTGGCCACTCCAGCGCGCACTCATTTTGAAGTTGCCCGCGCTGCCTTGCTGGCGGGCAAAGACGTGTTGGTTGAAAAGCCGCTCACGCTGGACGAAGCCGAGGGCGAGGAACTCGCGCGGCTTAGCTGCTCCTTGAAGCGGGTGCTGATGGTTGGACACATCACGCTGTATCACCCCGCGTTGGTGGAACTGAAGCGTCTCTTGCGCGCAGGGGAATTGGGGCGCATTCGCTATCTATACTCCAACCGACTCAACCTCGGCACCGTGCGCGAAAGCGAAGACATCCTCTGGTCTTTCGCACCCCATGACATCGCCGCATTCTTAGACCTCACTGGCCAGTGGCCTTGTCGCGTGGGCGCCTATGGCGGGAGCTATCTGCGCGAAGGCCGCGCGGATGTCACGGTGACACACCTCGAATTCCCCGACGGCATTCGCGGGCACATCTTTGTCAGTTGGTTGCACCCCACCAAGGAGCACCGTTTGGTGGTGGTGGGTGAAAGGCGCATGGCGCAGTTCACCGACGGCCCCGCCGGAGGCAGCCTGACTCTGTTCGATGCGGGTGCCGCTTCAGGTGGTGTGCTGAATGTTGCGGCGCGCGATCAAGGCCGCGTCATCGTCACCGGAAGCGCAGAGCCACTGGCTTGCGAACTGGAACATTTCGCTGCGTGCATCAGCGCGCGCAGCGAGCCACTCACCGGTGCGCGTCACGGGCTGGAAGTGCTGCGCGTGTTGGAAACAGCGCGTCAGAGTCTGCTGGAAGGCGGCGTGGCGCTGGATTGTGCGACCGTTGGAGCGGTGGGCCCATGATCAAGGCCGCGGCTTTCGTGCATGCATCAGCTGAAGTTGAAGCCGGGGCGCAAGTGGGCAACGGCACGCGCATCTGGCGTCACTGCCATGTCATGAGCGGCGCTTTGATCGGCGAAGACTGCGTGCTGGGGCAAGGGGTGTTTGTGGCGGCCAGTGTGCGCATCGGGCGCGGTTGTCGCATTCAAAACAATGTCAGTTTGTTCGACGGAGTTGTTCTTGCAGACGAAGTGTTCGTGGGCCCTTCCGCAGTGTTCACCAACGTCACACGGCCACGCGCGGCATTTTCGCGGCGCGACCGTTTCGAAACCACACTGGTGGCACGCGGCGCGAGCATTGGCGCCAACGCCACGGTCCTTTGCGGCAATAGCATCGGTGAAGGCGCGTTCATCGCAGCCGGCGCAGTGGTGACGCACTCCGTTGCGCCTTTCGTAGTGGTGGCCGGCGTGCCGGCGCGTGCCCACGGTTTCGTGTGCCGCTGCGGAGAGGCTCTCGATTTGTCGTTGGCGTGCGCAGCCTGCTCGCGCACCTACCTGCACGACGGCGACGGCCTGCGCGTGGAATCGGAACCTTAGACGCACTTCCTCATGAGCGTCCCCCTCGTCGATTTTCAGCGCCTCCCTGCAGAGCAAACTCAAGCCATTCGCGAAGCTGTTCTGCGCGTGTTGGAACATAAGCGTTTCATCCTAGGCGAGGAGGTGGCCGCCTTCGAGGCCGCACTAGGGCAGCGCTTGGGCGGCGTTCATTGCGTAGGCGTTTCCAGCGGCACCGACGCTCTGTTGCTGGCTCTGCAAGCCTGCGATGTGCAACGGGGCGACAGCGTGGTGACTACACCGTACTCGTTCTTTGCCACGGTTGGGGCGGTGCTGCGTTTGGGTGCGCGCCCAATCTTTGTCGACATCGACGCCAGTGATTTCGGCATGGACTTGCGTGCCGCAGACCTGCGTCACTGCGCCGCTGCGCGCGCGTTGTTGCCAGTGCATCTTTTTGGCGGCTGCCTGAACTTGGGCCCGTGGCAACATGCCTTGCCCAATCTGCCTATTGTCGAAGACGCAGCGCAAGCGCTGGATAGCCGCGATGCGGAAGGCCACTTTGCAGGCACCCGCGGGCGCATCGGGTGTTTCTCGTTTTTTCCCACCAAGAACTTGGGCGCCGCAGGCGACGCGGGGATGGTCGTTACTCGCGACGCTGCACTGGCCGGGCGGTTGCGCCGCCTGCGCATCCACGGACAGTCCGCGCCTTACGAACACTCGGAAATTGGCGGCAACTTCCGCATGGACACACTGCAAGCGGCGGTGCTGCTGGCGTCGCTGCCGTTCCTTGACGCGGCGCAAGCGCAGCGCCACGCCAACGCCCGGCGTTACGCGGCACTGTTTGCCGCCGCTGGCGTGGAGGGCCGGGTGGTGCTGCCACGCATTGAAGATGGAGTGGGCGGCGGCGCGCGCCATACTGTCCACCAATTCGTGGTGCGAATTCCCGAGCGGCGCGATGCGGTCTTGGCCGGCCTGAAGCGCGCTGGCATCGGTGCTGCGGTCTACTACCCGTTACCGCTTTCATTGCAGCCTTGCTGCGCGTTTCTGGGCCACAAAGCGGGCGATTTTCCCGTGGCAGAGCGGATGGCGCGTGAAGTGCTAGCGCTTCCGATTGCCCCGGGCCTACGCGAATCCGAGCAAGCTGAGGTGGTCGCCGCAATATCCAAGTTGCTGTAGCGCGCGGCTTTCCGGCTCCGGTGCCAGCAGGCTTCAAGGGAGTAGGATGTGCGTCCGGTTCGTAGGGGGCATGTCGGCCGGACGTGCCTTCATGTTGACCATTCAAGAGCCCGTAGTGATCTCCCCAACCCAATCGAAGGACCCAAGTCCCGAGGAGTGGATGGCTGCATTTGTGGCCGGGCAACGCCACGCCTTCGACCAGATTTATTTGCATTTTGCGCCAAGGGTTCGCGCCTTCATTTCGCGCTACGTCGGTGACAAGGACAGCGGTGACGACCTACTGCAAGAGGTGTTCCTGAAGGTCTACCGCAAGTCAGAAACATTCGACCCTAAAGCCCACCTCTCAACTTGGCTGTTCACCATCGCCCGCAACGCGTGCATCGACCACCTGCGCCGTCGCCGCTTGCCCTCGGTGGCTATCGGAGGCGACTATGGCGATGTCGAATCCGACGAAGTGCAGGTGGCGGACCCCGCGTCGCCTGTGCCAGGAAACGAAGCCCAGTCCAACGAGTTCTCGGTGCTCCTCGAAGCCGAGGTCGCGCTGCTATCGCCAAAGTTGCGCGTGGTGTTCTTGCTGTGTGCCGTGCAGGAACTCTCGTACGAGGCTGCATCGAAAATTATTGGTTGCCCAGTCAAAACGGTTTCTTCTCGATTGTCGCGTGCGCGGGAACAAATCTACAAGCGCATGAAGCAGCATTTGGAAGAACCAGGAGTGGAGGCGTGATGAGCAGCATCACTTGTGTCCAAGCTCAAAGCTTTTTTTCTGAAGATCTGGACGCGCGCCTCGACACCATGTCGCAGCATGTATTGAAGGCGCACTTGGCCCTGTGTCCTGATTGCGCTGCGCGCATGAAAGTCTTCGTTGCGGTGCAGCAGACGGCGCGACTTACGCTGGCGGCGGATATTGCCGTGCCCGCGTTCCTCGTGCCAGCCGTGCGTCCCGCGCGCCGCATCGCAGATTGGCGCAGCGTGGCGGCCGCGGCAATGGTGCTGGTTCTGTGCAGTCTGGCGGCGTTCCAATTGGGCCGTGATTCGCGCCCCGCAGATGGGCTCAGCGCCGGTGGCGCACCGCAGGTGTTGGCCGCCAGCCTTTTCCCACAGCGATTGAAGGATCACATCGACGCTACGCAGATGTTGGGCCGCCAAGTGCTGACCATGCCGCCTGAAGCGGGCGAGGAAGCTGAGATGTTGGTAGAGCGCCAGTTGCAGCTCTTGGACGGCGCAGCATTGGAAGCTCAGGCGAAGGCCGACCCATGGTGCCGCGAAAAAAATGCGGCTCGTGCGGTACAGGAATACCTGCGCGAGTGGCGCGCCTGTTCGGCTGCGTTGCAATTGCAACTGCAGCAACCTGGCCACATGGTGGGCAACTTGCAACAAGTGGTCGGGCGCAGCACCTTCTGGCGCGCCGCACACCCAGTGGCGACGATGACCGCTGCGGTGCCGTCTGGCATGTGGTTCTCTTCGAACGAAGGCCGTGCGGCGCTACACGCCGCCTGTGCCGACCCTTCGCAAGGGAGCACGCAAGGCAGCATGCAACCCTGCGGAGCGACGCAAGATGTTCATTGCTTCCTTCAGGCGCACGCACAACTGTTGCAAGCTCGCCTCGCTGAAGCACGTGCAGGCTTCGCGCAGCTACGTGAGCAGCGCTTGCAAGCCTTGGAACCACCGCGTTCCTCGCGCTTGGAACAGCTTGCGCGCTACATGGAAGCCGAATGCTTGCGCCGCAGCGGCGAGGTGGCGGCATCGGCCAACATCATGCTGGATGGCGAGGCATTTCAACTGCCAGCGGACTACAAGGAACGCTTCAAGAACGACCCTGTGCTCAGCCCCGTCATGATGTTCCAATTGAACCAACCGCGCTTTGTCATCAGTACCGGCAACGGCACTCTGGTGGACATTTCCGGGATAGTGAGCTTGCGGGCGCAGC
The DNA here is from genome assembly GCA_945907755.1 of Singulisphaera sp. GP187. GTDB lineage: Bacteria > Planctomycetota > SXUL01. Next base: position 16,924 of record CAMDTN010000010.1, on the reverse strand, counting down.
CCGCCACTTACCGCTTGCGGGTGCAGTGGATCAAGCCTGGCGAGTGTGGGGACTGCGACAAAGGGCGCTAGGCCTGCGGGCGGCTGCGCGGCGCGAGGGCGCGGCTGCTCGGTGATTATGGAACCGACGGTTGGCGGTGGCGTCTGAGTGCACGGGGTAGCATGCCCCCTGAGCCTGCGATGCGCCGTACTTTCCTTGCTTTTCTGTTACCGCTGTTGTCGTGGGGGCTAAGTGCCCAGGCGGTTTTGGATGTGCGTTGTCCCAGCCCGAGCAAGGGCGCAGTGCTGCAATTGCTGCCTGTTCAAGTTGTGGCGTTGGACGGACGGCTGGAAGTGCTTGATCAAGTTGGGCGCGTGCAATTGTCTGTGCGCCTGCGCAACCCCAACGGATCTGCCGTCACTGGTCAGTTTGTGTGCGCGCTGCCAGCAGGGTTGATCGCCGACACTTGCTCGCTGCGCGCAGGCGCCGTTCATTTTGAAGGTCGTGTGGTCGCAGCCGACGCTGGTGGGGCGCTGCTGCGTGCAGCGGTGCGCTCGGGCAACGGTGCAGCGCTGTTGGCGTTGTCGGGCCAGCAACTGTTCAGCGCGACCTTGCCTTTGTTGCCGGCGGCGGCCGACTCCGTGGTGGAACTGCGTTTCGATCAGTTGCTGCCGCGCATCGGCAACCAGACTTCATGCGCGCTGCCGTTCGTGGCCGCTCTTGCCGGCGTGCCGTTGCAATTCACAGCAGAGTTGCGCACCAGCACCGCGCTGGGTGTGGTGTATGCGCCCGGTGGTAACGCCACAGTCGAGCGCATCGGTACCAACGAAGCCAAGGTGCGCTGGCACTTGGCCAACACGGCAAACCCACCGCGAGTTTATTTCACGAGTGGTGACGGAGCGCCCGCCGTGCAACTGTTGGGGCATCGCGAGGATGCGCAGGGCGGGAGTTTTGCATTGTTGGTGGGTGTCCCGGCAGGGATTTCACAGGCGGAACCGCTTGCGAAGGATGTGGTGTTTGTGGCGGACACTTCTGGATCCATGCAGGGCGAGCGCTTGCAGCAACTGATGCGTGCGCTGAGCCATGGCATCCGCTCGCTGCGCAGTGGCGATCGTTTCTCTTTGGTGACGTTTGCTTCCAGCGCGCGTGTCCACCATGGGCTTGTTGCTGCTGATGCGCAGCACAGCCAAGAGGCGCTCACGGCGGTGGCTGCGTTGCACGCAGAAGGCGGAACGAACTTGTGTGCAGGCCTCGCTGCAGGTCTTGAAACGCTTGTGGATGCACGCCGACCGCAGTTTGTGGTGTTATTCGCCGATGGCGCGCCTACCGTGGGCGTCACGTCCAGCGCCAACATCTTGCAACGCGTAGCGGCAGCCAACACTACGGGTGCGCGTTTGTTCGCCTTCGGCATCGGCAACGAATTGCATGTCGAGTTGTTGGATTTGCTCGCAGAGCGCAGCGGCGGCGAGTGCTCGTATGTGGCGGCGGGCGAGAACATGGCCCCTGCGCTGGAGCGTTTTTTCGGCCGCATCGCGGAACCCGTGTTGACGCAGCTAACGGTGCAAGCCGAAGGCGTCACTTTGTCGCAGATGACGCCAGAAAAGATGCCAGACATATTCCGCGGGTCACAGGTGTTGCTGACTGGCCGCTGGGACGGCGCCCCTCAGGCGCGCTTGAGCATCAGCGCCACATCGGCGCATGGCGTGGTTCGCACTTCCGAGGCAGTGGACTTTGAGTCGGGCGCGCAGCTTACGGCCATCGTGCCGCGCTTGCATGCCACGCGACGCTTGGGCGTGTTGCTGGACGCTATGCGTTTGCGCGGCGAGACGCCAGAGTTGCTGGCGGAAGCACGCGCGCTCAGCCAGCGCTTCGGTTTGCTGACGCCTTGGACCGCTGCATGGATGACACCGGCTGCTCCGGCGTCAGCAGTGCCAGCCGGGCGTGCAGCGTGGGCCAGCACTGCCATGGCCGCGTCCACGCACTTGCAGCAAATGCGTACGAACACCGGCGAGAGTGGCGCTGCATCCGACGAAGTGAAGAACTTGGGCGGGCGCATCTTGCTGCGACGGGATTCTGGTTGGGTTCAATTGTCGTTGGCTTTGGCGCCGCAGTCGTCATGGGCCGCGCGGCTGGAGCGCGTCGAAGAAGAATCAGCGCGCTGGGAAGAGTTGTTGCGCGAGGACATTGCGCTGGCGGCCGTGTTCGCGTTAGGCCCGACAGTGCTGGTGGAGCACGCCGGGCATGTGATCCAATTAGTGCCAGCTACGCGTTGAGAGCGTGAGTTCAGCATCGAAATGAATGCGGCTGCTCACGGCGCGCCAACAACGCAACGCACAAGTGGGCGCAAATTGCTACCCAGCCGCAAGTTGAGATCGAGCGCACCATGATGGGCTGAGCACTAATCCGAGCCAGTGGCCCAGCAACGACTTGCGCCTATGTTGGAATATGGGCAGCGGCTGGTATTTTCGTCTGCGCTTGGGCTATGCCCATCCGCCACCACCATGTTTGTGCTCTTGAAAGAAGGCGTCACCGAAAGCGAAGTCCGTGGAGTCCTCGACTCCGCGGAGGCTCTTGGCGTTTCTGAAGCCAGCGTCACCCGCGCCGGCAAGCGCACCATGGTGCGCGTAAAGGGCGGCGCCGCGGAACAGGCGGTTCGATATGAACGCCTCGCGGGGGTTGAACGAGTGCTGCCTTCTGATGCGCCCTATGTGTTGGCCGCTCGCGCCACTCAAGGTTGCAGCACCGAAGTGGCCGTGGGTCGCGCGCTCTTCGGTGGCACGCGGGTGGAGTTCATCGGCGGGCCTTGCGCCGTGGAAACCGAAAGCCAGTTGCGCACTGCCGCGGAAGCTGTGGCCAAGGCTGGCGCGCGCATGCTGCGTGGCGGGGCCTTCAAACCGCGCACCTCGCCCTACGCATTCCAAGGCTTGGGTGAGCGTGGCTTGGAATTGCTGCGCAAAGTTGCCGATGAATTCGAGCTCGCGGTGGTCACGGAGGTAATGGCCCCCGAGCAAGCGGTGTTGGTCGCGCAGTACGCCGACATGTTGCAAATCGGTTCGCGCAGCGTGCAGAATTTCCCGCTGCTGGAAGCCGCAGCGCGCACGGGCAAGCCGGTGCTGCTGAAGCGCGGCATGATGTCGGAACTGGACGAGTTCTTGGCATCGGCGGAATACATCCTTGCGCGTGGCAACCAACAAGTGGTGCTGTGCGAACGCGGCGTGCGCAGTTTCGACAAGCACACACGGAACTTGCTGGATGTGATGGCAGTGCCGCTGCTGAAGGGTCTGACGCACTTGCCGGTTGTGGTCGACCCAAGCCATGCCACGGGGCGCAGCGAGTTGGTGGCACCCGCGGCCTACGCGGCAGTGGCCGCCGGCGCTGACGGCCTGATCGTAGAGGTGCACGACGAGCCCGAAAAAGCTCTGTCGGACGGGCGCCAGGCTTTGCGTTGCGCAGAGTTCCAAGCACTTGTGCAGACCGCACGTGCCATCGCAACGGCTATCGGCCGCTGCGTATGATTTCTGGCACCATGCGCCTGCCACTTTTCGCCTGCCTGCTCTTCATTGGTGCCTTTTCATTAGTGGGTTCAACGGATTCCTGCTTCGCGCCGCAGGAACAGCCAGCGGAACGCGAAGGCCTTGCACGCCTAGTGGCCACGTGCACCAAGTGCCACGAAGATGTGTGCACGGAGTGGAAGGGCACTTTGCATGCGCAGAGTTGGACGGACCCCGTTTTTCAGGCGGCAATCGCAGACCGACCCGACAAAGGCGAATCCTGCGCGCCGTGCCATGCACCGCAAGAATTGATGCTCACCGGTTTCGGGAAATTGCCGTTGGCGCGCAAGTCCGACCGCGAAGTCGGAGTGAACTGCGTTAGCTGTCACATGAAAGGCAACCGTTACTTCGGTCCCTTCGACAGCACGGGCCACGGAGGCGTGGATGCGGATGCGTCATATCGCAAAGCCGACTTGTGTTTGTCGTGCCACGGGCAGCCTGAAGCGCGGGCCGAACACGATCAAGGCAGCTCTTATCTCGTCGGCACGGCCGCGAAAGATGGTCAGACTTGTCAGAGCTGCCACATGCCTGCGGCGCAGCGCAAGCTGGTGACTTCGCCCACGATCAAAGAGAAGTACACCATCGGCGAGCAGGCTTGCCGCGTGCATTCGTTCAGCGGCGCGCGGCGTGGCGAAGTGGTGCGCGGGGCTGCGAGCATGATCGCGGCGTTCAAAAGCGATCAACTGGAAGTGGTGCTGACTGCGCTCACAGGCCACGCGCTGCCAGCAACGGAAGGTCGCACCGTGCGGTTGAAGATTGGCTTCAGGGATGCTGCCGGCGTCAGCGTTGGCGAGGCCTATCGCGCATGGCGCCACGGGGCAGACGCCTTGCCCGCGACTGGGCCTGTCACCATCAGTTTTCCGGCGGGCGCAGCGCAGAAAGCGCAGTTGACCTTGGAGCAGGAATTGCCCAAGGTGCCGGGGCGTGATGCGGCCATCATTCAAGCTATTGCCGAGTGCGAGGCCACGCGTTGAGCCACGCGTTGAGCCACGGGTTAGGCTGGCACACAACAAACGGCAGCGGAGCCCGCTGCACGGAGACACCATGAGCGCAACGATCAGCCAAATTCAAGAATCACTCGGTGCCAACAGCGCACTGCTGGCCCACGAATGCCGCACCATCGACAAGTCGCACTTGCATTTGCCCGGGCCAGATTTCATCGACCGCGTGATGCTGCACTCGGACCGCCGTCCCAACGTGCTGCGCAACTTGGGCACGCTGTTCAACAGCGGGCGCCTCGCGGGCACGGGCTATGTCAGCATCCTGCCGGTGGACCAAGGCATCGAGCACAGCGCGGGCGCATCATTTGCACCGGCGCCGCAGTATTTCGACCCTGCGAATATTTGTGAGTTAGCGGTGGAAGGCGGCTGCAACGCAGTGGCCAGCACCTACGGCGTGTTGGGTGCCGTGGCGCGGCGCTTTGCCCACCGCATCCCCATGATCCTCAAGTTCAATCACAACGAACTGCTGAGCTACCCCAACACCTACGATCAAATCATGTTCACAGATGTCGAGCGCGCCTTCGAAATGGGTTGCGTTGGCGTGGGCGCCACCATTTATTGGGGCACAGAAGAATCGCACCGTCAGTTGCAAGAGGTGAGCCGCGCCTTCGCGCGCGCCCACGAACTGGGCTTGTTCACGGTGCTGTGGTGCTATCTGCGCAACGCGAACTTCAAGGTGGATGGCATCGACTATCACGCGGCCGCAGACATCACTGGCCAAGCCAACCACCTCGGGGTCACCATCGAAGCCGACATCATCAAGCAGAAACTGCCTGAAAACAACGGTGGCTACAAAGCGCTGAAGAACTTCGGCAAGACTTCCAGCAAGGTCTACGACAAGCTCAGCAGCGACAACCCGATCGACCTCACGCGCTATCAGTTGGCGAATTGCTACATGGGGCGCGCGGGCCTGATCAACAGCGGCGGCGCTTCGGGCAGCAACGACTTGGCCGACGCGGTTTACACCGCGGTGGTGAACAAGCGCGCGGGCGGCACGGGCCTCATTTCTGGGCGCAAGGCATTCCAAAAGCCCATGGCCGACGGCGTGAAGTTGTTGAACGCCATTCAAGATGTGTACCTGTGCCCGCAGGTGACGGTTGCGTGACGGCGTCCTGATCGAGCTGCCCTCAGAGATTGAAGCCATCGCGCGTGCGGCCGGCAAGGCGATCCTTGCTGTTGCTGCGCGCGCAGATTTTGGCGTGCGCCGCAAGCCAGATAATTCGGCGGTCACAGATGCAGATCTTGCAGCGCACGACTTGATCGCGGCAGCGCTCGCGCGTTTGACGCCTGCCATTCCTGTGCTGTCCGAAGAGGACGAAGCCGCGTTCGAAGCGACAGGCGCAACGACGTTTTGGGCGGTCGATCCGCTCGACGGGACACAAGAGTTTGTGCAAGGAGGCAGCGAGTATTGCGTCAACATCGGCTTGGTTGTCGATGGCTTGCCACATTTCGGCGTCGTGCATCATCCGGCTGAGCAGTGCAGTTTCGTGGGGCAGCACGGCGCGGGTGCGTGGCTGGTGGAAGCAGGTGGTGCGCAGCGTCCTCTGCGCGGCATGCTGCCGTGGAGTGCAGACGAAGAAATGTTGGTGCTGACTTCGCGTTGGCACCGTTCACGGCGCTTGCAGTCGTTGTTGGATTGCCTGCCGCCGCACCGCACTGCGTCGCGCGGGGCGGCGCTGAAGATTGCGCATGTTGCCGATGCGCGCGCACACGCATCAGTAAGCGCGGGTGGCACAAAAGTGTGGGACACCGCGGCCGGTGACGCCATCGTGCGCGCTTGCGGTGGCAAGCTTGTGGGCCCCGACGGCGCGGCCCTGCTGTGCGTGGCAGATTCCCGCGCCAATCCTGCATGGATCGCCAGCGGTATCAGCGGGCTGATGCCCGGTGCGCGCCTTGTCCGGTAGGGGGCCCGCTGATATCACCGCCTTGCGCCATGGCGGCGTAGCTCAGTTGGTAGAGCAGCGGACTCATAAGCCGCGGGTCGTAGGTTCAAATCCTATCGCCGCTATCGGGTCCAGCGCTTCGGTGCTGGGCCCGCTTCTTTTGCGCTGGCTTCTGGGTGAGCCGCAGCGTGCACGGGAGTGTCACTTCAGCGATTGCAACCGTGCCGTGGTGGCGAACGCGAGCCTGATGTTGGAGAAGCGCACTTCTGTGGGGCCACCGGAATGCACTTGGAATGCGATGCGCCCTTCACGGCGCCCAACGGGGTCGTCGAGATCGCAACACTGGATGCCATCGATGGCCATCATGATGCGGCTGCCCACAGCAACAATTTCGTAGTGGTGCACGCCGGGCCCGCCGAGTGGCGGTGGCGACGAGAGCACACCGCGGCCGTGCTCTTCATAAAGTTTGCCCCACCAGCCCGGGCCGATGTCGGCTTGGTATCCCGCGACGTCCTCGATGCCTTGAGGGACGCTGCGGAATTGGATGCCGCTGTTGCCGAGGTTGTCATGCAGCTCTACGTCAAGAGTTAATCGGAAGTCCGCAATTTGCAGAGCAGACAGCAAAAAACTGTTGCGCTCGAGGCCAGTCGTCTTGCCCACGATGCTGCCGTTCACAACGCTCCACACCGCAGGGTCGCCACTGAAAAGCGAGAGCGTGGCCCCGTCGAAGAACAGCGGCAAGGTGCGTTCATCGGCGCGCAGTGGCACTTGCGCTGGCGCACGCAGGTAGGCGAGCAAGTCGCGGATTTCCTCGGGTGCAAACCCTGTCAGTTGGTCATCGGGCATCATTGATGCTTCGCCTTGCCACAGATCGGGTGTGCCATCGGCACCCATGGCGATGTCCGCGCGCAACACGCGGTGCGTGGCATCTTGCGCCAGCAGTTCCAGCGAAGATTCATTACTCTGCCCCAGCACGCCTGACAGCAAGCGTCCATCTTCGAGTCGCATGTTCAGCAAGCGATATTCGTTGGGAACTTCGCCCGATGGATCGAGAATGTTGGTCAGCAGATAGCGCAGATCGCTGCGGTTGGCGCCGGTCAGTTCCGGACCCACAGTGCGGCCATCGTCGAACAGTTTGTGGCAATTGCGGCATGTGCGCGCGAAAAGTGCGCGGCCTCGGGGCAGGTCGGCTTGTGCGAGTGCCGCGGCAGGGAAGCGTTTGAGCATGGCATCGATGCGCTCTGTGGCGTTGCCGCTGTCGCGGACGCGCCCCCACACACGCTCCAGCGCGCTGTTCACACGGCTGTCCTTGTGCAAGGCCAGCGTGCGCCGCGTTGGTGCGTCCAAGATGTCGCGAGGCAATGTTTGTTGCCCAACCAAATCCAACAACGCCAATGCGCTGTCGGGGCGGGCCGCTAGCGCTGCGATGCAGCGCGCGCGCGCTGCCGCACCTAGTGATGCTGCGGCCTCCAACAACGTCGTGCGCGCAGACGCTGCATCCATGGCGGCGATGGCGCCGACCGCCGCATCTGCAAGTGCCGCGTGCGTGAGCGCGGCCTTCAGGCAGGCGAGGTCTTCCTCTTGCGGATGCACGGCGAGTGTGCGCAACGCAGCTAAGCGCGTTGCGCCTTCCAAAGCAACATCTTCCACAGCAAGGCGCAGGAGTTTGCGTTGCTGTTCCATTCCGAGGAGCCCGCCCAAGCGCATCACTGCGGGCCTGTGCGCGGCTTCGCTCGACGCAGTTTCCAGCAACTGGCGAAAGGTTGCGCTCAAGTGCAAGTGCTGGCCATTGGCGACGGCGCGCTCGAAGGCGGCGAGCACGGATGCTTGCAAGGCCGCGTTTGCAAGGGCAGCTCGGGCGAGCGCGTCCGTCGCGTTGGCAGCCAGCAGCGCGAGGTGCTCGATGCACCACTGCGTCAGTTTGGGGCTGTGGCCTTGCAGCACTAATTCCAATCCTGCTGCGGGTTGCTCCGCAAGCGTGGGGGCTAACGCCATCCACAGCAACACCGGGATCTGAGGATCATCTGCATCTGCTGTGTGCTGCGCGAGTGCCGCAAGGATGTGCAGACGCTGTGCTGGAGCGATGCGTTGCAAAGCGGAGGCCAGTTCGCGACGCACCACGGCAGACTGGTCGGTTTGTGCCAATTCAAGGCAACGCGCCAGTTCGGCAGCGGAGAGAGCGCGGCCTTCTGCTGCCAAGCGCACGCCCCACGCACGCACCGATGCAGCGCTGTCGTGCAGTGCCTGCGCTAGGTGCTGCCGCGTGAGGGTGCGCGTGCAAGCTAGGGCCCACAGCGAGCGCAGCCGCAGCAACGCGTCGGCGCCGCGGAATTGCGTTTCCAGCAAGGCGACATCTGCTGGCCCCAGCACGCGCGTGGAGAGGACTTCGCGCGCCTTGCGTTCGTGCCACACATCGCGGTGCGCCAGCATGGCCATCAGCGCGGGGTTGTCGAGGCGAGTGAGGTCTTCTGTCCACGCTTTCGCTGCGCCGTAACGCAGGCGATACAGCCGGCCATTGGTGCGGTCCCAAATGGCTGGTTCGTTGCGGTGGCAGGCTTGACGGTCGTACCAGTCCGTGAAAACGACGCCGCCGTCGGGCGCGGCGCGGAAAGCAATAGCGCGGAAAAACTTGTCATTTGACAACAGCACATCGGGCCCATGCCCGGCGTTGAAGCTGGCGTGTTCTGTACGCAGGCGATCGCTGTTGACGCGATTGCCGTGGATGTTGTCCATCAGCAAAGTGCCGCGCCATTCTGCGGGGAAGCTGTCGCCGAGATAGCAGAGCAAGCCGCAGTGAGCGTGGCCGCCACCGGCAGCATCAGAGGTATTGTTGCCGTCATGCGGCGAGTCGCCGACATAGTGGCGGTGGTCTGCGATGGTCTGGATGTCTTCGCGCAACCACGGTTCAAAATGCGCGCCTGCTTGGCGTTGGTAGCGGCCGCCGGGGACGATGTGGAATAAGTGCGGAATCACGCAGGCGCTGACGAAGGCTTCGCCGTGCTCGTCGAAATCCACGCCCCATGGGTTGGATGTGCCTTCCGCGAAGGTTTCAAAGATGCGGCGCGTCGGATGCCAGCGCCACACCGCAGCGTTCATGCGCACCCGATCTTTGTCTGCCGTGCCGGGCGGCCCCACGCGACTGTGTGTGAACACTCCGTGGCAGCCATACAGCCAACCGTCAGGCCCAAAGGTGAAGGCGTTCAGCGTTTCATGAGTGTCTTGAAAGCCGAAGCCGTCCAGCAGCACTTCCGGCGCGGCGTCGGGAATCAGATCGTCGTTGGCGTCGGCAATGAACATGAAGTAGGGAGCGGCGCCGACGAAGACACCGCCGTGCCCGACTTCGAGTCCGCTCACCAAGTTCAAGCCTGTGGCGAACACGGTGGTTGTTTCGAAGGCACTGTCGTGGTCGCGGTCTTCCAGCACAAGGATGCGGTCGCGGCCCTGACCTTCGGCCTGGCGCTGCGGATAGGCGTAGGCCTCGGCAATCCAAATGCGTCCGCGCGGGTCGATGGTCATGGCGATGGGTTGGTGGATAGTCGGTTCAGATGCCAACGCATCCACTTCGAATCCAGCAGGCACTTGCATGCGCGCTGCCGCCACCGCTGCGGGGAATCCGCTGCTTTGCACATCATTTCCAAGCGCGGCCGCGCGCGCGGTGAATTTCGGTTCGGCTGCGTGTAGGCGCAGATGATCGAAGTTGATGTGCCCCCAATGGCCTTCACGCTCGTCGATGACGCGCACTTGCACGCTGGCGCCCAGGGCAGCACTGAGGTCGAACGCCACAGGCGCAAGCTCTTCGCTCTCATGGCCGTGTGCCTTGGCAAGCACGGTGCCGTTGTCGCAGCGCACAATTTCGACGCGGGTTTCAGGCCACGGCCCGCCCGCCACCAAAAAGCTCAGCCAAGGTTGGTCCAGCACGAATGGCGCTGAAACCATGCGCCCCATGCTCGCGTCGCGCATCGGCGATTCATATGTGCCGATCCAATAATCACCGAGGTGATAGCTGTGCATGTCGCTGCGGCGCTGGTGCACCACATCGCCGCGCACGGGTTGGCCCGCGAACGCATTGCCCTCAACACTCCAACCTCGCAGCGTGCCGTCTTCGAAATCGAAAGGCATGGGCGTACCGTCGCTGTTGCGGGGCGCCGTGCCAATGCTGGCCCAGTCTTGGTGCGCGCTGGCTTCGGGGTCGAAATCGCCGATGGCTGTAGGCCCTGCGGCTTGCCATGTGCTGCGGTCCACTTGTTGCGCCGTGCCGTGCAGCACACTGAAGCCACGCTTGTTCGATACCACGATGTCTGCAACGCCATCGCCTTCGATGTCGTCGCTGCACACTTGCGTGCCGACGCCAGTGGTGTCGTCGATGACATGCGGCACAAACTGCACTGCGCCTATCGCGGGCCCACGCACAGTTTCAAACCACAGCAGCGTCGCGGCACCTTTATCGGCAGCGTCGTGCCCGTTGTGCGCCCAAGGGCGATTGCCTGTGAGCACATCGGGGATGCCGTCGCCGCTGAGGTCTGCGAGGGCCGCTGCGTGCAGCCCGCCGACGCAGCAGCCAAAAAGGTTTTGGCGCGGCACCGAACCCATCAGACGCTGCGCAGCAAAACCCATGCCACCTTCGCGCCCGCTGCGTTGCAAGTGCGCCACTAATCCGTAGCCGTGAGCCGCTTCGGCACTAATGACATCGGCGCGCCCATCACCGTCGGCATCGAAAACCAACATCTGTGCGCCGCCAAGCCCAGCGAAAGGCCACGCGGTGTAACTCCAATCTGCACTGCTGGCACCGGCGGCGGGCTGCAACCAAAACCCCTGTTTCCACAGAACATCGGGCCGCTGGTCGTCGTTGAGGTCGCCCACGCCAAGGCCGTGCGTGAAGGCACCCCCGAGGTCCGGCGCGGAGATCGGGTGGAAGGCCCACGCGGCGTGTACAGCACCGCGGCTGGTGGGCGCGATCCAACCCATGCGTCCGTCGTGCATGGCCACCACTTCGCGGTGCTCATCGCCAACGAGGTCTTCGTAGGCTGGCGATTCGTTGTCGACGCCAGTGAACACGGTGTGGCGCCGCCAAGGGGCGTCTGCGCTTGGCGCTTGTGCGGCACCGAGCCGCGGGTTCTCGTGCCAGCGCAGTTCTTTGCCGGGGAAGCCAACCACCAGCAGGTCGTTGTCGCCGTCGGAATCGAGATCGTCGCCCCAGATGAAAAACGTTTCTGAGTAGCGCGCTGGATCGAAGGGGGCTGCATTGCTGAACACGAACGAGTCCGTGAACTTGGGCCCGCGCCACCAGCGGTCGGCATTCACAGCGTCTTTGATGCTGTCGCCATCAATGTCCACCAAGGCAGCACCTTCGGCCATGAAGCGTTGATCGAGGCGCTGTGCTTCGAAGCGCAACAGGCGGTGTTCTTGTGCGGTCACAACGCAGGTGAAAGTGCACATGACAAGAACCGAATGGAGCATTGCTATGGAAGGGCGCATTTGTGCCTGCCTTTGGGGAAACAGGATTCTATGGGCACCGGCGCAAGCGGCTGGACGGCGGCACTGGACAAGGTGCAGCGCAGCGGCAAAAATAAAACCCATGGGGCTGGGAAACTTGCGGCGCACTGCGGCGGTTTCTCGCACTATTGCCCGGGCGGGCGACGGAACGAGAGCAAGCGGTGCTGCGGGTGGGGTGCGTGCGAAGGTTGCGGCACTGCGTGTCGGAGCGTCGGAGCGTCGTCGCCGCAGTGCACAGTCTGCCGACCCAACCCTCGCGGCCTTCGCGCTCTTGCGCAGCGCGTGCGGCAGCAGCGTGAGTTCAGTGCAACTCGTGCGCGCACTGTTGGGATTGGATGGGAGCGCGCAGGTGTTCGGTGTTGACGCAGACATCTCGCAGCGCCAAGCGCTGCGTCCAGAATTGGTCGCCGCGCATTTGGACCAACTCTTGGCGTTGGACCCGGGCGCATCGGGCCACGGATCCACTCGTGCGGCGCGCCGCACGCAGGGCGCGTATTACACGCCAAGTGCGCTGGTGGAATTGTTGCTGCAAGATGCACTGGACCCATTGTTGGAACGGGCTGCGGCCAGCAGCGACGCGCTGACAGTGTTGCGCGCGTTGCGGATCGTCGATCCTGCGTGCGGTAGCGGCGCATTCCTGTGGGCAGCGGCGCAGCGTGTGTGTCAGGCAGCGCAGCATGCAGGGCTGGACGAAAACGCCGCGCGCGCGCTGGCTGTGCAGGCACTTTGTGGCATCGACATCGACGCACTCGCGTTGCAGGCAGCGCAGGTGCGTTTCAGCGCGGTGGGCTGGCCTGTGCCGCAGCTTGTTTGTGGCGACGCATTGCTCACGGCGCATTTCCCTGATGTGGCTGCGAGTGGCGGGTTCGACTTGGTGCTGGGCAATCCGCCCTTCGCCAACGCGATGGAACACGGCAAGCGCGCATTGTCTGCCGCGTTGCGCGTGCGGCATTACCCGGAGCTCACCGCAACGTCAGATCTTTCTCACGCATTCGTGGTGCGAGCGTTGCGTTTGGTACGCCAGGGCGGGCGCGTGGGCTTCGTGTTGCCGCGCAGCACGTTGAGTGCTGAAGGGGCCGCCGGGGTGCGGCGCGCGGTGCTGCAAGTCTCAGGGTTGTTGAAGGTGCGCCTGCCGGAGCGTTGCGATTTGTTTGGTGGCGCCGATGTGCATGTGTGCTTGCTCACCCTTGGCCGCGAGCACAGTGTTGAATGCGCACCAATCACCGAAGTGGAGTTTGGCACGGGCACGCCGCAGGCGGTGCGTTGCCGCGGCAGCGTGCGCAGCGAAAACTGGTGGGCGGAACTGCAAGACATGCGTGCTCCCCGTGCCAACGCTGCGCGAGGTTCGGTGCGGCTGGATGCACTGTTCGATGTCACCACCACATTCTTCGTGCACGATTTCTACGCGCTGCGCGAGCACCTGGAAGATGCGCGTGCAGGCACAGGCCCCGCGTTGATCACCACTGGTCTGATCGAGCCAGGCGAGAGCTTGTGGGGCAAGGCGCCATGCCGCTATGCCAAACAAGATCGCCTGCACCCGCGCTTGGTGCTGGAGCACATGGACGCGAGCTTGCGCCGCAAGGTCGAACGCCAATTAGTGCCAAAGATTCTTGTGGCGGGCCTCGCGCGGCGCGTGGAGGCACTGCTGGACCGCGAGGGCGCTTTGGTGGGAGCCATCCAAACCTTCATGATCACGCCTCGCGACGCGGCACTGACGCGGATAGCGCAGCGCAAGTGCGCTGCAGGGCTGCCCGCGCAGCGTGGCGCCGTGGCCGCGCTGGAAGAGCTATGTGAGTGGCTGAATAGTGGGGCGGCGGCGGAGCACTTACGCCGCAGCCTCGGTGCCAACGCGCTATCTGGCGGCAACATTTCATTGCGACCAGATTTCTTGCGTGCGCTGCCACTGCCTGCTTCGTTAGTGCGGCGAGTGTTCGGCGCTCAGGCGAAGATCGCCTTGGCCACTTCGCCGTGCACATCTGTGAGTCGGAAATCACGGCCCGCGTAGCGGTGCGTCAACTTGGTGTGATCCAGCCCCAGCAAGTGCAGGATGGTGGCGTGCAAGTCGTGAATGGACATCTGCCCATCCACCGCTTCCATGCCGTAGTCGTCGGTGGCGCCGTAACGCAGTCCACCTTTCACGCCGCCACCCGCCATCCACATGGTGAAGCCTTTGTGGTTGTGGTCGCGACCGTCTTCGCCTTGGGCGTATGGCGTGCGGCCAAACTCGCCGCCCCAAAGGACCAGCGTGTCTTTCAACATGTCGCGCTGGGCAAGGTCGCCGAGCAACGCCGCGATGGGCTGATCGACCGAATCGGCGGAGCGTGCGAGGTCTGTACGCAGATTGCGGTGGTGGTCCCAGCCGCCTTGCGACAACTGGATGAAGCGCACGCCCTTCTCGGCGAAGCGCCGCGCCAACAAGCACTGCCGTCCGAAGCCGGATGTTTCGTTGCGACTGATGCCGTAGGCGTCCTGGGTCTGGCGCGTTTCTTTCGTCAGATCCAGCAGCTCTGGAACTTCTGCTTGCATGCGGAAAGCCAGCTCCGCTGCTTCGATGACGCCTTCAGTGCCCGCTTCATTGCCGCTTTGGCGTAAGCGTTCCTTGTTCAACTCTTGCACGAAGTCGAGCTGCTCGCGCTGGCCAGTCTGCGAGTAGTGCTCGTTATCGATGTTTGGAACGGCGTCTTCACTATTGCCTCTGAAGAGTCCGCCGCCGCGCGACACACCAACACGCTGCCCTTGGAAAATCGCGGGCAAGAATGCGCTGCCGTGGATGCCGCCGCCGCCTTGGCCTGCCGGTGGGCTGAAGGCAACGAAGCCGGGAAGATTGCGGTTTTCTGTACCCAAACCATACAACGACCAACTACCGACGGACGGGCGTACGAACTGAAAGTTGCCTGTGTGCAGCTTCAAGGTGGCCTGCTGATGCGCGGGCACATCGGTGGACAATCCATTCAGGATGCACAGTTTGTCTGCATGCTTCGCAACTTGTGGGAACAACTCGCTGATCCACTGGCCGCTCTTGCCGTGCTGCTCGAATTTCCAAGGCGACCCTAGCCACTTGCCGCCGCCACGGCGAGCCGCAGTGGCGGGCTGACCATCCGCTGCGTTCAGTTTCGGCTTGTAATCGAAGGTGTCGACATGGCTGGGCGCGCCGGCCATGTTCAACCAAATGACGCGTTTGGCCCGGGCTGCAAAGTGCGGCGCACGCGCAGCCAGAGGGTTGGCAGCGGCATCTTGCATCCAGTGCGTGCGGCCAAGTTCGCCGAAGCCGCCCAGCGCGCCCAAGGCCAGCAAACCGAAACCGCCAGAAAATGTGCGCAGCACTTCGCGGCGTGTGGTCGTTTCGGCTGGCACGGGGCACTTGCAGGATTTGTGCTCAATCGACATAGCGGAACTCCGCGGTGAGGAACAAACTCTGGCACAGCGCCACCCACTTCTCGTCGACAGCGGTGGCCTTTGATGGGGCACCTGTTTCGTCGCGGTTGCGGCCGCGATTCGGTGTGCGGCGCGAAGCGCTGCGGGGCGTTGCCGTCGCGCTTTGCTCGGCCTTGGCGAAATCCACCAGGAAGCGCTTGGCTGCCGCCATTTCCGCGCTGCGGGGCGCGCGCCCCAAGGCGAGACGGAAGGCCAAGTTGATGCGTTCTGCGTCGTCCTTCGCGCCTTGCAACACGCGGCTGGCGAAGCGCTCGGCGCAGGCGATGACGCGTTCGTTGTTCATCAGCAGCAGCGCTTGCGACGCCACATTGGTGGTCTCTCGCGTGCCGGTAACAAACGACGGATCTGCGAAATCGAACAAGTCCAGTTCTTCAGGCAATTGGTCGCGCATCACTGGCATGTAGACCGAGCGCACCGGGCCAACATCCAAGTCGATGCGCTCGTTGCGACGGCCGCGCGCTTGGCCTTCGATGAGTGCGGAGGGCGAGCCGACCGGGCGCGTTAGGTCCAGTGTTCCTGCGCAGGCCAGCACGGCGTCGCGGATGCACTCGCCTTCCAGGCGTTTGCGCGGCATGTGCGATAGCCAGTCGTTGTCTGGGTCTGTGTCCTGCGCCTTGGCCGATTCCTGCGCGGTCATGCGATAGGCATGCGACAGCACCATGCTGCGGAGGAACTTCTTGGTGGACCAGCCGTCGCGCATGAATTGCAGGGCGAGATTGTCTAACAATTCTGGGTGTGTGGGCGCCGATCCATTCACACCGAAGTTGTCAGTGGTGGCGACGAGGCCTTTGCCAAAGAGGTGCGCCCACATGCGATTCACCGCAACGCGAGCGGTAAGAGGGTTGGCTTCCGACGCGATCCACTCCGCCAGTTCCAAGCGGCCGCTGCCGCGGGTGATCGCTGTCGGATCGTTGGTGGACAGCACTTGCACGAAGCCGCGGTGCACCGTTTTTCCGGGCCGGTCAGGTTCGCCGCGCTCCAACACGCGTGCGTCTTGCGCGCGCCGTGCATCGCGCACGCCCATGGCGAGGCGGTTCGCGTCGGTGGCCTTGCCCTGCGCGTCGTAGCGTTTTTCGACATCATTCGCGATGGCGATGGTGGCGCGGGCTTGCAACAACTGCACTGCGCGGATGGGGTCGGGCTGCACCGGCTTTGTTGTTTTCGCAGTGGCGGCTGCGTCTTTCGGATCGATCGGCGCGGCTTCAGGTTTCCCGTTGCGGGCGACGAAAGGGGTGCGGCCATCCAGCAGCGCCTGCGCGGTTTCTTTCAGCGCATTCAACGCGGCTCGCGTGCGCGTCGGCATGTCGGGGCCGTTGCTGACATGTGCCCGTTCAGGCAGGGTCATCAATTGCGAAGGGTGGTTGTTGCCCAAGCTGCGGAATGTGCCGTAGCAAGTTTCAGTGGACATGAAGATGCCAGCGAGCGCGTAGTAGTCCTCTTGCGGGATGGGGTCGAACTTGTGGTCGTGGCAGCGCGCGCAGGAAACCGTCAGCCCGAGCATCGCTTGCGAGGTGGCATCAATCTGCTCATCGACGAGGTCCATCGTGAATTGGCGGCGGTCGCGGTTGTTCATGCCCTTGGT
>CAMDTN010000009.1 GCA_945907755.1 Singulisphaera sp. GP187 | reverse complement strand
GCCGCGCGGTGATCGTCGTCCAGGAAACCCCAACGAAGTGCGCGGTGAAGGTGAGCTGCGTTTTGAACGCGCTGCAGAGCCGCGCGGTGAACGCGCTGCAGAGCCGCGCGGTGAACGCGCTGCAGAGCCGCGCGGTGAGCGCGCACCGCAGATGGAACGCGCACCAGAGCCCGTACAGAATCGCGAAGTGCATCCCGAACGCGGCGATGGCCGCGGCGAGGGTGGGCGCAGCGAAGGCCGCTTTGAGCGTGGCGATCGTCGGGATCGTCGCCCGCGGCATGAAGAACGCGGCGCACCGCGTCCTCCGCGCCAAGACGATGTGGTCGGGCCGCCCGAGCGTCCCGCTACTGCGCCAGTAGCGGCGCAGCCAGTGGCTGCTCCATCCGCAGGCTTCACCGCCGTCTGGGACGAACCCGCACGTGCAAGCGCACCAGCACCGGTTTCTGCACCGCGTGCGGCCGCGCCCGAAACGGCAGCCGAGACTGGGTTTGACATCGTTTGGGATGGCGGCGGAGCCGCTCAGCCGACGGGGTCGACTCTGAAGCGTCCGCGTCGCCGCAGGTAATTGGTGCAGCGCCGGGCCCCCGTCAGCGAACCTTTGGGCATGCTCGAGTGGACGAGCATCGCCCAAGGTCTGCTTGCGGCTGATGCTATGGCCAAAGAGGCCGAGATCACCTTTCTCGCGTTGCGTCCTGTCACCCCTGGGCGCTTCGTGGCGCTCTTTCGCGGCAGCGTAGAAGCCGTGCGGCGCTCGCTCGGTCGTGGCGCAGAAATCGGTGGCGCGTTCGTGCTGGACTCATTGTTCCTCGCACTGCCGCATCCAACGCTGTTGCCTACTCTTTCAGGTCAAAGCCATCCGAAGGTCACCGCTTCCGTTGGCATCATCGAAACGAGTTCGCTGTGTTCCGCGCTTCTCGCTGCTGATGGTGCAGCAAAAACTGCTGTAGTGCAGTTGCTCGAAATGCGCTTGGCCATGGGGCTGGGCGGCAAGGCATTTTTTACTTTCACCGGCGCACAGAGCGATGTCGAATCGGCCCTGCACGCTGGCACACAGCTCGCGCGCGAGCGTGGGCAATATGTGAATGCTGTGGTGTTGCCGAACCCGGATGCGCGCCTGCGCGACGCGTTCATGCAATCCACCATTCCGTTTAGCGATTTCCTCATCGCCTGAGGGCGGTCCGCAAGGAGTTTTATGAATACCGGTTTCAAACCCAGCCTCGGCCCTGACCCCAAAAAGAGCACAGCAGACGCCAATTTCACATGGTTTGGGCCAACGGATGCGCCGGATGTCCGTTTCCGCTATGCGGTGATCCTCGAAGAGGGCGCGACCGTTTCCATCCTGCCCGGCGAGGCGCGCTTCAAGAAAGGCCTGCAGGCACTGCGTTGGCCGGCGAAAGAAGGCGGCGCGTCGGTGACCTATCTCGTGTCCAAGACCCGCCCTAACCGCATCGATCTCGAGCGCTGCTGAGGGAACCAGCGCTTAGAAAGTGCGTCCAAGCATGAGCCCATCGGGTGAAGCGCCTCGCGCTGAAGCCGAGCTGGTCGCCAAGGCCAGACTCGGGGACGCGCAAGCCTTCACTGCACTTGTGGAACAGCACGCAGAGCGCCTGCATGCATTTATTCACAGGTTGTGTGGCGATTCGGAGCTGGCAGTGGACCTCACCCAAGAGACATTCTTGCGGGCCTGGCGCGGCATCCGCGGTTTCGATGGTCAGAGTGCGTTCTACACGTGGCTCTACCGCATCGGCCGCAACACGGTGATTTCCGCAGCCCGCGCCCGTGCGGCGCGGCCTGTCGTGTCCGCGAGTATCGGCACCGAAGCAGGCGAGGTGGCGGAACCAGCGGTGGCATCGGACCCATCTCAGGCGCTTGAACAAGCCGAGCGCGTGGCACTGGTGCTGGCAGCGCTGCAACAGTTGCCCTTCGAATTCCGAGAGATCATTGTGTTGCGCGACGTCGAGGACCGTTCCTACGAAGAAATTGCGGCGGTCCTAGAGATTCCTGCGGGCACCGTGCGCTCGCGTTTGTTTCGAGCCCGCGAGCGGTTGCGCGAGACTCTGGGAGGGCGTGGCGCATGACCTTGCCAGCAGCATGCACGCACGCGCGCACCCTGGCCTCGGCCCAATTGGACCAACGCGTGAATACCCAAGAGTTGGAAGCGTTGCGCGCCCATCTCGCGCTGTGTCCGGCGTGTCATGCCGCCGCGGCAAACTACGCGATGCAGCGGCTGTTATTGCGCGCAGCGCCGCAGATGGCCGCGCCGCAGGGATTGGCGCAACGGATCTGTGCGCAAATGGTGCCGCAGCGGTCTGCTTGGCAGCGCATGCGGGGTCTGCGCATCGCGGCATCCGTGCTGCTGCTCGCGGCCCTGACAACATTGGTACTGCAAGAACCCGAGCCTGCCCCGGCATTGGAGGCTGCTGCGGCCCCAGCCATGAGAGCCGAGGCGTTGGATGCTGCACTCGTGGAGGCGTCCGTCACCGCTGCGCCCAATGCAGAGCAGATCACTCAAGATCCAGGAGAAGTGATCTTTCGGAGCAACGCGATCTTGTTCTTACAGCAGCGAGCGCTGAAGGAACTGCCAGAGTTGGCCCTCGGACTGGCGCATGACGCTGATGAGGATGCGCAACAATCCGAGCGTGGGGTGAGCGCCGCCGAAGTTGCGCGGGGCGTGCTGAGCTGTGGATCCACCTCGGCGGCGGTGCAGCAATTGATCGATGACGTTGCGGCGCCAGCGCCCATCGAGGTTGCGGTGGCTACGAAGTCTGAGCAAGGCGCTTTCTCGGATGCAAAGAGGAAATCTAAGGATGCCGTGGTGACCGTCGAGCGGCGCATCTACACAGTGAGCGGGCCGAAGAGCAGCGACGCGGTGCACGCCCTACTGGTGCGCAGCAGCAAGACCCCGGTGCAGGCGTTGGACTTGGCGCAAGGTGCCGCCGCGCGGCGCGGGGCTTTGGAATGGGCAGCCAATCGAGCCGTGGTGCGCGACCGCGTCGAACAGCGTTACACGTTGTTCCTCGTCGGTCGTGACGCGCTTGCCGATTTGCTGATCGGGCAGATCGAATCCCTGCCGGGGTTAGTGCTGCGCGCTGCGGAAGGCAACCCCGACACTGGCGACACCGTGCTGATCGCTCTCGATCAGTAACGAAATCTGTGCGCGCGGCAGGACTGACTGTCACCAACCGCCGCCCGCATCCGATAACGGCACTGGGGATTCAGTGCCCACGAGCCCCCTGGAGTGTCTGCTATGCCCAAGGAGTTTCACGACCAGTCTTTGAGTCCGAGCGCAGCTCGCGGGAACGGCGGCGAGCTTGCGGCAGCGGAGTCAGGCCCCAGCCCAGTGCCAGCGCGGCATCAACGCGCCGGAGAGGTGCGTCGTCGCTATGACTTCAGTGTCATTCGCGCGTTGCGCCAGAAAAAGGGCCTGACCATCGAGAAGTTTGCGCGCGAATGTGGCTTGTCGTACGCACCGATTTCGCGCATCGAAACCAATCTGATCAAACCCAATCTGGATACTCTCGACCGCATCGCCGAAGGACTGGGCATCAGCACCTTCGGCCTGTTGGCGCTTGCAGAGCGAACGGATACCAGCGTGCAGAACACTCGCGAAGTGCGCGCCGGTACGTTTCATTTTCATGCGCTGAGCATGGGGCAAACAGAGATTCTGTTGGGTGAAGGTCGTCGTGGAGCAGTTGCGGTGGCTCCAGAACTGGGTGTTGCTCATGCAATGAGCATCATCGTGCACCACGGTGTTCTGGTGGTGGAAGCCAAGGACAAGCGCCTTGTGCTCACCGCCGGTCAGGCGCTCGCGCTGGAAGGCGTGACGCCCAGCCGCATGGAAGCCGAGGACGACTGCGACTTCGCTGTTCTGATCCAACGGCGCGGCTGAGGCCGTTCAGCGCGGCTTAGCGCCGGGGTCGATGAGCAGGCGGAAACCTGTCTCAGCGTCGCGGTCGCCGATGGCGCGCTTCAGCCACACCCAGCCGGTGGACACATCGCGATCCCCGCAGCGGAAAGAACCGCCGCGCACCGCAACGCTTTCTTGCGCCAGCGCGGCTGCATCAGCCACCTTGCCGGATTCATAGGTCATGGTCCATTCGGCAACATTGCCCGCGAGGTCCATGTGCCCGAAGGCATTGGCTCCCGTGGGGTAGGAGCCCACCGGCATTGGTGCAGTGTTGCCGCTGTCGCGGTCGTTGCTGCGGCCGGGTTCGTACTTGGAACCCCAAGGAAACGTCAGTTTCTCGCGCCCGGCGGCAGCCGCGCACCATTCTTCTTCGGTGGGCAGGCGCGCGTCATGGGCATGGGCGAAGGCCAAAGCACTGGCAAAGGTGACGCAGGTGATCGGCAGGGCTTCGGAACCCACTGGCACTGCAACAATGCCGCTCCCTGGCTCTGGTTCCCACAGTGGTTTGTTCGCAGCATCGCGCGGTTGGTGGATGCGCCGCTCCTCTTCGGTCAGTTTCAAAAGCCATGCGAGGTACTGCGCGTTGGTGACTTCGTGGATGCCAAGAAACACATCGTGATCCAGAACGAAAGGGCGGTCTTTCTTGCGCACGCCTTGCCCAGAAAACCCCGCCGTGAAGATGGTCATGTAGTTGCCAGCAGGGATGCGGGCGAATCCTGCGGGCGCACCGCGACGGAATGCCGCGCTCGGGTCTTTGGCCGCCAAGAGTGTTTCCTCGGCGGCGCTGAGTTCTGTGTTGGCCTTGCGCCACGATTCAGCAGCCGGTAAGGACGCAGCGAGTTCCTCATTCCAGATTTGATGGAATGGGCGGCCTTCGCGTACGAGTGGTTCCAGCACGAGGGCCGCGAACTCTTGCGCTTTCATTTGCAGCCCAGCAGCCACTTCGTTCTGCAGCACTGCGGGCAGGCGCTGCTGCAACCACATGCTGAGGTCGGCGCCAGCTCCAGTCGCGTTGCGCTCCATGCCTTGCAACGATTTCTTCACTTCGGCCAACAGCTTCGCGCGCGGGGCGTTGCCAAGGTTGCGCGCAGCGGACAGCGCTGTGTCCAAGTCCACCTGCAAGCCGGCGCAGAACTGCTCGCGCCCTCTGCTAAGGGCCGTTTCCAAGCGTTCGTAGACCACGCTCAGTTGCAATTTGCTCGCCTGCAGCGCTGCCTGCGCTGTGGCTACGCGTTTTTCCAATGCCACCGTCTGTTGCGACCACAGCGGTAGGCACAACAGCACGACGGCTACGAGGCTTCTATTGCATCCCATGTGCGACCGAGCCTATCACGCTTGACACTGGAACTTACCGAGCGCAACCTGCGGCCATGAAGCATGTGAAGTCCTCAGTTCCGCCGCGATTCAACGCAACGATGCTGCTGATCGATGTGCTTGGAGCTCATCCTGGGGCCCAAGCGATCTTGAATGCCCATGCGCTGCACTGCGAACGCTGTGTGGTGAGTGAGAGCGAGACTCTCGCTGATGGCTTGCGCGCCTATGGACTGGATGTCGCTGCGGTGTTGGCGGAGCTGAACGCGTTGCCGCGATGAGAACATCGGATTCTGTTGCCGAGCTGAACGGTGTCGGTGCGCAGCGCAGCGTGTTGTTGCAAACAGCGGAAGTGGCAACGCTGCTCGATTTGCTGTTAGTGACGCCGGGGCGCTACGAATCGGCTCCGCCTCTGGCCAGCGAGCCCCAAGCGGCTCCCTGTTCGCTGGTTGGAACGGTCCTACGCCTGCGGCGCGGTCGCATGCGCGGGCGCGCTGGTGGATTCGCAGAACTGCGCTTGGATTGCGATGGCCACCCAGTGTTGGTGCGGCTTTATGGGCAAGGCTGGGTTTGCGAGCGGATCGAAGTAGGCCAGCGCGTGCTGGTGAGCGGGCGCAATCACGGCACCAAGACGGAGTTTCTGGGCACGAGTTGTGTGGCGCTTGCAGATGACGCTGCACTAGCGCAGTCGTTGGGGCGATTGCACGCGGTGCGCCCGAAATTGGAAGGGCTGGCGGCGGGGACTTTGGCACGGCTGATCGACACAGCGCTGGCGCAGCCTCTCGAAGATCCGTTGGAAGGCATGCTGCCGCCGAGCATGGCCAGTCTGCACGCGGCTTTCGATGCAGTGCACCGCCCAGCGGACCGCGCCGCCGCAGCCCATGGCGCCGAGCGCTTGCTCTTCGACCGCTTCGTGGCTTTGCTGGTCAGTTTGGGCGGCGCTCCGGACCGACGCAGCGCCGTGCGCATCGAAGTGCCGCCGCGGGTGTGGGAGCGGATAACAGCGCGCTTGCCGTTCACGCTCACAAGCGCGCAACGAACCGCCTTGGACGAAGTGTTGGCAGACATGAATCGCACGGTGCCGATGAGGCGCGTGTTGCAAGGCGATGTCGGCAGCGGCAAGACGGCGGTAGCAGTGGCTGCGGCGCTGGCGGTGGTGGCGGCGCGCCGCCAAGTTCTTTTCTTGGCGCCAACGCAAGAGTTGGCGGAGCAACATCACGCACTGTTGACGCGCTGGTTGGCGGGCTCAAAGGTGCGTCTGCAATTGCTGCGCGGCGGCGGTGCGCGGGGTGCTGTCCGCGCAGAGCCGGTGGACATCCTCACGGGCACTCACGCAGCTTTGTCGACGCAGGTGCAACTGCCGCACTTGGCCTTGGTCATCGTCGATGAACAACACCGCTTCGGAGTGCGCAACCGACTGGCGGCGGTGGGCAAGGGCGACGCTGTTCATGGACTGTCGCTCAGTGCCACTCCCATTCCGCGTACGTTGGCGTTGAGCTTGCTGGGTTCGCTGCCGCGTTCGATTGTGCAGGGTCGGCCACCAGGGCGCGCTGCTGTTGCCACGAGCATCACCACGGCGAAGGATGCGGTCGCTGCCGCCGCTGCGGCCGCAGCGCGCGGTGAGCGCGTGTTCTGTGTGTTTCCAGGCATTGACGCGGAAGGCGCACCGGCGTTGCTGCGCGAAGGGCTGCGCGTTGTTGCAGCGCGCGGGCCCCTAGCAAAGGTGCCACATGTCTTCGCTCATGGGCGCATGCCGCCAGAGAAACGTCAGGCCGCTTTGGCAGCCTTCCGCAGTGGCGCGGCGCAACTCTTGTTGGCGACCGTGGTCGTGGAAGTGGGTTTGGATGTGCCTGAGGCCACGGTCATGATCATCTTTGGCGCCGAGCGCCACGGATTGGCGACACTGCATCAACTGCGCGGACGGGTGGGGCGTGGCACGCTGCCTGGGCAGTGCCTCCTAGTGCCCAGCCCAACGGCGCAAGCACCAGGGCTGATGCGGCTGCAAACGCTGCTCGTCGAATCAGACGGGTTTCGTCTAGCCGAACAGGACCTTGCACAGCGCGGCCCCGGCGAGGTGCTGGGGCTGAAGCAGGCAGGCCACGGGGCCACGCTGCAAGTGGCCGTTGCAGCCGAGGCTGGGCTGCTGGAAGCGGCGCGCAGCACCGCCACGCGCGTGCTGGAAAGCGGCTGCGCCACGGCGCAGCAGTACCTGAGCGCCTTGCACTGTGCTTCCACGCCACTGTTCCGCCCGCAAGACGCACTTTGAGAGTGCTTGCATCGCTTGCCAACGAGGGGCAGTAGCCGGAAGATCTCGCCCATGGCGAAGCTGTCGACTCTGCTGCTTTTGTTGCCTGCGATGTTGGCGTCCTGCTCTGAGGAGCAAGTCGAATCGCTCTACCCGCAAGATGAAGCCAAGGCGGTCGCGATCGCTTTCGTGAGCGCTTGCATTGCTGGCGACGCAGTCGCAGCGCGCGCCGCGGCGGGCACGCCTTTCCGTTTCCGCACCCGCGACTGGAGCAGTGCCGCCGAATTGGATGCCGAGTTGCCGCGACAGTTGGGCACCATCAAGCGTGAAGCTGGTGGAGCAGATACCTGCGAAGTGTGGCCCTATGCGCGCTTGCACCGAGGAGAATGGCCGCGGGCCGAGAAGCTGAGCGTGGAGGAAAGCACACGGCGGCTTGGCGCCTTGGGTGTGGACCCCAACGGGTTCTTGGTGCGCCTTGTGGCCAACAGCGGCGGCTCGGTCACTCTGCGTGTGGGCCCGGATGCAGCAGCCAAGTTGGTGGTCTCGGGCTTCCTCACGGTCCCTTGATGCTTCCACCCTGCTGCCCATAAGCTGATTCCCCCTAGTGCGCCGACGGAGATGTGCATGCTGATCCGCACCGTTTTGAGTGTGCTTTGCCTTCTCGGTGTGATTGCTGCGCAGCCGGTGTTTTCACCGCCCGTGCGAGCAACGCCTGTTGCACCTGCGCCGGTGGAGGTCCCACCAACACCATTGGTGAAGCCTGATGTGGCAGCGCAACCAGCGGACCCCATTGATGCGCTGATGCAGCGTCTGGCCAGTTGGCCGCAGCCGCGAGCCCGCGAAGCGGCGTTAGTGCTGTCGGGGCTCGGTGACGACGCGGTGCCGAGGCTCATCGGTGGCCTCGGGCACAACGACTGGCGGGTGCAATCAGGTTGCGCGCGAGCCCTTGCCGAAATGCGCGAGCAGCGCGCGGTGCAGCCGTTGCGTTTGGCTATCAGCGACCCCAGCAACCGCGCCGGCCTGCCCGAATTGATGGCGGCGCTGGTGAAGATCGACCCGAGGGCTGGTACGGCTGCTGTGCTGCCGATGCTCACTCACGCTTCCGCCCGCGTGCGCCAAGCCGCCTCGCGCGCGCTCCCAGCAGAGTTGGATGCGCAGTACTTGGGCAGCGTGTTGGCGCTGCTCGAAAGCGCGCGAGGCCCCGGCAAAGCCACTGCTCTCGAACTCCTTGCGCGCATCCCTGGCGCGGGCTTGCGCGACGAGTTTTTCGCGGCGTTGTCAGATCCGGAACCCAGCGTGGCCGTGGCTGCGGCCATGCACTTGGGCAAGCAAGCCGATGCGGGCGTGCGTGGGCGCTTGGTCGAATCTGTTCGGCTCGCTCCCGCACGTGCTGCTTGTTATGCGCTGTTGGCGTTGGTGCAGGATGAAGACTTGCATGGAGGGGCGGCGTTGCCGAGCGACGAAGCGGCGCGCACGCGCTTGGAGCAGTGGCTGAAAAGTGCGGATTCATTCCAGCGGGGCTGCGCCGCGGTGGCGCTGGCGAATATCACTTGGACCAGCGCCGCACCTGCCGATCGCAAACTTGCGGACACAGTTTTGGTGCCGCTGCTCATCGAAACGGTCGCGGGCGGCGTGTATTTCTCTGACTACACCTCGCTGGAAGGCCAAGTGTGGCGCAAGCTCGCGTTGCTGAGCGGGCGTTCCTTCGGGCAAGACGCGTTTTCATGGAAGCGCTGGTGGGCTGGGGTGGCCCAGGGTTTTCATGCCAACCGCGAACTGCGCATGCTGACTGCTGAAGAAGCCTTGCGCGCGGAGTGGAGCGTGCAGCAAGTGCAGGCAGGGCGCGTGCGCAGCACGGTGGTGTTAGCGGGGCCAAGTGTGAGCGCCACTCGCGTCGGGCTGGAAGTGACCTTGCTGGAAGCCGCCACGGCGCAGCAAGTGTTGGAAGCGGCACTGGCTGCAGAGTTTTTCAGCACGCGCGGTGCTCCAGAGGATTCCGCACGCACCACAGGCGAGGTGTGGATCACCGTGTCCTTGCCCGAAGAATCCTGCAAGTTCCGGCGCATCGCGGCAGGAGCGCTTCCGGAGAAGTTGAATGCACTTGTTGCTCTGTGCGACAAGCTCGCACTGGAGCGCTCGTGGCAAAGTTTCGTGCACGCAGCTTCGCCCAAGGAGCGCGCGCTGCTCGTCGCCATGACCGCAGCAACTTTGGATGCTTGCACGACTCGCGAGGCGCGGGCTGCAGCCATCGCAGAACTAGCGTTGACATCGTGGCCGCTGTTAGGCGCTGCCGCGCGGGCGCAAGCCGCAGGCATGTTGGACGCGATGGATCCGGTGTGGTGCAAGGCCGAGGCCGCGCGCATCGGGCCGGCCTTGGCGAAATCTGGAATCGGCGATGCCGCGAGCGCAGCGCTCGCAGGCCGCGTGATCGGCAGCGTCAGCGTGGAGGTGCGCAACGGGCTGCTGGAAGCCTGTTTGCGTGGGTCGCCGCAAGACCAGCATCTGACCACAGTGGTAGCCGCGCTTGCGCCGCAAGACATGTCCATGGCACTGGCATCGGAGCATCCGCGCGTGCGCGTGGCGGCTGCAAGCGCGCTCAGTCGCAGCGGTGCTGTGGGTGTGGCCGAACAGCTCTTAGGCGGGCTGCGCGATGACGACACCAAAGTGCGTGAGGCATGCTTGACGGCGTTGGCTGGGCTGGCCGACCCACGCACTCCGGCGCTGTTGGAAAACCTCCTGGCAGGCACTGATCGCAACTTGCGTGCGCGGGCCATCATGGCTCTGGGTGCAGTGTTGGGGGAACAAGGCGTGGCGCGGGCCATGGAGTTTTGGCGCGAAGGGGAACGCCCCGAGAAGGCCGCGGTGCTGAAGGCGCTGGCCGCTGCTGGTGGCGCACGAGCCGCTCTGGCGTTGCAAGGCATCGTGCGCGAAGCCGGCGACATCAGCCTGCGGCGCGACGCTCTCGACTCACTGGCCCGCATGGCCGACAGCACTGCGCTGCTGCGCGATGTGCTCGAGCACTCCGATTCGGGTGAATTGCAAATCATGGCCATGAATGCGTTGGCCCAGAAACTGGGCGTCGAGAGCGCGGCACTGATCGAACCGTGGTTGGCGGCGACCGACCCGCAGCTTTCCCGTAGCGCAGCGTTGACGATGGCGCGCCTCGGCAATCCGAAGGCGCTGCAACCTTTGCTGGCGCGTTTGCTGCTGGCTCCCGAAGGGGATCAAGCGGTGGAAGTGGCGCTGGAGAGCCTCACATTCCAAGTTGCGCGTGAGGCAGCGCCAGCGCGCCGCGCAGAATCCTTCCGGCGATGGAACGAAACCGAAGGGACCAAACCGCGTGCAGAGTGGTTCGTGGTAGCGGCTGGCGCTGCTGGCGTGCCTCTGGATGCAAGTGCGGATTGGTTGGGCGCGAAGGGGTTGGATGTGCAGCAGCAAGAAGCGCTGATTGTGTTGCTGGAAAAGGGCAACGCGCCGTTACGGGTGGAGGCCGACCGCATCTTGCGGCAAGTGGTGGTGTCCTCTGGAACGCCGTTGCCTGCGCTGTTGCCGCGCTGCTCTGCGGCCGAGGCTTCGACTCGGGCGACGGATTGGCGTGAGCGCATCGGGCCTGAACGCTGAGCAGCGTTACATAGCCATCGACATCAAGAACTCGGCGTTGTTGCGCGAGCGCTGCAACTGTTGCAGTAGCAGTGCTAAGCCCTCTTCGGGGTTCATGCCTGCGAGCACACGCCGCAGCGCCGTCACGCGGCGCAGTTCTTCAGGGTCCATCAGCAAGTCTTCCTTGCGCGTGCCGGTCTTGGCCACATCGATGGCAGGGAACACACGCTGCTCCGCGGCCTTGCGATTCAAGATCACTTCGAGGTTGCCCGTGCCCTTGAACTCTTCGAAGATGACTTCGTCCATGCGCGATCCGGTTTCCACCAGCGCGGTAGCAATAATGGTGAGCGAGCCGCCCCCTTCGATGCTGCGGGCTGCGCCGAAGAATCGTTTGGGGCGTTGCAGCGCGGTGGAATCCACTCCGCCCGAAAGGATGCGCCCCGAGTTGGGGCTCTCTGTGTTGTGCGCACGGGCTAAGCGTGTCAGCGAATCCAGCAGCAGTACCACGTGGCGCCCGGCTTCGACCAGCCGCCGCGCGCGCTCGATGACGATGTGGGCCACTTGGCAGTGACGCGCTGAAGTGGCGTCGAAGGTGGAACTGATCACTTCGCCAGGCACGCTGCGGCGCAGGTCGGTCACTTCTTCGGGGCGCTCGTCGACTAACAGCATCATTAGCTCAAGCCACGGCTGGTTCGTTTTCAGGCCTTGCGCCAAGGCCTTCAGCAGCATGGTCTTGCCCGTGCGCGGCGGCGCGACGATGAGCGCGCGCTGGCCGAGGCCGATGGGTGCCAGCAGGTCCAAGATGCGGCACGAAAACTCGGTTGCACTGTGCTCAACCACCAAACGGCGGTTGGGATGCACCGGTGTCAAAGTGTCGAAGCGCGGGCGCTGACGCACCACTTCCGGCGCTTCTCCTTCGATGCACTCCACGCGCAGCAACGCAGTGAAGCGTTCACCAGTTTCTGCAGGGCGCGCAATGCCTAGAACATGCGCTCCGGTCTGCAGCCCAAAGCGCCGCACTTGACTGGGGCTGACATAGACATCGGCGTTGGAAGGCAAGCAGTCGTTGGCGGGCGAGCGCAGGAAACCGAAGCCCGCCGGCAGCACTTCCAGAATGCCGTCAGCGACGGGCAAGTTTTCCGCTGCAATCGCAGCAGCCACCAGCGCGTGGACCAAGCGTGGACGCGTTGCGTGCGCGCTGTGCACGATGCCCAAACGCAGCGACTCGCGCTCCAATCCACTTGCATCCAGCGGCTCGAAACGCGAGAAAGCAGTGCGCGCGGTCTTGAGGCGGTCGTACTCCGCGTGACGTGCGGCGTTATGCGGCGGAGCGCCAATCTCAGGCGCCGTCTGTGCCTCGCTGTTTGAATCCTGCGCCATGTTTCGCCGTCGCCGCTGGTCCGAGCCCACCATGGGCGCGCAGACCGTGCTCTTCGATGCTGGACGCAAGCCGATGCGCTGCCAGCAGGCCGTCATGTAATTCGTCA
The DNA here is from genome assembly GCA_945907755.1 of Singulisphaera sp. GP187. Classification (GTDB taxonomy): domain Bacteria; phylum Planctomycetota; genus SXUL01. The sequence continues at coordinate 49,895 of CAMDTN010000009.1, read as the reverse complement.
ACCTGTTCGTGGAGCGCCGCGACCGTACCAGAGTTGTTCAGCGTGTGGCGGCAAAGATCACGCTTTTGATCCAGCGGCGTTTGTGCGGCCTCGCGGGCTGCGCACTCCGTTGCACTCCAGCCGCGGCTTTCGAGACAGCGCTGCCGGCGGGCGTCCTCAGGCGCATGAATGAAAACCAGGCGGTCGCAGAGCGCAGTCACAGCGGGGTTCTCGGCGATGAGCGGCACATCCAAGACGATGAGGGGAACTGCGTTGGCCCCACGCGAGGCCTGCACCGTGGCGCTAATCCGCTGGAGCACTCGGGGATGCAGCACTTGTTCCAGCGCCCCGCGCATTGGCGCTCCGGCAGGGCCAAACACAAGCGCCGCAAGCGCGGCCCGGTCCGGCACGCCGTCGGCTCCAAAAACCGCATCACCGAACAGCGCCCGCAGTTCCGGCTGCACCTCGGCGGAGGCCAAGATTTCATGGGCCATGGAGTCCGCATCCAGAGTTTCGGCCCCCAAAACCGCGAACCGGCGGGCCACTTCACTCTTGCCGCAGCCGATGCCGCCTAAGAGGCCAATGACGGGCGGGGATGGTCTTCCTGCGGCGCCAGTCATGCTTGTCCGCCGAGAGTCTGATGCCCTTGAGGTTCCATGTGCGGACATCGTAGGGACTTGCGGCTGGGGGGGAAAGCCCGCCGGGGGCTTCGGGCCCTGCTTGACGACCCTGCGCAGTGCTTTCTATGATCCTCGCGCCCGGGATGGTGCGGCACCTGCCAGCGCCATCAGTGCAGGTTTGTGCCCCGCCTCGGATTTGTTCCGAGAGGGCTGGTTGGAAAGTGCAGTTCGTCTCTGGCAGCAAAAATGCACCAGCGTCGAACGGAGATGCCGCCGATGTCTGTTCACTCCGCTCAGCGGGGAGCTGTCAGCCTCCTCGTCCTCATCCTTGTGCTCGTTGTGACTCTGATTTTCGGGGTGCTCTGGTTCACCCAGATGGGGGCAAACGAGGATCTCACGAAGAAGTCGAGTGCTGCGGTGAAGGACAGCAAAGCTGCCACTGCGCAGATGGAGTTCTATCGCGACTACTACGCAGCGGTGGCACCGTTGGTTGGTGGCGGCGTGCCATCGACAATTCCTTACGACGCAACCAAGTCTGAGCCTGCGGCGCTCGTTGCTGAAGCCGTGGTGAAGGTTGTGAGCACTGTGCTCGAAGGCGTTGGGCAACAAGTCGACGCACCCAGCGAACGCCCAGCCAATTTGGTGTCGGCGCTGGATGTGCCGATCACGCGCGTGAAGGCCCTGAAGGGTCAGCTCGCTGCGAAGGATCAAGAGATTTCGCGGATGAAGTCTGAGAACGAAGCTCAGGCCACGCAGATCAGCTCGCTGGGCACCGCGCACGCCGACGAGAAGGCGCGCATGCAGAGCGAGTTTGAATCCAACATCTCGCGCTTGAACAGCCAGATCAACGAAGTGCGTGCGCAGAACGAAGCTGTTCAGGGCAAGGTGCGCGAATCGCAAACGGAATTGGAGACCTCGCGCGAGACCTTCAACAAGGAGAAGCAGGGCTTGCTCACTGATCGCAAGGATCTCGAGTCCACCGTGCGCGCAGTGAAGTCCGAGCAGCGCATCAAGCGCGCCACCGTGACTTCCGACGGCAAGGTTTTGTCAGCGGACCCCAAGACTGGGGCCGTATTCATCGACCTGACATCGAAGAACATGGTGCGCCGCGGCACACGCTTCAAGGTGTTCGAGAACGGCAAGGGTGGCGAGCGCATCCATAAGGGTTATGTGACCGTGACGGATGTGGGCGCGGCCATGAGTGAAGCCAAGGTGGACGAATCGACTGGTAGCGGCGCCATTGGTGCCGGCGACTGGCTCTACAGCCCCATCTTTGAGGCCAGCGAGACGGTGACCTTTGCGTTCTTGGGCCAACTCCCCGGGCGCTATTCCCGCGAGGTGGCTTCGCGCATCCTCGAGAACGCTGGCGCCAAGATCGGCGAAAAGGTTGATGTCAGCACCACCTTCCTCGTCCTGGGCGAGAAGGAAGACGCGGAAGCCGAAGAGCTGACAGCGTCGGCGGACTACAAGAATGCGCTGCTCTGGGGCGTCGAGATCATTCGCGCTCAAGACTTGGCTCCGTTCCTGAAGCAGTGACTTCGATCTGTGCGTAACATCGCAGGCCTTGACGGCAGCACCGTCAGGGCCCGCGCTACTTTTCCGGGGCGCGTGCGGCTGCTGCGCGGTCGCCAAAGCTGAAGGAGATCTGTGAGCGAGCCTGCAGAAACGCCCGACGAACTTTCGCGCACGCGCATGAGCTTCGGCGAACATCTGAATGAGTTGCGCCGCCGCTTGATGCGCGCCACTTGGGTGACAGCCATCGGCGTCACCTGCGCCTTCATCTATTGCCGCGAAATTATGTTCGTCATTGTGAAGCCCTATCGGGACGCGATGACCGACATTGGCCAAAGCCCCGCGTTGATGGTCACGGGCCCAGCTGCGGGCTTCTTCGCGTACTTGAAGGTGTCGCTGATCAGCGGGCTCATCCTGATGGCCCCGTACTGGATTTGGCAGCTCTGGGGCTTTGTGGGCGCAGGGCTCTACAACAAAGAAAAGACCAATGTCTATCGCTACGCGCCACTGTGCTTGGTTCTTTTCGCCGCTGGAGTTCTGTTCGGCTACTTCGTTCTGATCCCGATCGGTTTGCGCTACTTGCTGGCTTTCCCAGACCCAGAGCTGGTGCAGAACCTGATTTCGCTTTCTGAATACCTTTCACTGTTCACGCTATTCACTCTGGTCTTGGGCGTGACGTTCCAATTGCCCATGGTGATGATCGCGCTGGCGCGCTTGGGGTTTGTGCGCATTCAAACCTTCCGCGAGAAGCGGCGTTGGGTGATCCTCATCATCTTCATCGTGGCTGCGATATTGACGCCACCAGATCCGGTGACCCAAAGCCTGTTGGCGATTCCGCTGTGCATCCTCTACGAGCTGGGCATCTTCATTGCTTGGGCTGGCATGGGTGCAAATCGTCCGCCGATGGATCCGCGTGCCGTGCGGCGTGGCTTCTTCCGCTTTGCTTTGGTCGCCGCCATTGTTGTACTGCTATGGGGCCGGATCACAGATTTCTGGGAGGGCATGCAGGCCGATGATCGCCGCCCAGCGGCGGAATCGGGTTTCCACGACGCGCGCCGCATCATCGAAGAAGCGCTGCAAACGAAAGTCGATGCCATCTTGCGCACGAGTAGCAGTGAAGAGCCGCAACTTTTTGCGGTGGTTGGTTCTACTGGGCCTGCGTTGGTGTCGTTGCACCAAGAGCGCCGCGCGCTGCAGGTGGTTGATCGCACCGACGAGCAGAGCGTCATTGCTTGGACTCCTGCTGGTGCCACCGTTTGGGTTGCCGACCGCGTGCGCAGCGCAGCGTGGGACCAACTCTTGCCTGGGTTGTTCCAAGCACTGAGGTATGGCAGTGAAGAAGTGGTGGCAGAGGCACGCGTGCTTTTCGAGCGCTTCGCGGGCAGTGTGCCCGGGGCTGATGAAACGCTGGAGAGTTTCAGCGCCAAAGTGAGCGCTGCTCGCGGTCCTGTCTGGAAGGAATGACCCATGGGAGTGGCTGCGCTCCTTGCCATTGGTGACGAACTCGTCAGTGGGCGTGTGCGCGAAGCGAATGTGGCGCCGCTGTCTACCGCGCTGCTGCGCCACGGATTCAGTGTGAGCGAAGTGCGCTTGCTGCCGGACGATGCTGCGGCCATCAGCACTGCACTGCGCGCGTTGGCTACAGAATGCGATGTGATCTTGGTCACGGGCGGGCTTGGGCCCACCGAAGATGACCTCACCGCCGACGCGGTGGCGCAAGCGGCGGGCGTCGTGGTGCAACGCGACGCAGGCGCTGAAGCCATGGTGCGCGCTTATTTTGCGGCCACCGGGCGCCAAGCGAGCGAAGCCAACTTGGTGCAAGCGGATTTGCCCATGGGCGCCACAGCGCTGCGCAACCCGCGGGGTACAGCGCCGGGCTTTGTGCTGCGCATGCAACGCGCCGATGTGTTGGTGCTGCCTGGGGTGCCGAGTGAAGTGCTGGCAATGATCGACATGGTGGTGGACCCGTGGCTCGCGGGGCATGTCGCGCGCGGCGCAGCGCGTTTGCAACGCACGCTGGTGGTCGTTGGAATCCCAGAGGCGGAACTGGGTGCGCGCTTGGCACAGTTCATGCTGCGCGAGCAGCGCGTGCTGCTGGGTTCGTATCCAGCAGAAGGCGAGATTCGCTTGGTGCTCAGCGCCGACGCGGTGCACGCGAGCGAGCTGGACCAAGTCACTGAAACTGTCGCTGCGCTGTTGGGCGCCGATTTAGTCAGCGCTACAGGTGAGGGGCTTGCGCCTTTCGTGGTGCGCATGGCTTGTGCGCAGCAAATGCTGTTGGCTACCGCGGAATCGCTCACAGGTGGTTTGCTGGCTGCGCGCTTGGTGGCGGTGCCCGGTGCATCAGCATGTTTCGCTGGCGGCGTGGTGGCCTACAGCAACAGCGTGAAGCAAGCGCTGTTGGGCGTCCCTGCGGCGCTGCTGGAACAGCACGGAGCAGTGTCTGCAGCGGTGGCCGAAGCCATGGCGCGCAGTGCGCTGCAGAGTTGCGTCGCAACCCACGCGCTGTCAACCACTGGCGTCGCCGGGCCCGACGGCGGGACGGCAGCGCACCCTGTGGGCACAGTTTTCATCGCCTTGGCTGCAGGGGCCGACATTCACAGCCGGCGCCTGCAGATTCCAGGAACGCGCGATCAAGTGCGCGAGCGGGCTTGTACCGCAGCGCTGGACCTACTGCGCCGCCAAGGGTTCAACGCAAACGCGACGCCCTCGGTGTGAGAGCGTCGCGTGCGTTGGATTGCCCCGCCAGGACTCGAACCTGGAATCTCAGGACCAAAACCTGATGTGTTACCGATTACACCACAGGGCAGCGCGGGGACTGTAACGCGGGGCGGATGCACTCCAACGGTCGGCGCTGCCCTGTTTATTGGGGGCGGCGAGTGAGGGTGAATTGGTGGAGCCCGAGGCGCAGCGTCGTGGCGGGAGCGGCGCGCGTCATAGGGGCGGGGTGGTCGAAGCGCGCATCACCATTCAAGTCGCTGCGACCATCCATGAGGACGAGGGACTGACCCCGGGGGAGCGTGCGGGTAGGCAGGCCGCTAGCGTCAAAGCGCGCAGCAGTGAAGCGTCCATCGGCGCGGTGGGCAAGATGCACCGCGCGGCCCACGGCATCTCGCGTGAATTCGTTGTCCAGTCGTGCATCTAACGCGCCTGGCACAGGGCCCTGCGTGCGGCGCAAGCGTCCGTCGGCAGAAAAATGCAACAGCAACAACTCGCCGCCGCTGCAGCCGGCCTCTGCGAACAGCAGTATTTCGTCGTTGCCATCAGCATCGACATCCAATATCGCGTGGCGCACTCGGGTTTCGTCAGCACTCAGCGGAATCACTTGAAGCACCCTCTGGTCGTTTGGGTTGCTCAGCACCAAGGCGGGCCCTTCGTTGCTGCTGATGCCAAGCGCCGCGACGAGGGCGCGCTGGTCTGCCGGATGCAAGCTGCGGCGCTGCTCCATACCAAAGCCCGCCCACATCACGGCGGCTGGCTCCGCTGCGTGCCCGAGGCCAAAGAAATGCAGCGCCTCGTGCAAAATTGTGCTTCGGAGGTCTGGCCCGTTGGCGCGGTCCCAATTGAAATCCGGATTCAGGTGGATGAAGCTCGGCGCAAGCGCACCCGAAGATGATGGCGTCGGCCCGGAGTGGGCGAGGTCTCCATCGACTTTAAGAAAAGGTGCGCAATCTCCGTGATCGCCGGCGCGCCAACTGATGACCAAAGCGGGCTCATCGGCAACGGCTTCACGGAACAGCGTCTGTTCATTCAGACGCAGTGGCAGCAACACGCTGCACGCAGCCGCGTGCACAGCGGCGGCATCAAGCGGGCCAACGCTGTTGGACTCGACGCGAAATGGCAGCGGGGCTAACGCGGCGGGTGGGCAGCGAAGGCTCCAATCCAACAGCATCGGTTCGCGCAGGCTGGCATGTGGCCGTTGGCTTGCGTGCAGCTCTGATGGCGCGTCGCTTTGCTCGCTGCAGGCCACCACGCACAGCGCGAGACAGCCTGCGAACAGGACGCGAAAATCAGAGGTCATCGAGGAATGCGAGAAGTGCTGCTTGCGCCGTTGCGCTGAGGGCGTCGAAAGCCACGCGCACACCGGCGGCCTCGCCTTCGTGAGCCCTGATAGCCATCAACGGAGTCTCTGCAGAGCCATCGTGCATGTAAGGCTTGCTGTGCCGCAGCCCCCAGAGCGGTGGCGTGCGATAGAAGCCATTGCCTGCGCCATTTTCTTGCATGCCACGGAACTCTTCAGTCCCCACATTGTGCAGCAGCAAGTTTGAGAACAGCGGTACGGCGGCGTCATCAATGTTGAACGAAGGCGTGTGGCACTTGGCGCAGCCAATCTGCGTGAAGAACAGCAAGCCCGACGCGGCTTGAGGGTGGGTGGGGTTGGCGCGAGGTGGCGCGGCCAAGTGCTCCAAGAAGAAGGCACCGGCTTCGAAGTCGTCGCTGGATAACTCTGGATCGGCAATGCCGTCGCCATCGGCGCTGATGCCGAAGGGGCTGCCAGTGACAGCAACGGTGATGCCGTTCTCTTCACCCATAGCGTCGCGCAAGAAATCGCGCACGGTGGGCACTTGAGCTTTCCAACCGAAACGACCAAGCACCGTGGCGCTTTGCACGCTGAGCATGCGCGCCACGCCGCGGATGCCATCGCCGTTCAAGTCGTTGGGGTCTTGCTGCGCAAGGATGGCAGTTGCGGGAATGCGCTCGATGAGCCCGAGTCCGAACACCGGTGGCGCGTTGCGCTGTTCGAAGATGTCGGTGATGGCGGGGTCATACTCTTCGCGCCGCGCGTTGTCTGGGCGCGTAAGCCGCGACAGAATCTGCGGATTGCCGAAAGGGTCTGCATTCAGCACTGTTGCGAAGCCGGTGCCGCCGAAGCTTCTGGCGACGCGGCTGACATTCAAGTCCACATCACCGCTGCCGCCCACCACGGGGTCGAAGTGGCATGAGCGGCAACTGTCGCCGTTGTAGTGCGGTCGCCCGAGGCCTTCGCTGAGAGAAAAATCGTGATCGAATACGCGGCGCCCGCGCAGCCAATCTTGAGTTTCGCCCCAGGTGAGGGAGCGATCGGGCCCGCCCAGAGAGCCCGTTGCAGGCAATGGATCTGTGGGGCCTACGAACTGGAATGCCAGCAGCAGTGCGCTGCTGCACAGCAACAGGACTCCGCGTCGCAAAGAGGTGCTGCGCATCAGAGTGTCTCCAAGAAGGCGATGACATCGGCTTGTTGCGCTGCGCTCAACGCATTGAATGCGGCCAGCACTCCGGTGGCCTCTCCACCATGGGTATCAATCGCTTCCAACAGTGTTCCAGCACGGCCATCGTGCATGTAGGGAGCATTCAGCGCGGCGCCCCAAAGTGGTGCCGTGCGCCATTCATCGCCAGTCGTCGTGTCGCCGTCCAGAGACGGTTGCGGGCTGCCCTGAGAAATGCCATCCGCGAGGCCGGGGCCCATGTTGTGCAACAACAGATCAGTGAAAGGCTGAATGGTGCCGAGGGAAGTGGTCAGGTTCATCAAGTGACACTTGGTGCACCCAACCTGTTCAAAGAATGTTTGCCCACGCGCGGACGATTCTGTGAGCGCAAGCCGCCGCGGTGGCGCGAGGAACCTGCAGAAGGCGATGATGTCGGCGAAGTCGGGCACCGAGATTTCTGGGTCTGCGATGCTGTCTTCGTCGGTGATGGGATCGTTGGGCCCACCTGTGGGCACTTGCAGCAGGCGGCACGAAGCGAGGCTGACAGCCGCACCAGAACCTGCCACAGGATTCGTGGTGATGCCCATCTGATTGCGTGCAGCACCGCGAATGAAAGATTCGATGTTGTTGGCCTGCGACTTGAATCCGAGGCGCCCCACCAACAGCCCCGGTGCGCGGTTGAAGCGCCCAGAGATGCCGTCGGCGTCTGCGTCATCAGGGTCGCTGAGCGCGATGATGGTGGCGTTGGTCACCAACTCGAAAAGGCCCGTGCCGAACAGCGGCGGCCCGGCGCGTTGCGCCATGGTGATGGCTACGCCTGGCGGGCCCACTGGCGGCACCACGATGCGGCCTGCGCCGAAACCTGGCCCGTAAAACGCAGGCAACACTTGACTGGGCAAATTAATAACTACCAGCGGCACTTGGCTGCCCTCTGTGCCCAGAGCGACCAAGAAGAAGTTGCGGTAGTTCGGAGCGCCGCCACCGGTCACGGGTTGCTCGTGGCAAGCAGCACACGAACTGGAGTTGTAGAGCGGGCCCAACCCTTCCGAAGGAGTGAAGCGCCGGCGCATCAACGCACGCCCTCGATCGAACGCGGCGCGCTGTTCGGCAGTCGCACCATCGACGACTCCCCCGACACGCGGTGGCGTTGGGTCGCCGCAAGCTGCCATCAAGAGCAGCGCCGCCATCAACACTGAAGTATTTCGCATAGGAGCTCTCGGCGGCAAAGGTGTGTGTGCTGTACCGCTCGGGCGGCGCTTTGGTCAAGCCGACATGCCTGAATGCATTGAGGTTTTCTGCACTGAAGGCGCAGACTCTTGCGCTTGATCACGAAATTGCCGGGGCTACCATGCTGGCGTTCGAGCTGAATGGATCGCACCAGTCTTAATCACTACCCTGTGGTGTAATTGGTAACACAAGAGGTTCTGATCCTCTTATTCTAGGTTCGAGTCCTAGCGGGGTAATTTCAGCGGTGCCCAAGGAGATGCGCATGGCGCGAGCAGTGGTGGCAGTGGTGCTTGCAGCAGGCGAGGGGAAGCGCATGCGTACGCAAGGCCCCAAAGTGCTCGTGGACTTGCTTGGCCGTCCGCTGCTGTGGCATGTGTTGGCGGCGTTGCCGGCAAACTGTCGCAAGCGCATTGTTGTTGGTGGGCGCACCTTGGCCCAGTTGCGCGACATTTTTGGCGCGGAAAGGGGCGTGGAGTTTGCACGCCAAGCCAAGCCCCTTGGCACAGCGCATGCCGTGCGCAGCGCGCTCAAACAAGTGCCAGCTAAGGGCGCCGACGTGCTCATCGTGTGTGGCGACGCGCCACTGATTAGGCGCGAGACTTTGGAAGCCGCTCTCGCCGCGCATCGACGCACTGGGGCTGACGTCACCGTGTTGAGCGCCAAGGTGGCGGATCCAACAGGGTTAGGGCGCATCATTCGGGGTTCTGACGGGCGGTTGCTTCGCATCGTCGAGCAGAAAGATTGTTCCGCTGACCAACTGCGTATCAGCGAGATCAACGCGGGCCAATTTGTGGTGCGGGCCGAAGCGCTTCACCGCTTGCTGCCCCAAGTGGGGCGGAACAACGCTCAGCGCGAGTATTACCTGACCGACTTGGTGGCCCTCGCCGGCGCCAAGGCTCAGGCATTTCTCTTGGCCGATGCTGAGGAAGCGCGCGGAGTGAACCAACCGGACGAGTTGGACGCGGCCCGGCGGCTGCTCCAAGCCCGCATCTTGCATCGGCTTCGGGCTGGCGGCGTGATCATCCCGGCGCCCGAACATGTGGTCGTTGAGAGCGGCGTCGAGGTGGGCGAAGGCACCGTGCTGCATCCGTTTGTGGTGCTTAGATCGGGTGCTACGATCGCCGCCCGTTGTTCCGTGGGCCCCTGTGCAGTACTCAGAAAGGGGGCTCGGCTTGATGAGGGTGCCCGTGTGGGCAACTTTGTCGAGGTGAAGGCGAGCCGCCTGGGGCAACGGGCCAAGGTTCTACATCTCAGTTATCTCGGCGACGCGGATGTCGGCGCAGATGTGAATGTGGGAGCCGGGACAATTACGGCAAACTTTGATGGGGTCGCGAAGCATCGAACCCGAATTGGTGCCGGAGTGTCCGTGGGTGCCGGGACAATTTTTGTGGCCCCTGTGAAGGTGGCTGACAAGGCCCGTACCGGTGCAGGTGCGGTGGTGACGCGCGACATTGGTCGCGGGGCCACGGTGGTGGGCGTGCCAGCGCGGCCGCTCGGAGCGAAGACAAAAGTGCGTCGCCATAAGTGACGCCGTGTGCTGAGGAGATCGAGGCGATGGAAGTCGTGATGTTGCCAGTGGAGTTCCGTGAAGCCACGGGTTCCCAAGAGTGCAAGCGCATGCGTAACGCAGGGCGCATTCCGGCGGTGATTTACGGGCTCAAGCGCGAAGCTCGCGCGATCAGCCTTGAATCGCACGCTTTCGACATGGTGATGCGCAAGGGTGCGCGCATGTTCGAATTCAGCGTCGGCGGCAAGACTCAGATGTGCCTGCTGAAGGACATTGGGTACAACTCGCTGGGCGACAAGATCGTGCACCTTGACTTCATGCGCGTCGACGACAAGTTGCCCGTGACGGTGAACGTCTCTGTGGAATTCAGCAACCCGCCGCTGCCGTTGACTGGCGCACTGCTCGAGTTCATCAACCGCGACATCCACATTTCGTGCTTGCCGCGCGAACTGCCAGGTGTGTTGCAGTGCAACATCGCCGACCTCAAGGTAGGCCATCACATCGAGGCGAAAGACATCGTGCTGCCTGCTGGTGTCACCTTGGCCGACCCGCCCCACAAGACCTTGGTCAGCTACCACTACAAGAACGCGGAAGTGGAGGCTACTCCTGTGGATGGCGCTCCCACCGAGCCGATTGTGCTCACCGAGAAGAAGCCAGTGGAAGCCCCTGGCACCCCAGAAAAGGGCAAGGACAAAAAATAACTGGTGCCTTCGCGGCCTAAGGGTTGCGAAGTCGCTGGAGTGTGCAGTGTTGCCGCTCGCCCTTGAAGAGGAACTTCAGGGGCCGCGTTGTCCGAAGGTCTGCGGGATTTCCTCGCAGCGGGCAAGGCGTCCGTGGGAGGCAACCAGACCCTGGAGGGTCTTTCGTGTCTGCAAAACTTTGCAAGTACGAGGGCATGTTCATCTTGCATAACGGCAAGGTGAATGCCGAGAACGGCTCGGGCACGCAACTCGTGACCAGCCTTATCCAGAAGCACCATGGGCAGCCCGTCAAGGTTGACTTGTGGGACGAGCGCAAGCTCGCCTATCCCATCGCAGACCAGAAGCGCGCCACGTACATCTTGGCGCACTTCGAAGCACCGCCCACATCGGTTGCGGGCATCAGCCACGATGTGAACATCAGCGAAGACCTGATGCGCGCGTTGGTGGTGCGAGTGGATGCGTTCCCGATGTGGCGCAACTTCGCCGAAATCGATGCGCTGCGTCCGCGACGCGAGCCGCGTCGCCGCGACGATGAGTCGTGGGATGAAGGCGGCGGCGGCGGCGAACGCCGTGGCGGCGGCGGTGGATGGCGTGAACGCTTCGACGACGAAGCGCGCCCTGACTCTGACAACTTCGAATCCGGCAACTGAAGGATACACACATGCCACCTCTCACGAGCAAGATGAAAGAACGCCGGAAGAAGAAGAACAAGATGAAGAAGTTCGCGGAGCGCCTGCCTTGCAGGTTCTGCGCGGCTCTCAAGAAGAAGAAGCCTGTTGAAGGCGCACCGGTTCCAACCGAACCGGTGGACACCCGCCTCGATCCGGCGGTGGGTATTGACTACAAGAACCTCGACCTGCTGCAGCGCATGGTCACGGGGCAGGGCAAGCTGGTTTCGCGCAAGCGCTCCAGTGGTTGCCCCCGTCATCAAAAGGCCATCAAGTTCGCGGTTAAGCGGGCGCGGTTCCTCGCGCTCCTGTCATACACAGGCTGAGGAGGCTCCCATGGTTGAACTGCTGCTGATGAAGGATGTCGAACACCTCGGCAAACGCGGGTCTAAGGTGCGGGTGCGCGTGGGCTATGCCCGCAACTACCTGCTGCCAACCGGCATCGCTGTTCCCGCGAGCGCTGTGAATCTGCTGCGCGTCGACAAGGTCCGCGCGCAATGGCTTGCTGAAGAGGCCAAGCTGCTCTCGGAAATGCAAGAACTTGCTGGTCGGCTCGCTGGCTTCGAGATCACGCTGGTCGCCAAGGCATCAGATGCCGGCAACCTGTATGGCTCGGTGGGCTTGCGTGAAATCACTGAAGCCGCTGCGGCTAAGGGGTTCCCGCTGGATGCACGCGTCTTCCGCGTTGCTGCGGCGGTGAAGCATGTCGGCGACCACAGCATTGCCGTGGTGTTGCACGAAGCTGTGAAGCTGAGCATCACCTTGAAGGTGCGCGCAGAAGGTCGTGGCGACTGGGTGCCTGGGCAGGAAACTGCTCCAGTCCCAACGCCAGCGGAATCATGAGGGATTAGGACGCCTGCGAGGCCGTGCGCGGCCTCGCGGGTGTAGCGCTTTGGGAGGAGTTCGTGGCGGAAGATGCGCTCAAGGTGGTTGTTCCGCAGAGCGCAGACGCCGAGATGAGCGTGCTGGGCGCAGTGCTCATTGATCCGTCCAAGCTGGACGATGTCCTCAGTATCATTGCGGCAGAGGACTTTTTCCACGAGAGCCACGCGCTCCTGTTCCGCGCCATCGTCGAGCTCAATGGGCGCCACGTGCCCCTTGATCCCGTCACGGTCGCAGCGGAACTGGAATCCCAGGGACGCTTGGCTGCCATCGGTGGCCGTCCGTTTATCGGGCAATTACTTGAGCTACTGCCGTCGGCAGTGAACGCGCCGCATTATGCGCGCATCGTGCTCGAGAAGTCGCAGCGTCGCCGACTCGCGGACATCGGCGACAAGATGCGTCACGAGGCGCTCAGCTCGGCTTCGCCGGTGGGCGAGATCTTGGACGCAGCGGAAGCTGCCGTGTTTGCCGTCGGCGAAGACCAGCACGCCAAAGGCACGCTGCATGTGGGCGAGCTGCTGGAGAGCACCTTCGACCGCATCGAAAAATTGTCCGCGAACCGCGGTGCTGTCACCGGCGTGGATACGGGCTATTTCAAACTGAATGCCATGACCAACGGGTTGCAGCGTGGCGACTTGGTGGTGATCGCAGCGCGCCCCAGCATGGGCAAGACCACATTCGCGTTGAATGTGGCTTTGAATGCTTGCATGAGCAACCCCAAGACGCGAGCACTGTTCATCTCGTTGGAAGTGTCGGAAGAACAAATCGTGCAGAACTTGGTGTGCGCGCAGGCGCGGGTTGAAGCGACCAAGATCAGCAAAGGCACGCTGTCGGAACGCGATTGGGCCAAGTTGTCGGATGCGGCGTCGGGGCTGAGCAATACCAGTTTCCATGTGGATGCCTCGCCGGCCATGACCCCAATGGCCATCCGCACTAAGGCGCGTCGCTTGGCGCGCCAACTGGGTGGCATCGACCTCGTCATCGTGGACTATTTGCAGATGGTTGCGCCGCCGGCAGGTTCAGAGAACCGCCAGCAGGAAATTGCGCAGATCTCCCGGGCCATGAAAGAGCTGGCGCGCGAACTCAAGTGCTGCGTGGTGGCACTCTCGCAGTTGAACCGCGCAGTGGACGCTCGCGAAGATCATCGTCCGCGACTGTCAGACTTGCGCGAGTCTGGGGCCATCGAGCAAGACGCGGACTTGATCATGTTTTTGTACCGCGATGACTACTACAAGACCGATGTCACGCCGCAGGGTGAAGGTAGCCTCACTGAAGTGATCGTGGCCAAGCACCGCAACGGCCCCACCGGCAAGGTGGAGCTGCAGTTTTTCCCGGCCCGTCTGCGCTTCGAAAACGCAGCCGATGGCGGCCCAGAAAATTGAGGCCCTTTACAGTGCCACCGTCCGGCGTTTGACTGTCAATCCGTTGGAGAACCCCATGCCGAATCTGCTTCGAAGGGCGCTGTTGCTTCTTCTGTGCTGTTTGCCGGGCGCGTTGTTGGCCCAAGGTGACGGACAGGAATTGGAAGGCAAGATTGTGCGGGCCATTCACTTTGAAGGCCTGCGCACACTGACGCCCGACGCCATCATGGCGGTGATGACCATCAAAGTGGGCGCGCCGTTCTCGCGCGATGCGCTGGACCGCGACGTGCGCCGTTTGTCTGGCTGGCAAGCACCAGCAGCGGTGGATCCGACGCGCCCCCAACCCGAAGAGACAACCGTGCGTTTGCCGAAATTGTTTTCGGTGATCCCGAGCGTGCTTGCGGTGCTCGACTCAAGCGGCGGCGTGGTCATCACCTTGAATGGCGAAGAGAACCGCCGCGTGATGGGTTTGGTTTTCCTCGGGGCATTGGAGTTCGGACGCGAAGATTTCTTGCCATTGCTGCGCACGCGCGGGGGCAATTTGGTGGACGACGCCACCCTCGAGTTGGACCGCCAAGAACTGGAACGCTGGTACCGCGAGCGCGGCTTCCACTACATCAGCGTGCGCTTCGTGAAGGAGAGCGAGCGCAGCGGCGACATTGTGCTGTTCAATGTCATTGAAGGTGTGAAGGTGAAGATTCGCAGCGTCATTTTCGAAGGAACCACTAGCTTCGACAAAGACAAGCTGCTGGAACAAATGCCTTGGTGCGAAGAGCCCGGGCTGCTGAGCAGTAAGGAATTCGTGCTGGAACAAGTGCGCCGCGATGTGGTGGGGCTGACGGCGTGGTTGCGTGGCCAGGGCTATCTCGATGCGCGCGCCACGCTGATGGAATGGGTGCCAACTCCCGAGCACGAACGAGTAGACCTCATCGTGCGCATCGAAGAGGGCAGGCTTTACACCGTGCGCTCAGTAGCACTTCAAGGCGCAACGCTTTTTGAAGCGGCAGAGCTCAGCGCAGCCTTGCAGACACAAGTCGGCGCGGCCTACGCCACGGGTCAAGACGGAATGCTGGGCCGCGACATGCGTGTTCTCATGGAGCGCTATCAAGCCATCGGCCACATCAACGCCACAGTGAATGACAAGAGCACCATCGATCTCGATAGCGACCAAGTCGATGTCGTGATCATGGTTGCTGAAGGCGAGTTGGTGCATGTAGGCGAAATCGAAATCCGCGGCAATGTTGAAACGCAGGACCGCGTCATTCGGCGCGAAATCGAGCTGTTCACAGGCGATCCGCTGAACTTGCAGAAGCTGCGCCGCTCCGAGCAGAAGATTCGCTCCCTACGCTATTGGTCGCCGCAATCCGGTATGCGTGCGGAAACACCCGCAATCCCCTTCGATGATTTTCAGGTGTACCGCGAGGCTTATGTGCAGTTGCGCGACACCAAGCGCGAGAACGTGCAAGACATCGTGATTGATGTGCAGGAGACCGACACCGGCAATTTGCGCTTTGCAGTGGGCGTGTCTACCAACGCGGGGTTTATCGGCGATGTGACCTGGACCAAGACCAACTTCGATCCGCTCGATACGCCGGAGTCCTTCGGTGAAACGCTGGAATCCTTCAGCGGTGGCGGACAGATTCTTGTATTGAGCTACCAGCCCGGCACGGTTGTGTCGCGCGGGCGTATTTTGTGGGGCGATCAGCGGGCCTTCGATACGCCCTGGGCGCTCAGCGGCGAGCTCTACATGACCGAGTGGTTGCGCGAAGACTGGCAAGAAGGACACGAGGGGTTTGCGCTGACGGTGGGGCGGGAATTGGGCGACGATCTGCGCATCGATGTCACTTTGCGTGACGAAGTGGCGGATGTCGGCGAGATCTCGGCTACCGCCCCGCAGATCGTGTTCGATGTGGAAGGTCGCAATGAAGTGGCCTCGCTGCAAGTTACGTCGCGTTTGCGCCGCGTGGATAACTTGCTGGACCCAACAAGTGGTTATGAGCTTGCGGCTACCGCCAAGTATGCAGGGCTGTGGGGCGCGCTGTCCTACGCCACCGCAACACTGCGAGCCGATCGCTACTTCCAGCTCGGCGAGAGTGCCGACGAACGGGCGCATGTGCTGCAACTCAGCGGCACATTGGGGCACGCAACAGCGTTGGGCGACACTCGTGCAGTGCCCATTTTCGACCGCCTATTTGCCGGTGGCGCTGGCACCATCCGCGGCTTCCGCTTCCGCGGCGCAGGGCCGCACGACGGCGAAGACCCGATCGGTGGTGAAGCCATGTGGCTGGCCAGCGCCGAGTATCTCTTCCCAGTTGCCGACGAAGCGCTCCGTGGCGTGCTCTTCATCGACACCGGCTCTGTTGGTGGAAGTTGGAGCGATTCCCAGCTCACCAGCCCGCGTGTGGCCGTTGGAGCGGGCGTTCGCATCGTGATACCTTTCCTCGGCGATCGTCCTGTATCCATCGATTTCGGCTTTCCCTTGCTGAAGCAGGATGGTGACGAAACCCAGTTGCTTTCGTTCTCGTTCGGTTCGAACTTCTGAAGGAGGAGCGCATGCGCATCGCAGCCCTGTTCTTGACCATCGCCTGCGCCACCATGGTGAGCGCCCAAGGCGTCGGCTTTGTTGATGTCGAACGCGTTGTCCTCGAATACAAGAAGACCGCAGACATCACCACGCAGCTCGAAGCACGCCTGAAGCAGAACGGCGAGCAAGTGCGCACGAAGCGTCAGGCGCTGCTGCAGAAGGTGGAAGCCCTCGAGCTTTCGGACCCACCAGCGCTCGAGCGCCTGCAGAAAGAACGCGACCTTGCCCTCGAGAAAGTCGAGATTGAACTTCAAGAAAAGGGCGCGTTGTTGCAGCAAGAGCGCGAACTCGTCGAGCACCTGAAGAAGGTCTACAAGGTGGTTCAGCGCGAAGTCGCAGCCATCGGGGCCAGCAAGGGGCTGTCGGCTGTGTATTTGATTAGTCGCGACGAATTGGGCGGGCGCACCCGCAGCGATGTCTGGGCTGGCATTCAGTTGCGCAACGTGCTGTGGCACGACGAAAAACTGGACCTTACCGCGGAGGTGGTGCAGCGGCTGAACCGCTGACACGCATGGCTTTCACGGTCCGGAGTCTCGCAGCGCTGGTCGACGGTCAGGTCTTGGGTGACGCCGACGCCGAAGTCTTCGCCTGTGCTGGCGCAGAAGCTGCTGGCCCAGGCGACATCACCTTTGCCACCGGCGAGCGTTGGCGTGCGGCGTTTGCTGCATCAACGGCGACAGCAGCAGTGCTCGATGCACCGATTCCAGATTTTCGCGGCGTCACAATCTTGGTGCCGCAGCCGAATCTCGCCTTCGCACGCATCGTTGAACACATGAGTGCGCAACCGCGCCCCGCTGCTGGCATTCATCCGAGCGCGGTCGTGGAGAGCAGCGCCAGCATCGATCCGACAGCTTCCGTCGGGGCTCTGGCCTTCGTTGGGGCAGGCGCGACCATCGGCGCGCGCAGCAGCATTGGCCCCGGCGCTGTGATTGGTGCCAGTGCACAGATTGGTGTTGATTGCACTATCCATCCGCGTGTGGTGATCGAACACCATGTGCGCTTGGGCGACCGCGTCAGCGTGCATTCGGGCAGCGTGATCGGAGGCGATGGCTTCGGCTATGCCACCGACGACCGCGGCCAGCATGCGCGCATCCCGCATGTGGGCACCGTCATCATCGGCAACGATGTCGAGATTGGTTCCTGCGTGTGCATCGACCGCGCGCGCTTTGATGCGACCCGCATTGGGCGCGGCACCAAGATCGACAACTTGGTCCAGATTGCTCACAACGTGCAAGTTGGCGAGGATTGTCTGTTCGCGGCCTTGGTCGGGATCGCAGGTTCCACCAAAGTAGGTGATCGCGTGGTCTTCGGCGGCCATGTTGGCATCGGTGGGCACATATCGATTGCAAGCGGAACTCAGATGGCTGGTTACAGCAGCACCACGAGTTCCATCAAAGCCGCTGGTGCGTACATGGGCGCCCCACCGTTGCCGCTGGCCGACGGTTTGCGCGTGCGAGTGCTGCAAAAACGCTTGCCAGAAATGTGGCGCAGGTTGAACGAGATCGAGAGACGCTTGCAGCCGGATGTCGATGTCAATGCCGGTGGCAGTGGCGGCCCGGAGACGAACTCATGACTTTGCGCAACCAACGCACTTTGAAAAGCGCCGTGACTGTGCGCGGCACGGGCCTGCACAGCGGTACTGAATGCAGCGTCACTTTGCGCCCCGCCGAAGCGGGCAACGGTGTTGTGTTCGTGCGCACGGACTTGCCGGGCAGGCCGCGCATCCCACTGCGCATCGAAAATGTCGTGGCCCGAGAACGCCGCACGGCCATTGCGCTGGGCGATGCAGATGTGCACACGGTCGAACACCTCACCGCCAGCCTCTACGCCTTGGGCGTCGACAATGTGGACATCGAAATCGATGGCGTGGAAGTGCCTGGGTTGGATGGATCCAGTTTGCCTTATGCCGAAGTGATTCGTGGCGCAGGACGACTGGAACAGAAGGCGCCACGAAAGAGCTTTGCGCTGGACCAAGCAGTTGCAGCCCAAGATGGCGAAGCCAGTATCGCTGCCTTTGCTGGCGAAGGATTAGACCTTTCCTACACACTGCACTATCCCGGCGTGATCGGTTTGGGCACGCAGTGCGTCAGCCTGAAAGTGCGCGAAGAGAGTTTCTTGTCGGAGATTGCTCCGGCGCGCACCTTCTGCCTTGAAGCCGAAGTGAAGGCACTGCAAGAGTTGGGCTTGGGCAAGGGTGCCAACACACGCAACACGCTTGTTCTCGGGCCCAACGGTGTCATGGAAAACGCGCTTCGCTTCGCCGACGAACCGGCGCGCCACAAATTGTTGGACCTGTTAGGCGACCTCGCCTTACTGGGCTGCGATCTTGAAGCCCGCGTGGTGGCCACACGCAGCGGCCACGACGAAAACCAAAAACTGGTGCGCTTGATTGCAGCGCGTCAACGCGAGCTGGAAGCCCGCGGCGTCTTGCAAAGCGACACTGGCTTAGATGTGCGCGAGATCTTGAAAATCTTGCCGCACCGCTACCCCTTCTTGTTCGTCGACCGCGTCATCGAGCTTGAAGGCTGGCAGCGCGCTGTGGGCATCAAGAGCGTTTCCTTCAACGAACCGCACTTCCAAGGGCACTGGCCCGGACAGCCGATCATGCCTGGAGTTCTGCAGATCGAAGCGTTGGCGCAGCTCGCTGGCGTGCTGCTGTTGCGCCGTCTGCAAAACACGGGTCGCGTTGCGGTGATGGTGGCCATCGACCATGTGAAGTTCCGGCGGCCGGTGGTGCCGGGCGATCAGTTGCGTTTGGAATGCGAGACCGTGTCGCTGCGCGACCGTTCTGGCAAGGTCGAAGGGCGCGCTTCGGTGAATGGCGAGCTGTCCTGCCAAGCGGTCATGAAATTCATGTTGATGGACGCATGAGCAACATTCATCCAACAGCAGTAGTGCATCCCGATGCGCAGATTGGCAGCGATGTCACCATCGCGCCTTTTGCGGTTATCGGCGAAGACACGGTGATCGGTGCGGGTTCGCAGATAGGCCCCCATGCCGTCGTTGGCCCGCATGTGCGCATGGGCAGCAACAACAGCGTGCATAGTCATGCGGCGGTAGGGGGCGCGCCGCAAGACCTGACTTGGAAGGGTGAAGTCACTTGGTTGTCTCTCGGCGACAACAATGTCATTCGTGAATTCGCGCAGTTGAATCGCGGCACGCTGAAAGGCGATGGTTGGACGCGCGTCGGATCGCACAACCTGTTGATGTCATGCTGCCATGTGGCCCACGATTGCGTGCTGGGCGACCATGTGATCATGGCCAACAATGTGCTCATCGCTGGGCATGTAGTGATCGAAGATCGCGCCATCCTGAACGGTGCCGCAGCGGTGCAGCAGTTCGCCACCATCGGTAAGCACTCGTATGTCGGCGGGCTCACCCGCGTGGTGCACGATGTGCCGCCCTTCATGGTGGTTGAAGGCCATCCATCCAAGGTGCGCAAAGTGAACACAGTGGGTCTGCAGCGCGCTGGCTATTCGCCGGGGCAGATGGAGGCCATTCGCGATGCGTACCGCACCATCTTCCGCACTGCGCAGCCGCGTTCGGAGATTCTCGACGAGATTGAGCGCAGCCCATATCTAACAGCGGAAGTGGCCTATTTGGTTGCGTTTTTGCGCCGTTCTGAACGCAGCGCCGCCGGCCGAGCCTTGCAGGGCTGAGCGCTAGCGGCGCGCTTCAAGGAACTCGAGGACCGCTGCGGCAGCGCGTTCCGCCGTGCCGGGTGGGCCCAAGCGGCGCGTCACTTCCGCGAGGTCAGCGATGCAGCGTTCGCGGGCCGGGCCTGCGCTCAGTCGCAAAAGGTCGTCCGCAGCTGCCGCTGCGAAGGAACGCACGGACACATGCTCGGGCACAATTCGTGCTTCGGCTACCAGATTCACCGGGGCAACATGGTCGATTTTCACCAGCAATTTCGCCACGACCCAGAACGGCGCTGACAAGCGATAGCCCACCACAAAGGGTTTGCCGCTGAGCGCCAGTTCCAAAGTGACCGTGCCGGACGCGGCCAGCGATAGATCCACTGCGTGCATCAGATCCAGTGCAGAACCAGTGCACGCGTGCACGTCCAAACCGCGCGCGCGCGCGGCGGCCACCATGGCGGCGCCTTCGGTGGTGGCGTTGGAAAGCAGGAATCGCGGACGCGCACTAAGCGCATTCGCGTTGGCGCTCTTGCCGCTGCTGCGTTCGGCCGCGCACCAGGCGATGTCAAAGCGCATGGCGGCATCCAAAAACACAGGCAACACGCTGCGCACTACATGCCGTCGGCTGCCAGGGAAAAGCCCCACGCAGAACGGCGCGTCGCCACGCAGTGCTGCGGTGCGCGTCGGCACATGGCTGTGCCAGTGGTCCACCACCGGCGAGCCAACATGCAAGGCATTCAGCCCCGCTGCGCGGAACCACGCTTCTTCAAACGGAAGAATGAGCAGTAATTGATCGACGCACTTCGCGATGCGCTTCACGCGCCAGCGGGCCCACGCCCACACTTTGGGCGCGATGTACCAAATGACGGGGATGCCGCGGCGCTTGGCTTGTTCAGCAAGGCGCAAATTGAAGCCGGGATAATCCACCAGCAGCAGCGCGCTGGGACGCGCGTCATCCAATTGATGCACCGCGTCGCGGAACACCCGGCGTAGCCGGGGGAGCGCCGCCAGCACAGGGAACAGGCCCATCACGGCGTCGCTCGCGAGGTCGTGCTGCAGAGTCATTCCTGCCGCCGCGAGGCGTGGGCCGCCGATGCCGCGAGCTTGCAAGTCCGGCGCGCGCTCGCGCAAAGCGCGCAGCAGATTGGCGGCGTGGAGATCCCCCGAGGGCTCACCCGCAACGATAAACAACGTCTTGCCCGCCGCCATGGCGCCGAGGGTAGCACCCCCCTTTCGTCGCCAACGTGCCCAGATAGACTCGCCGGGCCTGAAATGCGGACCTCCACGGTGGAGTGCGCGCTGTTTCGGGCTTGTCCATTGACCATCCGCTGGCCCCGGTTTTCTGCCTCAAGGAAACCACCATGGGCGCCTCGGGAGGGAGTCCACCATGTTTGCTGTCCCAGTGAAGGATCTACTCGAAGCCGGCGTTCACTTCGGTTGCCGCGCTTCCCGTTGGAACCCGAGGATGAAGCCTTTCATCTTCGGCAAGCGCAACCTGATCCACATCATCGACCTGCGCGAATCGCTGCGTGGTCTGATCAAGGGCACCACCTTCTTGCACCGCTTGAGTGCCGAAGGCCATCAAATCCTGTTCGTGGGCACCAAGCGCCAAGCCGCGCCGGTGATCCAAGAATGTGCCGCCTCGGTGAGCATGCCGATGGTGACCGAGCGTTGGCTGGGTGGAACCCTCACCAACTTCAGCACCATTCGTGGCCGCTTGAAGACCTTGATGGAACTGGAAGCCTCCGTTGCGGATGTTTCGTTTGCTGCGCGGCCCAAGAAGGAGCAGGCTTCGATTTTGCGCGACAAACGCAAGATGTTCCGCAACCTCGACGGCCTGCGCACCATGGAGCGCTTGCCGGGCGCGATGGTCGTTGTTGACCCCAAGAAGGAACACAACGCCGTCCGCGAAGCCAACAAGCTTGGCATCCCCGTGGTGGCCATCCTTGATACCGATTGCGATCCCACCAAGGTGGACATCGTTATTCCTGGCAACGACGACAGCATGCGCTCCATCCAGGTGCTGCTGAAGAAGCTCACTGAAGCGGTGGCCGCAGGCAACACGGCCTACGCGCAGCACCTCGCTGCCGAAGAGAAGCGTCGCACCGACGATATGGCTCGTCGCCAGGAAGAAGAGAAGAAGGAACAGGATGCCGCGCGTAAGAGCGCCGAGCGTCGCGCTGCCGAGATGGAAGCCCTCAAGGCCGCGCAGCAGCGTTTGCGTGCCGAGCGCGCCGCGAAGGGCGCCGCCGATGGCACCCCGGTGGCACCAGCTCCGACGGAGCCGGACACCAAACCTACTGAGTGAGGTTTGGTGTGTGTGCGCCAAGATGATCGAGCGATAACGACGGAGAGACCAATGGCTACTGTGACCGCTGCGATGGTGAAGGTACTGCGTGAGCGCACGCAGGCTCCGATGATGGAATGCAAGAATGCGCTGGATGTTGCGGCGGGTGATATCGAAGGCGCGATCAAGGTGTTGCGCGAGCGTGGCATTGCCAAGCAAGCGAAGCGCGCCGACCGCGATACGGCTGAAGGCGTGGTCCGCGCGCGTACTGGCAGCGGCAACCGTGGAGCAGCAGCAGTGATGGTGTCGTGCGAGACAGATTTCTCTGCTCGTAACGACAACTTTCAAGCATTGGCCGAAGCGGCTATCTGTGCGGCGCTGGAACTGCCCGCTGCTAGCGCAACGCCCGAAAGCGTGTTGGCGGCGCGCGCGGGCAGTGGCACTGTGCAAGCGTTGTTGGACGACGCAGGCAACACCATCCGTGAAAACATGGCGGTGCGCAGCGTTGCGCGCTTCGAGGGCACGTGCGGTGCTTACCAGCACTTCGACGGCCGCAGCGGTGCCATCGTCGAAGTGAGCGCAGAAGGCCCTGTGGACAGCGCCGAGTTCGGCAAGGTGCTGCGCGAATTGTGCATGCACATCGTTGCGGCTGTGCCAGCGCCTTTGGCCGTGGATGCTTCGGGCATCCCGCAGAAGGAGATGGACGCCGAGCGCGAGATCTTCATCAAGCAGGCCATGGAATCGGGCAAGCCTCAGGCCATCGCAGAAAAGATGGTGGGCGGGCGCCTGCAAAAGTTTGTGGCAGAGCGCGCGCTGACGCAGCAGAACTATGTGCTCGATTCCGAAAAGACCGTTGCAGTTTGGCTGGATGCGCGCGCAGCAGCCTGCGGCGTGAAGCAAGTGAAGATCACCGGTTTCGCGAGAGTGCGCATCGGTGAGTGACGCCGGCGGCAAGGCTGCATTGCGCTGGAAGCGAGTGCTGCTGAAGCTCTCGGGCGAATCCCTGTGCGAGCCCGGCGGCCACGGCATCGACCTTGCTGCTGTGAAGCGCGCAGCGGAGTTGGTGAAGACAGCGCACAGCAGTGGGGCTCAGGTGGCCGTCGTCTTGGGCGGCGGCAACATCATGCGCGGCGCGCAAATCGCGCCGTTGGGCATCAACCGCGCAACGGCCGATCAAATGGGCATGTTGGCTACGGCCATCAACTCCATGGCTTTGCAAGACGCGCTGGAAAAGCTGGGCGTGCCCACGCGCGTGTGCTCGGGCATCGACATCCGCGAAGTGATGGAGCCCTTCATTCGCCGTCGCGCTACACGACACTTGGAGAAGGGCCGCGTGGTCATTCTCTCGTGCGGCACGGGGCGTCCGTTTTTCACCACCGACACCGCTGCGGCGGTGCGCGCGAAGGAATTGGATTGCGATGTGCTGCTGAAGGCCACCAAGGTTGACGGCGTGTACGACAGCGACCCGCGCAAGAACCCACAGGCTAAGCGCTACACGCGCATCAGCTACATCGATATCATCACGCAAGGTTTGGGAGTGATGGATAAGACCGCCATCACTACTTGCATGGAACACAGCCTGCCCATCGTTGTGTTCGACATGTCGGTGCCAGGCAATCTTGTAAAAGTGCTGAACGGCGTAGAAGTGGGAACGCTCGTTAGCGACTAGGGAGGATGCAGTGGAGCAAAGCTACAGCGGCATTCTGAAGGAAGCGAAAGAGCGCATGACCAAGGCGGCTCAGCGCTTGGATGACGACTTGCGTGGCATCCGCACCGGGCGCGCGTCGCCTGGTTTGGTGGACCACATCAAGGTTGATTATTACGGGTCCATGACACCCATTGCGCAAATGGCGCAGGTGAGCGTTTCTGACGCCAAGACCATCGTGATCAAACCGTTCGATGTGGGCGCAGTGTCCCTCATCGAAAAGGCAATCCTTGCTAGCAACCTCGGCATCACGCCGCAGAGCGACGGCAAGATCATTCGTTTGCCCGTGCCCATGATGACCGACGACCAGCGCAAGAAGCTGGTGGCGCACATCAAGGATTTGGGCGAGCAGCAGCGCATAGCGGTGCGCAACGTGCGCCGCGACTGCAACAAGGCTGCGCAGCAAGCGAAGAAGGATGTGAAGATCACAGAGGACCAAGAGAAGGACTTGGAAGAAAAAATCCAAGAACTGACCAAGGCCTCTGAGACGCAGATCGATGCGTCGTTGAAAAAGAAATCTGAAGAACTCACAACGGTGTGAGGGCGGTCGCGCCCCGTGCCGCGGTTGGGGCAATCGCCCCGGCCACTTGAGGCCGTAGCTCAGTTGGTAGAGCACCGGATTTTTAATCCGTAGGTCGCGGGTTCGACTCCCGCCGGCCTTATCACGCGTGAAGCAGGGTTATTCGAGCGGTCGGATGTAGATGTTGGCGAACTCGACGGCGTCCCCGTGGCTTTGCAAGCCGATGGGGCCGCGGGCGGGAATGCCGGTGAGCTGTGCGCCTTCCAGCACGCGCTTGCCGTTCAAGGTGACATCCAGACGCTCGCCCTTCAGGCGGATGAGGAATCTGTTCCATTGCCCGAGTGGCGCGTCGGCGCGCTCGCGGGGCATGAAGCTGGCACGCTTGGCGGCGTCCGTCGCTGGGTCGGTGCGGAAACCATAGACTTCGCCCGAGCCACACGGCCAACACCAGATGTTCACTTGCGCCTTGGTGCTGCCGCGCATGTAGATGCCGCTGTCACCGGCGTCTTTCACGAGGACGGTGCGTTCCTTGCCTCGATCGTCCTTGGCGTTTGTGCCGTCGGCTCCAAGCACAGGTCGTGCGATTTCTTGTGATGCAGCTGGCAGGCGCCAGTCCACGATCATTTCGAAGTCGCCGTAGTCTGCAAGGCTCCACAGATCGCTGCCAGTGCCGTCATAGGCCAGCACCCAGTCGTTGGCTTTCCAGTGGCCTTCCTTGCCTTGAGCTTCGCGCCACCCCGACAAGCCGACGCCGTCGTACAGGCTGCGAAAGCCCTCGTCGAGCGCGGCGCAATGCGCGCCATCCAGCGGCGGCGTTGCAGGCGCTGTTTCACGAATGCGCAAATTGCGGAAGTGGCATTCGCTGCCTTCGGATTCCAAGCAGATATAGCCCTTGCGCGGCGTGCATTCTGTGGCGCCACTAACTTCCTTGCCGTTCACATGCAGCTTCAGCACACCTTGGCTCGCGATGACTTTGTAGTGATTCCACTCCGGCGAAGGTCTGGTGCGTTGCTCGGAAGGCAGGCAGCGTTCCCAGCCGTGCGGGTGAGGACGGTCGGGTTTCATGCGCGCGCCGTGAATAGAGAAGATGTCCCCGTGTGAGGTGTAGTAGGTGGGGTTCTCGACGCCATCCATCACTTGAACTTCGATCGAGCGGCTGAAGGGTTGCCCGCGCGCGGTCAAGGCATCGGACCAAATGAACAGACCTGCGTTGCCGCCGGATTTCATGTGGCGGTATTCCAGTTCCAGCTCGAAGTTCTCGTACATGCGCGCGCTGCGCAGAATGCCGGTGGGTATTCCAGAGCACACGATCATGCTGTCCTTCACGGTCCAAGTCGACGGCGCGCACTGCACATTCACCCAGCCGTCGAGGGTCTTGCCGTCGAAGAGCGGGGTCCATTCGGCCTCTTGGGCGGGCAGCAAGACGCAGGCAACGAGCAGTAAAAATGCGGTGCAGTGCTTCACGGGGAATCCTCCGGGCGGGCGACCGGCGCCGCGCCCGGTGAGATTCTCCCACGAGCGCAGAACAGCGTGCGCATGGCTGGAAGTGAGCAATTTGGCTGCTAAAGTGCCCGCGCTCGCTTGCCGGTTTGGAAGCACGGCCGAATCTCGGCCCCGTCGTCTAGCCAGGTCTAGGACATCAGGTTTTCATCCTGGTAACACGGGTTCAAATCCCGTCGGGGTCACTACTTACGCGTGTTGCGCCGCTCTTTCGGCGCGTACTGATTTCCCGCGGGATACACGCCCCGCCGCGCCGATAAGTGCTCCATGGCACCTTGCGTGGGCCAGCGCTGTGCGCTGTGCTTGGCGCGGTTCCGCCGCGTATGTAGATGCAGAGGGCTTTCCCGATGAAGGCAGACAAGATCATCGAGCACATTGCGCAGCTGTCGAAGGAAGCCTTCGAAGCGAAGCGTGTGCAGCTCTCCTTCGAGGAATACCTCGAAGAACTCATCGCACGTCCCTACACCCTGACCCGCAATGCGCATCAGGTGTTGCGCGACATGTTCGATCAGCATGGCGCCTACGAGGTGCCAGGGCTGGAATCGCGCCAACGGCGTTTCGCCATCTTTGATGATCCAGCGGGCGACGGTGCAGCCCAAGTGTTCGGCCAAGAGGAGGTGCAAAACCGCCTCTACGAAGTGATTACCGGATTCGCAGAGCGAGGGCGCTGCGACCGCTTCGTGTTGCTGCACGGGCCCAACGGCGCAGCCAAGAGCAGCTTGGTGGATTGCCTGCGTTCAGGTCTTGAAGCCTACAGTCGCAGTGACGCATGCCCGCTGTTCCGATTCTCTTGGGTGTTCTGCGAGCGCTCCGAAAAAGGGGAAGTGGGTTTTGGTGGCAAGCTCGGCTCTGAAGACGACACATCGCTCGCGCACATGGACGATCGGCTGATCACCAGCCGCATGCCTTGCGAAATGAAAGACCCGCCTTGGCTGCTGATTCCCAAGAAGCGGCGCGTCGAGTTGTTGGAAGAGGCGTTGGGCGATGCCGACGAATCGGAGCGCGAGCGCTTCGTGGCCACGGACGCGATCACGAAGGGCGAACTATCGCCCAAGAACAAAGTGCTCTACGAAGTGCTGTTGCGCAGCTACAAAGGCGATTGGCGCCGCGTGCTGCGGCATGTGCGCGTGGAGCGCTATTTCGTTTCGCATCGCTACCGCACCGGCGCGGTGACGATCGAGCCGCAAACCACAGTGGACGCCGGCACGCGCATGCTCATCCACGCCTCGATGGAAGGCTTGCCCGCTGTGCTTTCTCACGAAGAAATGCACGAAGCCCATGGCGACTTGGTGGATGCGAACCACGGCATGGCTGAGTACAGCGACTTCTTGAAGCGCTCGCTGGAAGCGAACAAATACCTGCTCACTACGGTGGAACGCGGGTTCTTGAACCTGCCCTCCATGACCGTGGCACTGGACACGCTGCTCATCGGAACATCCGATGAGAAGTATCTCGCAGCGTTCAAACGCGACGCAAGTTTCCCCAGCTTCAAAGGGCGGATGGAGTTTGTGCGCGTGCCGTATCTGCGGCGTTGGTCCGACGAAGAGCAGATTTACGAACGGCATTTGGCTTCGGTGGCGCGCGGTAGCCATGTGGCGCCTCACGCGGCCATGGTGGCAGCACTGTTCGCCGTGCTCACACGTTTGCGGCGCCCCGATCCCGCGGCCTACGAAGGCCCGCTGGCCAAGGTGGTGCGCAAGCTGGCCCCAATTGAGAAGGCGCGCTTTTACGAAGACGGCACGCTGCCCGATGGCTTGGATGAGCAAGAGCAGCAACTGCTGCGCGAAGCAGCGCCGTTGTTGGCGGCAGAGTGGAACGGGGCCGAAGAAGAGTTCGAAGAAACCATCGAAGCTGCTTACGAAGGGCGTTGCGGTGCTTCGCCACGAGAAATCCAAAGCCTCCTTTCGGAAGTTGCGGTGGAGCAGCGCTCTACCTGCATCAGCCCCATGGATGTGCTTGATGCTTTGCCGCGACTGCTGAGCGACCCCACGCTCTACGCTTTCTTGCGCGTGCCCGCCAACGGCGCCTATGGCCAGTGTGAAGCTTTTGTGACCACTGTGCGCGAAGAACTGCTGCGCACTTTGGGGCGCGAGCTGCGCAGCGCCTCGCAACTGGTGGATGAATGCGAGGCTGATCGCCTGTTCGGCGACTGGCTGCGTGAAGTGAAGGCACTAGGCACCGGTGAAAGCGTGGTTGACCAACGCACGCACGAAGCGCGTTCGCCCGATCGCAAGCTGATGGAAGAAGTGGAACGCCACCTTGGCATCAATAGCGGTGCGGATGAGTTCCGCAGCAACAGCATCCGGCGCATTGCGGCGTTCCGCCTGAGCAACCCCGACGCGCCCTTGGTGTTGCGCGAGCTGTTCCAAGTGCAGTTCCGCGCCCTAGAACGCAGTTTCTATCGCGAGCGCGCGGCGCGGGTGCTGCAATTGGTGCGCGATTCGCTGCAGGTGCTCATGGGCACTGGTGCAGAACTCGACAAAGACCGCCGCACCGCGGCGGAAGCCTTTGGCACTCGGTTGATCACCGAGCACTCTTGGTGCGAGCACTGCGTGGGCCCGATGTTGGCGTGGTACTTGCGCCATCACGAGGAAGTTGGCGCGTAAGGCGCGCTCGAGGGTGCGCCGCTTCGTACACCTTCTTCAGATGCGACGGCGTGACATGGGTGTAGATCTGCGTGCTCGATAGCTGGCTGTGGCCCAGCATTTCTTGCACTTCTTTCAATCCGGCTCCTGCACTCAGCAAGTGGGTGGCGAAGGTGTGGCGCAGCGTGTGCGGTGAGATCCCGCGCGGCAGGCCTGCGCGCCGAATGCAGCGCTCCAAAATGCGGCGGATGCTGCGGTCGGAGAGCGGCGTTCCCAAACGATTGATGAAGACGCGCTTGCGTTCGCGGCCGCGCGCGGTGGCCGTGCGCAACGGCCACCACTCTTCCAGCGCTTCCAGTGCGTGACGCCCCAAAAAACACAGGCGCTCCTTGCGGCCTTTGCCCAAGACACGCACCACGCCGCCCGCGGCATCGATGCTCTCCAATTCCAAGCCCGCAAGTTCCGCCACACGCATGCCGGCGCTGTAAAGCACTTCCAACACCGCGCGGTCGCGCGTGTCCACAAAGCCATCGCCCGCAGGTGCAGCCAGCAGGCGCTGCAAATCTTCGTTCGACAACGCCCGGGGCAGATTCCTGCGAGGGCGTGGCACGCGCAGCGCGCAAGAAGGGTCTGCCGCCACGCGGCCAGTGGCCAGCAGCCAGCGGTAAAACCCGCGCACTGCCGATACATGCCGCGCGACGGAAGCTCGCGAAAGTCCGCGGCCTAAGAGTTTCACCACATGGCCCTTCAGCAAAGCGGTTGTGAGCTGCGCGGGGTCGCAAGCGGTGCCTCCGTGGGGTTCAGACAGTTGCGCTATGTCGCGCGAGTAGGCGGCCACCGTGTGTTCCGACGCTCCGCGAGCGTGTTCGAGATGGCGCAGGTAGGCGGCAGCGTGCTTCACGACGCGCAGCATACGGCCCGGTGCGTAGCACACTGCTCAACGATAGACTCGCCGTGATGCCGTCGCGTCTGCGCATTCATTCCCACGAACTCGGGCCGGTGGCGGATGCCGGTGCACTCTTGGCGCAGCTTCGTTCGCTGGGTGCTGTGCTTTATGACAGCGGCGCTGGTGGGCGCTTTGGGCGCACCAGCATGGTGGCGCTGCCGCAGCGCGAAGTGCTGCGCTGGAACATCGGCGACAAGGGCAATCCGCTGGAGTCGCTGGAGCAGTTGCTGCAACAAGCGCCACGCATGGATTCATGCGGTGTGCCCTTTCCCGGTGGCTGGGTGGCTCTGTTCTCCTACGAAATCCGCCGCGTGCTGGAGCATCTGCCAGGCCGTCACCCGCGCAGCACCGCGCTGCCCGACGCGCTGCTCATAGAAACCCGCGTGGTGTTGCAGCGCGACGAAGCGACGGGCCACGGAACGCTGCTGCACATCGAGGACAGCGAAGACACTGCTGCCACGCAGCAAACACGCGCCATGATGGATTCAGTTCTTGCGGCTCTGGCCATTCCAGCACCAGTGCTGGAGTGGAAATCCAACGCGGCGTCGGTTTCCGTTCCTGACGCGAGTTTGCATCGGGCGCGGGTGGCCGCGGCGCGTGAACACATTCGCGCCGGCGACATTTATCAGGCCAACTTGGCGCAGGCGTGGAGTGTCCAGCGTCCCCGAGACACGGTGGCTTGCTACCGGCGCTTGCGCGCGCTGAATCCGCCGACTTTCGGTGGCTATTTGGAAGCCGCAGGCGAAGCGCTGCTGTGTCTTTCGCCCGAGCGTTTTTTGCGCACCCAAGGCGACGCAGTGTCCACCCGCCCCATCAAAGGCACCGCGCCGCGTGGGGCTAACGCTGCTGAAGACCAGGCGTGGGCCGCGGCGTTGCAGCGCTCTGCGAAGGACCGCGCTGAGCTGGCCATGATCGTCGACATTCTGCGCAACGATCTCGCGCGGGTGTGCTGCGCGGGCAGTGTGCATGTCAGCAGTGCCATGGAAGTGGAGCAACACCCAACGGTGCACCACTTAGTTGCCGAGATTCGTGGGCGTTTGCGGCCGGGCGAATCTGTGGCCACGCTGCTGCGTGCCACGCTGCCCGGCGGCTCGATCACCGGCGCGCCCCGTATCCGTGCCATGGAAATCATCGACGCGTTGGAAGCCAGCGCCCGTGGCCCGTACTGCGGCACTTTCGGATGGATTGGCTACGATGGATGCAGCGATTGGAACATCATCATTCGCTCGGCCTTTACGGCAGGCGCGGCGATGGTTTTGCACGCAGGCGGAGGCATCGTGTTGGACTCTGATCCCGAACTCGAAGAGCAGGAAACGCATCACAAACTGGCGGGGCTATTAGCCGCATGGGCATGAGAGGAACAGATTTCCCAGTGTGGGTGGATGGTGCGGCAGCGCCCGACGCACGCATCGCACTGAACTTGCACGACCCGGCGCTGAACGCAGGCGCGGGACTCTTCGAAACACTGTTGGTGTTACGCGGCCATGCACCTTTGTTAGAGCGCCACCTTGCACGCTTGCTCGCATCGGCGTGCGCATTGGGGTTTCCGTCACCGCCCGATGCAGCGTTGCTGCGTGCCGAAGCGAACTCAGTGGCGAGTTGCATGCCGGGTGGTGAAGGCTTGCTGCGGGTGCTGCTGTTGCAAGACGACCAACGCACGCGCCGCGCGCTGCTGACTGAAGCGCTCCCAAGTGATCGCATGGCGCCGGTGAAGACTGCGTTGGCGGCGGCGGAGTTTCAGGGGCCGCGGCCGATGGCGGCCCACAAGACTCTGAATAATTTGCAATCTCGTTTGGCGCAGATGGATGGGGCGCGGCGTGGTTTGGACGAAGTGCTGCTGTGCCTGCCTGATGGCACGCTCTTGGAAGGCACGCGTTCGTCCATTTTTATGGTGAAGGGCGGCATCCTGCACACGCCCGCGCTCAGTTGGCCGATTCTGCCCGGCATCACCCGCGAAGTGCTGCTGGAATTGGCACGGAACGAGGGGATTCCTTGCGTGGAAGGGCGCTGTTCCGTACAGGCCTTTGCAGAGGCCGATGAGGCCTTTTTGTCGGCGTCCGTGCGCGGCGTGCGCGCCGTGGCGCTGTGGGAAGGCAAAGCCCCAGACAAAATTGATGGCCCCGTGACGCGTCGGTTGCGGGCGGCCTATGCGGCATTCTTGGGCCCTTGCCGTAGTGGTCCTTCGGCAGGAAAATCAGGCGCCCCCGCAGGAGGAACCCTTCGATGAATGACATGCTGCGATCCGTTGGGATGGTGTTGGTGTTGACGCTGGCTGCGTTCGCGCAAGTGTCGGACGCCGACAAGAGTGCCGCGACCGAAGCGCTCACTGGGCTGCGCACAGCGGTGAAGGAAAAGGTTGACACTGACATCGAGCACTTCGTGAAGCTGGTGGCGGAGAAGTGGCTCGCGACTGATGCTGCGCAACGCAAAGAAGTGCACACCATGCTGCCGCGTTGTTTCGCTAGCAAGATTGCGAAGACGCGTAGCGCCACAGTGGAGGCCGCTGCGAAGATGGGCGGTGGCGAAAAGGACAAAGATGCGGACACTACAGCGAAGTTGCTGGCTGATGAGGCCGCCAAGAAATCGACGGCGGAAGACCTGACCTATCACGGCCAAGTTCTGGTTGCGTTGGGCAAGCTGCATTCGTCCAAGCAGATCACAGTGCTGACCAAGATGCTGGGATACAAGGATTGGGAAGTGCGCAGCTCTGCGGCGGAAGCGTTGGGCTACTACAAGGATGCAAATTTGCAGAGCCGCAAGGAATCTGTGGACGCGATGTTGAAGATCTACAACAGCGCATGGAGCGCGGCGAACGATCCACGAGACACCACCGCCAAAAACAATCTAGCGAAGATTAAGAACGCCATGGAGGGCAGCCTCAAGATGCTCACCAGTGTGAAGACGGGCGTGGAGGGTGCACCTGCTTGGCAGAAGTGGTGGAACGACAGCGGCAAGAAGGCCACGGAGTGGTGAGCGGCACATGCCCAGAATCTTGCTGTTAGTGACCATGGCGCTTCTCAGTGCAGTGCTGCTGCTGCGTGTGGTGCTGCCGTCGTCCGTGCAGGGCGAGGTCGCAGCGCCACCGGCCTATGACGAGCCCGTAGAAGTGCTGGTTCTTCTGGGCGAATCGGAAGGTTTGGCTGTCATGGTGCTGCAACGCCATGCGGCGCCGCAGCGCCGTGCATTGGAAGCCACGGTCCTCGCGGATGGCCCGCGGTTCGATGTGGTGTTTGAAAACCACGGCGACAAAGCGCATGTGTTGGACTTGTCCGAGGCGCGCCTCCAGACCCGCGAAGGGCGAGTGCTCTTGCGTGCGAGCAGCGCCGCAGCCGCTAGCGACGCAAGGCCTACAGCTAACACCGCGCAAGTTTGGAACACCGTGCTCGAAGGCGCGCTGCAGCGCCCGCTGGCCCCCGGAACGCAGCGCCGTTGCAGCCTCAGCGCCGCCGCGAGTGTGGCGATCAGCGAACTCACGGAGGGCTGGGTGAGCGGGGTGGCCTTACAGACAATGCGGCTGCCGCGCGCAGCGGTGGCAGATTTGACGCGCATCGAACTGTCAGCGCTGCTGCGCAAACACGGCGCTGCAGGAGGCGGTTTGTGAACAACAACAGCGCTGATGACAAACCAGTTGGCGATCAGGCGCCGATGCTGCCCCCGCGGCGCGATGTGGCGCCGATGGAAGGGCTGGCTGCGGCCATGCAATTGCAAGCCGAGGTGCTGCGGCGTCTGCATGAAGAACAGAAGAAGTTGGGCGAAGAAGTGCGCGATCGCAGCCGTTCTGAACTGATGGTTCGTTCGGCTCAAGTGTTGAACGATTCATTCAATGCTATGCGCCAAACTCAAGAGCAGTTGGTGAACACATTGGAGGAGTCGCGCCCGGCGCGGCGCAAACTGCTGCTGGTCGTGGCCATTGGTTTTGTGCTGCTCTCGGCTGCGGTCACTATTGCGGTGCTGCACTTTGGTGAAGACATCAGCGCCGGATTGGGCCGCGGATTCGCCAACGATGCAGAGCGCGAGCGTGCCCTTGCCTTGCTGGAAGATCGGTTGCAGGGGGTGGAGGGGCGCGAGCGAGAAGTGCTGTTGCAAGAAGTGCAAAAGCTGCGTGCGGCCTTTGAAACCCACGCATTAGAACGCGCGCGCCTTGAGCGCGAGCGCGACGAAGCGCGCGATCAGGTGGCTGCCGCAGGCGCGCGGGTTGACGGTGCTGCGCAGCGCGAACAAGTGATGTCCGATCGCTTGCATCAAAGTGACATTGAACTGGCGCGGCTCACCGAGCGGGCGCTCGCAGACCAAAAGCTCGTGGCCGAATTGAACAAAGCACTGGAGTCTGCACGCGCGGCGCTGCCGAATCCTGTGTCGCCACTGGTTGAACGAGGGGCACCGGCTTCGTCGAGCGCGAACAATGCTCCACCGCGGATGGCCGACGAAGCGTTGATCGCGGATGTCAACGCGCTGTTGGCGCGGCACAGCGGCTACGAGAAATATGTGCTGCGTTCCGCTACGGGCGTGGATGCCAGCGGGCTCTTGGGTGTGGTATTGGACGTGCGTGGTCGCGACGATCAGTTGGCTCGAGTGGTAGAGGCCGAGAAGTTGGCGCTGGTGCTGACCGCTCGCACCCGCGTCATGGAACTCGATTTCATTCGGGGAACGGTGACATTCCACCAAGGCGTGGCTCGTGCGGTGCGTTCTCCATTTTTCAATGAGCGCTATGAAATCGTTTTGGTGGGCGTCGAAGCTGACGCATGGAATGGCGCAAAGTTGCCGTTCACGCTGGCGGCTGCGCGATGAACTTCATGGGCAAGTCTGCTTCGGCGCGGCCGCTGACCGTGCTGGAACTGAATCAGCTTGCTCGTGACCTGCTGGAGCAGAATCTTGCAGAGGTTTGCGTGTGCGGCGAAGTGTCGCGCGTGGTGGTGCAACCCAGCGGGCACACTTATTTCACATTGAAGGATTCTGCGGCGAGCATCGCTTGCGCTTTGTTTGCTGGCGCTGCACGGTCCAACAGCTTCAAGCCTGCCGAGGGCGCACGCGTTGTGCTGCGTGGCGGCATCACGGTGTATCCAGCGCGCGGCAGCTACCAGTTAGTAGTGCGCAGCATTCAACCGGAAGGTGAAGGCGCCATTCGCCAAGCGTTCCTGGCGCTGAAAGCCAAGTTGGATGCTGAGGGGCTCACGGCGCCAGAACGCAAACGCGCTCTGCCCTTCTTGCCGCGGTGCGTAGGAGTGGTGACATCGCCCACCGGCGCCGCGATCGAAGACATCAAAAAGGCCATTTGGAAACGCTTTCCTGGCATGCCCATCGTGTTGTCCCCAGCTCGGGTGCAAGGCGACGGCGCCGCGGCCGAGTTGTGCGCAGCGCTGCGCAGGCTTGAGCGGCGCGACGATGTCGATGTCATCATCATCGGGCGCGGCGGCGGTTCGGTGGAAGACCTGTGGGCTTTCAATGACGAGTCTCTCGCGCGCGCCATTGCCGCGGCTCGGGTGCCCATGATTAGTGCTGTCGGTCACGAAATTGATGTGACCTTGGCAGATTTGGTTGCGGATGTGCGCGCCTTCACGCCTACTGAAGGCGGTGAACGCTGTGTGCCGGTGTTGCTGGACTTGCAAGAACATCTGACGGGGCTGCAAGCCCAAGCGACGCGGACTTTGCAGCGCACCCTGCGCGAAACGACACTAGGGCTGGAAACAATGCAAGCCCGCTTGCAACGCGGAGCGCGCAACGCCGTGGTGCGTCGTCGACCGGCGCTGCACGCGTTGTTTGCACGGCTGGTTGGCGCCAGCCCAAGGCGTCGGTTGAGCGCGCAACAGCAAGAAGTCGCTGGCTTGTATCAGCGCTTGCAATTGCTGCCGCAACAGCATGTCGCTCGCAAGCGCGCGGCGCTGGATCGTGCTTGCGCTGCGCTGCAAGCGTTGAATCCGCTGGCGGTGATGGCCCGCGGGTTCACGCTGACGCGCGACGAATCGGGCCGCATTGTGCGCAGCCCTGAAGCCGTGCTGCCGGGCGCAACGTTGATCACCTTATTTACCGGTGGCGCCACGCTGCGTTCGAAGGTCCTGCCGGGCGCCGCATCCGCTGACTCGTCCCGCATTAAGCCTCCTGCTACTCTCTGAACCCATGTCCAAGGAACGCAACAGCAAGTCGTTTCAAGCGCGCCTCGACGAGTTGTCTGGCATTGTTCAGAGCCTCGATGGTGGCGAACTGAGCCTCGAAGAATCGGTTGCTCGTTTCGAGCAAGGACGCAGCCTGCATCAAGAATTGCTGGCGGAGCTGGCGAGTTACGAACAGCGTTTGGAAAAGCTCAGCGCAGACAACGACGCGGCGGATGGCGATGGCAATCAGCACTGACAACGACGCAGCCGTCTACCTTGCAGCCGCAGCGAAAGAAGTGGATGCCGCGTTAGAGCGTTGGCTTCCGTGTGCGGAAGCTGTGCCCGGGCGCATCCACGAATCCATGCGTTGGTCGGCGCTGGCGCCGGGCAAGCGTTTGCGTCCGGCCTTGTTGCTGGCAGCGGGGGAATCTTGCGGCGCTGAGCGCGCCACATTGTTGCCAGCAGCGGTGGCGCTGGAACTGATCCACGCATTCAGTTTGGTGCACGACGATTTGCCTGCCATGGACGACGACGACCTGCGCCGCGGGTTGCCCACCAATCATGTGCGCTTCGGTGAGGCCACTGCCATCCTCGCGGGCGACGCGCTGGCCTGTTTGGCATTCGAATTGATTGCACGGGAAACGCCGCAGCAGGATTTGGTGGCGCAGCTCATCGTCATTCTTGGGCGCGCCACGGGCACCCAAGGGATGATCGGCGGTCAGGTGTTGGACCTACTCGCGGAAGGCACGCCCGCTGATCTGGTGGTCGTGCGCGAGATCCATTTGCGCAAGACGGCGGCTTTGATTCGCGCCAGTTGCGAAATGGCGGCGGTGTGCGCCCGTGCGGATGCGGCCACCAGCTTCGCCTTGGCCCAATATGGCGAGCGCATTGGGTTGGCATTTCAAATCACCGACGATTTGTTGGATCTGACCGCGACGGCAGAACAAGTGGGCAAACGCACGCGCAAAGATTTGGAACGGGGCAAGCTCACATGGCCGGGTGTGGTGGGCATCGAAGCTGCGCGCAACGACGCGACGCGCTTGGTGCAAGAAGCGGTGCAGATCATCGCGCCGCACGACCCACAAGGTGTGTTGCGTTCGCTGGCTCAGTACATCACCGGGAGGAACCACTGATGGGCATCCTGCAGCGGATCAACGACCCGGCGGACTTGCGCGCATTGCCGGTCACCGATTTGCCAATGGTTGCGGACGAGATCCGCGAACTCATCTGTACGACGCTGTCCAACAACGGTGGGCACCTTGCCAGCGGTTTGGGGGTGGTCGAGCTGACCATCGCACTGCACTATGTCTACGATTTCCTGCGCGACCGCTTGATCTTTGATGTGTCGCATCAGTGCTATCCGCACAAAATCCTCACAGGAAGACGCGATCGCTTCCACACGATTCGCCAACGCCACGGCCTCGCGGGCTACACCCACCCGGATGAAAGCCCGTACGACTTGTTCCATTCGGCGCACGCAGGCACAGCGATATCGACCGCACTGGGCATGGCCGCAGCAGAGCCTTCCAACAGCGAGGACGGGCGCAAGTTTGTGGCCTTGGTCGGAGACGCCTCTATTGCCACAGGGATGGCCTTCGAGGCGCTGAACCACGCGGGCGCGCTGCAAAAGGATGTGCTGGTGATTCTCAACGACAACGAGATGAGCATCTCGAAGTCAGTGGGTGCATTCAGCGAATACCTCTCGCGGGTGCGCGCGGGCAGCTTCTACAACGAGATGAAGGAAACGGCGCATCGTTTCATTCAAGCCATTCCTGTGGTGGGCGAGCGCTTAGACCACGACCTCGTGGATGCGCGCGACGCAGTGCTTTCGGCCATCAAACCAGGGTATTTCTTCGAAGCGCTGGGGCCACGCTATTTCGGGCCAGTGAACGGCCACGACATGAAGCACCTCATCGCCATCTTGTCCGACATGAAGCGGCAAAAGGGATTCCGCCTACTGCATGTCATTACGGAGAAGGGGCGAGGGCATTCCGCCGCATCGAAAGATCCGATCAAGTGGCACGGGGTGTCGCCGAAAATGGCCCCCGCAGCGGGCCCTGTGCAAGAGTTCAAGCGCCAAGGCATGCGCAACTGGAGCGATGTCTTCGCTGACACGGCCATCGCGCGCGGGCAGCATGACGACAAACTGGAAGTGATCACGGCAGCGATGCCCGACAACACTGCGGTGACGCGCTTCCAAAAGGTTTTTCCTGAGCGCACCTACGATGTTGGCATCTGCGAGCAGCATGCGGTGGGCTTTGCAGCTGGTTTGGCCAAGGCAGGCAAGAAACCAGTGTGCGCCATTTTCAGCACTTTTTTGCAGCGCGCGTTCGACCAAGTGTTTCACGAAGTGTCGCTGAATCACACACCCGTGGTGTTCTGTGTTGATCGCGCAGGTGTTGTGGGCCCAGACGGCGCGACACACAACGGCAGTTACGACATCGCCTATATGCGCACTTTCCCCGGCATCATGGTCATGGCACCGCGCGATGCGAGCGAATTTGCAGCCATGTTTGATTTGGCGCTCGACTGCGGCCAAGCGGCAGCGTTGCGCTACCCGCGTACGGCGGCACCTGATGCGGCGCAGGAATACCCTGTGCGCCGCGAATTGCTGCCGGGGCTGTCCGAAACGCTGTGCACCGGCGCTGATGGCGCGATCTTCGCTCTGGGGCACATGGTCTATCCGGCCATGGAAGCGGCGGAGATCTTGGCGCAAGAGGGCATTCATCTGACCGTGGTGAACGCGCGCTTCGTTCGCCCCATGGATACTCAAGCGCTGCGCGATCTGTGCACGCGCTTCGCCCATGTGTTCACCGTTGAAGAACACACGATCCGCGGCGGCTTTGCTTCTGCCGTGTTGGAGGAGTGCGCGCTAATGGGCGTCGGTGCCGACCGCATCCGTCCCATCGCGCTGCCTGACGCCTTGGTGCCGCATGGCACTCGCGCCGAGTTACTGGTGGAGTTGGGACTGAACCCAGCAGGCATCGCCGCACGGGTGCGCGCGACGCTGCAACTCAGCAAGGTGCGTTAGGCGCGGCAACGCCCTGCGTGCGCTCCCCGCTAATATGCGCCCAGTGTTCGCCTTCGCTCCAGATTTTCGTGCGCGCGTGTTGGCTCTGCCGCAACTGCTGCGTCACGGCGGCACAGGATCTGGCGCGGCGCTGCCAGGCGGCCAAAGTGAGTTCCTTGGGTATCGCTCGTTGTCTCAAGGTGACGACTTGCGCCGCGTGGACTGGAACATCTTCGCGCGGCTTGATCAACTGCATGTGAAAGAGCTTGGTCGCGGCGAAGCGCCCGAAGTGCTGGTAATCATCGACCGCTCTGGATCAATGGCCGATGCAACTGGCGGCAAGGATCGTCTCAGTCGCGAATTGGCGGTGGCGTTGGGGCACCTCGGTTTGGTGGGTGGCAGCGAAGTGCAACTTTGCAGCCTTGGCGAGGGTGGCCTTGTCACTTTGGGACGTTGGCGCGGCGTGAAGCGCATGGACACAGTGCTGCAATGCGTGGAGCGCTTGGAGATTCCGCGTGGCGGAACCTGGCTGGGAGCGCTGGATCATTTGCCCCCGCGCAGCGGCGCGGGACGCGCCTGTTTCTTGATCACTGATGCACTGGTAGATCCTCTGCCGGCAGCAGGCTTCGCAGCGTTGGGGCGATCCGACGACGCGGCCTTGTTCCTGCTGAGTGCGGCCAGTGAACGCAGCCTTGATGCGGGCCGCTGGTCGTGCACGGGAGGCGAAGGTGAAGCGCCGCTGGACTTGAGCGTCGAGCGCAACTTGCAGAGCGCGTATCTCGCGGCGCTGGCGCAGCATGAGGAAGCGGTGACAGCCTTGGCGCGCAAGCACCGGATTCACAGCGTGGTGGCCACTGACGAGCAACCCTTCGAGGCTGCCGTGCAACAGTGTCTGCGCCAGAGTGGTGCAGGCGGATGAACTTCGCGCGCCCAGAGTTGTTGTGGTTGCTGTTGGCGGCGGCGTTGCTGCTGTGGATCAGCGCGCGCCCGCAGCGCAGGCGTTTGACCACGCACATGCTGCTGCAGCGTGCGATGCAGGCAACCGTGGCGCAGTCGTCGTGGCGGCTGCGTTGGAACAACTTGCTCTTAGGTGCAGGGTTGCTCGCTGCACTCTTGGCGCTTGCAGGCTTGCAGATTGCAGGGCCAGACGCGCCTTTGGTGGTGCTCGTCGATGCTCGTGCCAGCCTGCAAACGCGCAGCGCCGATACCACAGCGGAACAACGAGGCCTCGCGTTGGTGGCGCAGCGCTGGGGCCATACGCAACGCGTGCTGCAGGTGGCTGATGTTGCAGCCGCTGCGGCGCAGCAGTTGGCAGCGGGCGCGCGTGTGGTTGCCATATCGGATCGCGAACGCCTTCAGGTGCCCATGGGTGCTGGGGTGGTTCAGGTGGGAGACGACGAACCCAACGCAGGCATCACGGCATTGGGAGTGGATGCTGAGAGTCGCTTGTTGGTGAGTGCGGCGCGCCGGACGACTGCACTGGGTGCAGTGCCCGTGCGCACGTTGCATGTCGTTGTGCGTGCAGCCAGCGGTGCAGAGCGCGTGGTTTGCTCTGAGCCTTTGAATGAGGCGCCGCTGACGCGCGTGCTTGCTCTCGAAGCGTTGCTGGCCGACGACACGGTGATTGCACGCTTGACCCCTCGCGACGCGTTCAGCGAGGATGACGCAGCACAGCTTGTCGCGATGGCATTGCCGCTGCGTATTGGCCTGCCTTCCGAGGGTGCAGTGGCACTTCAGAGGGCATTGGCTGCGCAAGAGAACACTGAGATCTTGCGCGGGCCTGGCCCATGCGATTTGCGCGTGGGGGATGGCGACGGACGGCACCGCTTGCAAGTGGTTGCTGCCGACGCGGGCGTTGCGCACGAGGGCATACTGGGGGGCGTCGCTTCGCGCGCTTGCGCCGGTGAGAAAATGCACTTGGCCCTCGCGAGTGCTCCAGCAGGTGCGGCAACATTGGTGGCTTTCGCCGGGGCACCCTTGCTCGTGCGGCATCAAGATGTCTTTGTGCTCTTAACGGATCCAGCGGCTATGGATGGCAGTGCTGCCTTGCCTTTGTTGTGCGCGGACTTGTTGGCGCAGTTGCGCCCGCAGCAACACTGGCGTGCCACAGGCGTTTTGGACGCAGATGCCACCAGCGGCGCACGTGCACAGCACGACCGCGTGCTCACGGAACCAGCGCCGTCGAGCGCGTTCGCCAGTTGCGAACACGCATTGCTCGCGGCCAGTGCGGCCTTGTTGCTCGTATGGCTCATCTTGCAGTTTCGTGCGAGGAGAAGGTCATGAAGTCATGGCGCGGATTATTTCTGCGGGTGCTTTTTGCGCTGATCTTTGGTGCTGTGCTCTTAGACCTCGGGCTGCGTGTGTTGTCGCGCACAGAGGGCGAACACCTGACTCTCTTCGGATTGAAACTGCTGCCTTTCGAGCGCCTTACGGTGGCACATGCAGCCGTCCTGGAGCGTGCGCCTGCGGCGGCGGACTACATCGTTCCCGATGCGCACTTGGGCTGGACCATTCGCCCCAACGGACGCTCTACCGACGGCCTGTTTCAGTCTGATGCGCGTGGTTTGCGCTGCGGCGCCGCCGCGCCGCCAGAAACACTAGGAGCAGCGGCACTGCTGTTATCCGGCGATTCCTTCACCCATGGCGACGAACTGCCGTGGGAATCGACATGGAGCGCGCAGTTGCAGCAGCAACTGGGCGTTGCCCACCGCGTGCACAACGCTGGCGTGCCGGGTTATGGAACAGATCAAGCGTTGTTGCGGGCGGAAGCGCTGCTGCCCGAATTGCGGCCCAAGCAAGTGGTCATGGCGCTGTGCCGCGACGACTTGTTGCGCAATGTCAACATCGTGCGCGCGTTCTATTTGCACTGGACGGATTTCCCGTGGACCAAACCGCGCTTCGTGCTGCGCGACGGCGTACTGGACTTGGTGAACCAGCCCACGGTGCCAGTGGCTGAGGTGGCCGCTGTGGTGCGCGGCTTCGAGGCAAGCCCGCTCGCGGCCTTCGATGACTGTTTTCGCCCAGGTTTCTACGCAGAACCGTGGACGGATTCGTTCCGCTTGCTGCGCTTTTTGCGTTCGCGCCGGGAGCATCGCGAGCGTCACGAGCATCTCTTGCACTTGGTTTCCGAAGGTGGCGAGGCGGTTCAAACGACCGCCGCGATTCTCGAACGCTTTGCGCACAGCGCGCGCGCGCAAGGCGCACAGCCGTTAGTGCTGCTGCTGCCCCAAGCGGACGACTTGCCCCGCTACAAGAGTGGAACGGCGTCGGTGTTCGCGCCGCTGTTGCGCTTGTTGCAGGCCGCGCAAGTCCCGTGCCGGGATTTGGGGCCAACGCTGCTCGCCTCGCTGCAACCGGGCGAAGAGTGCAGCGCGCTTTTCGTGAACGGCAGTGGGCACCCGAACGAGCGTGCTGCTGCGCTCATCGCTGCCAGCGTTGCAGCGTGGGTGCGTGAGCAACATTAATAGGCGCTTTGCAGCGCTGATAGGCGCTGAGCAGTGCTGCTCAGTGGCCGAAGCGCAAAGTCTGCCAGTGTGAAAATGTTGCTGGCAGCGGGCCGCGTGCCACGGAGCCATCGAACACGGCGAAGCTGATGGGCATCGATCCGCCAGCCTCGATGTGCCCAGCGCGTTCGGGGCGCACGATCATGAAGGCGGTCCACACGCCGTCGCGCCATTGGGCTTGGCCTACATGCTCGGGCCCAATGGGGGATTTGCACACACTGTCCGGGTTTTCGAAACGCGGTACCAAAGCGTCGAAGACGGGGTCGTCGGCGGCCGGCTTGGCACCGGCGAGCCACAGCGCGCGGTCGAGCGGCAGCGGGCTGCCCGCAATGGGCATCACTGGCGGAAAGCTCATGCCAGCAAGGCGCACGGCGATGCCATCTGGCGCAACGGCCTTACCACCGCGCGCGGGGACATCGCAGGTCGCATCGGCCCATTCCATCCGCAGCACCACATGCTCGTCGTCGTGCAGCGCGCGCACTGCCACGCCTTCAACAGTGCGCTCGTGGCTTTGAAAGGGCGCTAATGCGACCCACAGCGGTTGCACGGCCAGCAGAGCAGGATCATCGGGCCCCGTGGGCAACGGGCCTTGGATGCGTACTGCACCGAGCGACCAACGCACTGGGTCGTGCAGTTCCTGTTGCCCGCGCGGCATGAGTGCTTCGACATAGTGCACCAAGTCCCACACGCCTTCGTCGGACAAGTCTTTGGAACTGACCGCCGGCATGGGTGTGCCGGGAATGCCGCCGCGAATGCGCTGCCACAAGCGCACATCCTCGATGCCACCTTTCAGCACGCCGCGCGTGAGGTCGCGCGGGCGCGCCAGTGCGCCTTCTGCCGTAAGCCTCTCTGGGTCGATAATGCCGCGCCCGTCGCTGCCGTGACAACGCGAGCAAAGGCGCGCAAAGGTGAGCGCACCACGGGCTCGCGCATCCATTGTGTCGGGCGTCTCGGTGGGGATCGAAACACCTCCGCTAGGCGTGTCCAGTTCCAGCACTGCGGCTTCTATGGCGGACGCATCCGTCATGCTCGCACTCAAGCGTTCGCGCAGACCATCGCGCCGGAACTCGCGGATGGTGTTCACCAACATCGTGCGTTGCATGGGGGCGAAGTGCGCGAACGAGAGCATGGCCGAACCAGGCAAGCCAGCGGAGAGTGATTCCCAGATGTCGCCGTCGCTAGGGATGCCGT
This sequence comes from Singulisphaera sp. GP187, assembly GCA_945907755.1. Taxonomy (GTDB): domain Bacteria; phylum Planctomycetota; genus SXUL01. Next base: position 6,694 of record CAMDTN010000009.1, on the reverse strand, counting down.
TGGTGGTGCTGACGAAGCGGAAGTAGCCGCTGCGAAAGTCTCGTGGCTTCGGGTCTAAGAAGCGTGCGGCCGGCCCGTCGCCGCGGCCGCGTTCGCCATGGCAGGCGGCGCACTGTTGTAAGTAAAGGACGCATTGACCTTGAGCTGTGGCCACGATGCTGAGCAGTGCGAGGCAGAGTGTTAAGAGCGTGCGCATGGCCGCAGTTTACGCAGATGCGCAGCGCCTGCTCCGTGCTTAGGGCACCTGCTACGCTGCCGACATGCCTTCCGTCATGGAAATCGTGCTGCTGGTTTCCGTAGCTGCGGGAGTGGCCCTGCTGTGGCGTCAGATCGAAGCGCTGCGCCGCGAACGCATGAACACAGCCGAGCGCATCGAGGCGGTGGAAAAGCGCATGAACGACATCGTTGCGCGGCCATCCGTGGTCGTGCCCTCCACCCCTGACGGCGAAGTGCAGCGCTTGCTGGCCGAAGTGCGCGCCGCTCAGAATGAAGCCCACCAAGGAGTGGAAACTCTGCGCAGCGAACTGAAAGAAGTGCGCCGCGATCTGCGCCATGCGGTGGACAGTGGGCGCGCGGTACCGCCGGAGGCCGAAGATGTCGCTCGCCGCTGGTTGCAGGCCGAAGGCTATGCCTGCGTCGTTATTTTGAAGCGCGAAGAACGCGACGGCGGCGAGCGCTTCCTTGTGAGCGCAGCGCACGGCGATCAAACTCGTTACGGAGCCATTCTGGTGCGCGATCTTGCCGTGGCTTCTGCCAACATGACCGCCCCAACTTTCCTGTTCCCCTGACGCACAACCATGTCACAGGTCTACATCAACGATTTTGGCGCCCATGTGGGCAAGGAAGTGGAGTTGAAGGGCTGGCTCTACAGCCGTCGCTCCAAAGGCAAGCTGCACTTTCTGATGCTGCGCGATGGCACAGGCATCGTGCAGAGCGTTGTGGCCAAGGGCGAGGTCTCGGATGAGTTGTTCGAACAAGCCGGGCGCATCGGCCAAGAATCGTCAGTCATTGTGCGTGGCGTGGTGCGCGCCGACGCGCGCGCGGCGGGCGGCGTCGAGCTGGGCATGCTCGACCTGCAAGTGCTGCAAGATGTGAAGGATTACCCCATCGCGCACCAAGAGCACGGCCCAGATTTCTTGCTGGGCAACCGTCACTTGTGGCTGCGCAGCAAGAAGCAAGCGGCCATCATGCGCATCCGCAGCCGCATTGTGCGCGCCATCCGCGACTTCTTCGACGATCGTGGCTTCACGCTGATGGACGCACCGATCTTCACACCCAGCGCTTGCGAAGGCACTTCCACGCTGTTCGAAGTGAACTACTTCGATGAAGCGAAGGCGTATCTCACCCAAAGTGGGCAGCTCTACGGCGAGGCGGCCGCTATGGCGTTAGGCAAGGTGTATGTGTTCGGGCCCGTGTTCCGCGCAGAGAAGAGCAAGACGCGCCGGCATCTCACGGAGTTCTGGATGGTGGAGCCCGAAGTGGCCTACGCCACGCTGGAAGATGTGATGGACTTGGCCGAAGGCCTGATTTGCGCTGCGGTCAGCGCAGTGCTGCAACACCATCGCCAAGATCTTGCAGACCTCGAACGCGATGTCACCAAGCTGGAGCGCATCAAGGCTCCATTCCCGCGCATCACCTATGAAGAGGCGGCCGTTCTGCTGGAAAAATTGGGCACAGGTTTTGTCCGCGGCAACGACTTGGGTGCGCCTGATGAAACCGCGCTGGGCGAGCACTTCGGCATGCCGGTGATGGTGCACCGTTGGCCTCATGAGGTGAAGGCTTTCTACATGAAGCGCGACGCGGCAGACCCGCGCCTCGCGTTAGGCGTGGATGTCATCGGCCCAGAAGGCGCAGGCGAACTGGTCGGCGGCAGTCAACGCGAGGACAACCTCGACGAGTTGCTCGGACGCATCCATGCGCATGGCCTCCCTGAAGAAGCCTTCGCTTGGTACCTCGACCTACGCCGCTACGGCAGCGTGCCGCACGCAGGGTTCGGGCTGGGTCTCGAACGCACCGTTGCTTGGATCTGCGGCCGCGAACATGTGCGCGAGTGCATTCCGTTCCCGCGTACGCTCAACCGCATCTACCCCTGAGCAATGAAGTTCAGGAGTGGGTGGGTGATTCCAAGTGTTGCGGCTCGAAACTGATCTCGCCTGAGCGAGCGCGCACGCGCACTTCCATGCCTTCGGTGATGGTGCCGTCGAGCAGGAGGTCTGTGAGCGGGGTTTCGATGTGTTGTTTCAATGTGCGGCGCAGTTCGCGGGCACCACATTCGCGGCGCCAGCCCTTGTCTGCCAGCACGCGCTTGACGCCAGCATCGAAGTGCAGGCTGATGCCGGCGCGGCGCGCGATGCGCCCCATTTCGCCCAGCATGATGTCCACGATGCGCACGCTGTCGTCGCGACCGAGGGTATTGAACACCACCACCTCATCGAGGCGGTTCAAGAACTCGGGCCGGAAGCACTTCTTGAGCGCGTCGTCGATGGCGCCCCGCTGCTTCTCATAGCTGGCCTCCTGGCGCGTCTCGGAGTCGAAGCCAATGCCGCCACGCAGTTCTTCCACTTCGCGCACACCCAAGTTGCTGGTCATCAGCACCAGAGCGTTGCGGAAGGAAACTTTGAAGCCCTTGGAGTCCGTGATCATGCCTTCGTCGAGCAACTGCAACAGGATGTTGTGCATCTTGCTGTGAGCCTTCTCGATTTCGTCGAAGAGCACCACGAACTCGTCCATCTCTTTGGCGGCTTCGGTGAGGTAGCCACCTTCGTTGTGACCGATGTAGCCCGGGGGCGAACCGATCAGCTTGGCATACTCGTGCGGCAGCGCGTATTCAGAGCAGTCCACCCGAATGAGGCGCGACTGAGTGCCGTAGAGGTAGTCGGTCAGTGACTTGGCCAATTCTGTCTTGCCCACGCCTACATGGCCAACGCAGAGGAATGCCCCAATGGGGCGGCGAGGATCGCGCAACCCAACCGCGGACTTTTTCACCGCGCGGCTCACGAGATCGATGGCTTTGTCTTGGCCCACGATGCGCTTCTTCAGCTCGCGGTCCATAACCATGATGCGTTCGAGTTGCTTCTTGGTGCGCGGCTGGACTGCGGGGAGCGCGTCCAGTTCCTCGTCCTTGCATACATCCGCCAGCGTCAGCGGCACGGCCACATGGTGGATTTCCAAGCCTTGGTTGACGTCGACGCTGAGGAGGTAGAGCACCTCATCAATGTCCGCAACTGTGCCTTGCATCCTTACCTGTTCCAGGCGCGCGGATAGGCCTGGGTTGTAATCCAAGAGCGTGTGCTGCAGCACATGCCGCTGGTAAGCGGCGCGGTCCCCATTGCATCCATTGGCAAGGAGAGCCTTGGCTTCAGTTTCTGAACACACGCGGATGCGCAGGAACTCATCGAGTGCCTCGCAGTACTTGAGCACGAGATTGACGTCACTGATCGTCATTGTGTCGCTTCCTCGCTTGACCTGACCTACCAACCTATCGCAATCCCGCGCCGTCCCTTGCGCGAGTCTCGCCACTGATAGGTGTTTCGGACAACAACGGCGCGCATATTAGAGGCAGTTGCGAGCACATTCCCGATTGCGGGTTTTTTGCTTTCGTTGACACATACTGTCGCTCGTCGGTAGCATCACGGCATGGACGGTGGTGGCAAATTCGCAGCGCGGCTTGTGATGGAAGGCCTTCTCGAAGAATCCACTGCACGCGCGGTGTTGGCCAAGCAAGCGGAACTGCGCACGCGTGGTCACGAACTCGGCGTCGCCGATATCTGCTTGCGCAAGAGTTGGATTACTGTTGGTGAAGCGGCGTTGCTGCTTGAAGACAACGCGCCGGAGAAGTTGCTGCCGGGGCTGCTTTTAGGCGCTCAGATTGCGCGCGGCGGCATGGGCCGCGTGCTGCGTGCGCGGGATATGCAGACGCGGGGCGATGTGGCCGTCAAAATCCTGCACCCGCGGCTGGCGCGCGATGCGCGCTCGGTGGCTGAGTTTCGCGCCGAGAGCGAGTTGCTGTGCAAGCTCGAACACCCGGGGCTGGTGAAGGGCTATTACCTGCACGAGCACGAAGGCTTGATCTACCTTGTGATGGAACATTTTCCCGGGCGCTCGGCCCAAGAAGAGTTGGACCAGCGTGGTCGCTTCCAAGAAGAGAAGGCGCTATCTGTAATTGTGCAAGTGGCTCGCGCCTTAGGTCACATGCACCTGCATGGCGTGCTGCACCGCGATGTGAAGCCGGCGAATATCTTGCTGGATACGCAAGGAAGGGTGAAGCTGTGCGATTTGGGATTGGCCGTGAAATTGGTGGATCACAGCGCAGGAGAAACTACTGCGGGCACGCGCGCCTATATCGCTCCTGAGCAGGCCACTGGGTCTGGGCTGGATCCGCGAGCCGACATCTACGCGCTAGGGGCAAGCCTTTATCACTTGGTCGTTGGGCGCCTACCTTTCGAAGGGCCCACCGACGACGAAAGTATGGCGCGCCGCTTGTTAGACGAGTTGCGTTCGCCCGAGCTGAAGGCGTTGGGCATTTCGCAGCGCATGCATTACTTCATCCAGAAAATGATGGCCTTGGAACGCGAAGTGCGCTACGCCGATACCGCCGCACTGGTGGAAGACATCGGTGCTCAAACCGGTATCGGCACTGCCAAACCGCCCACTCCCAAGAGCGACCCGCGCCTTCGGCGCACGCGCGGACCATGAACGCCCGCCTGTTGCTGTTCATGTGCTTTGCGGCCAGCCTCGCGGCTCAAGCCAGCGACCAAGAGCGCGCCTTTGAATTGAACGAGAAGGCCGTGGCGGCCGCTGCCGCTGGCAAGTTGGATGCGGCGGTGGATTTGTTGGAACAAGCGCGGCGCATCGATGGCACAACGGCGGCGCTGCGCACCAATCTGGGCATGCTGCTGGTGCAGCGCGCTCAGGCGCACCTTGGCGCTGGGCGCAGCGTGGTCGCAGAAGCCGATGCGCGCCGAGCACTGGAACTAATCCCTGGAGAGGCGGCGGCCGTCGCCCAGTTGATGGAATTGCTGCGGCGCCGCGGTGAACTTGCTGCCGCGCGGCGCTTAGTGCCCGAGTCAGGCAGCGACGCCGCTTCGGATGCGCGCGTGCTTTCGGCCTACGCGCAGTTGGCCTACGACGAAGATGCCTTGGATGAATGCGTCGCCACGGCCACTGCCGCTATCGCAGCGCCGAATGCTGCCTTATTGATCGACACCAAGGGCCTCGGGCGCTTGTTGGCGCGCTGGAAAAATGAAGCGGAATCCGAACGCGGGTTCTTGCGCGAAGCCAGCGCGTGTTTCGTGGTGAAGCACCAGAGCAGTGCCGAGCGCGCACGCGCGCAAGAAGTCTTGCAAGCGGCTCTGAAGACGGCCACCGAACTCGAAATGGCTTTGGGGGAGCGCCCTCAGCGCGCGCTGGTCATCGTGCTGTTGCCGCGCGAGTCGTACCTCCGCACTACGGGGGCGCAGGAATGGTCTGGCGGCCTGTTCGATGGGCGTGTGCGCATTCCGTTAGAGCGCCGCGAGCATGAGGCCGACGAACTGCGCCGCACCTTGAAGCATGAAATGGTGCATTGGTTTGTGCGCACTTTGGCCCCAGGTTGTCCCACTTGGTTGAACGAGGGTTTGGCGCAGCAGCATGAAGCGCGCAGCACGCAAGCGCCACCGCTGCGCAAGGCCGACATCAAGAAGCCACTGCGCGACGCGCCCAAGGAGTGGAACCTGCTGCAAGATCGCACCGAAGTCGAGCTGCTCTACCGCCATGCGCTTGGGTTCACAGCGTGGCTGTTGCAACAGCACGGTGACGGGGCCGTGCGCACGCTGTTCCAGAGCCTGCGCGAGCAGCACTCCTTTGAGGCATCCTTTGCCCGTGCGTTCGGCATGGCACAAGACGAAGCCGAGCGCAGTTGGCTCGCCACCCTGCGCTGAATCAGAAGATCTTGAGGAACAACGGTGCCGACAGCGGCCAGCCGTTGCCCACACGCAACGCTTGCACGATCAGTGCTAGCCCTGCAGCGTTTGCCGGCAAGGGGAAGGTGAGAGACGCGCCGGTGCCTTGCGCGTTTGCAGGTGCCGTGACGAAGAAGGGCACGGTTAATGGATCGATGCTCCACTGCAAAAACGGGTCAGTGTAGGGCGCCATCAAGTGCCTGAACCCCGTGGTGCCTAATATCAGCCCGGTGCCCGAGCTGGTGGTGCCGCTCAGGAAGATTTGGAACAGAGCGCCTGCTGCTTCACGGGAGCGCACATCGAAATAAAGACTGGTGCCTGCTAAGGGAGTGAGCGATGAAGCATCGATAGTGATGCGAGAAGCAGATGTCATGGTGCGCGGCCAGATGGCCAATGCATCGGCGATCACGCGGAAGCCACCAAGGTTGGTCGAATAACCCATGCTGCTTGCGTTACTGCCACCAATCAGGGCATAGAAATTGTGGCTGGTGCTGAGCGGATTCAGCGTGTTGGTCCAGCAGAATACGTTTTCATCGCCTCCCACGGTCCAGAGCAATCGCGGGCGCGTGCCGCCTTGGTAAACGCCGGCGGGGTCCCAAGACTGGTTCGACACCCAACCCACATTGGGCTGTTCTTCGATGGCGGTGACTTCGCTGAGCACATAGCCGGTGTAGTAGAAATTGACGACTTGGGCGAGGTCGCTCTGGCGGTACGCGAACAACGCGGGCAAGACGCCGAAGGGCGGGCGGATGATG
>CAMDTN010000008.1 GCA_945907755.1 Singulisphaera sp. GP187 | reverse complement strand
TTGCGCGGCGAAGTGCGCGTTGTTGGCGACAGCACGCTGGTGCTGGATTGCTACAACGCGAATCCGTTGTCGCTGCGTGCGGCGCTCGATGACTTGGCGCGCCGTCCTGGCCCGCGTCGTGCGGTGCTCGGCGAAATGCTGGAACTTGGCCCCGCCACTGAAGCAGCGCACCGCGAAGTGGGCCAACAGTGCGCGGCGCTGCACCTCGATGAACTTTTGTTGATCGGGCCCTCTGCCGCTTTCACCGCGGAAGCGGCGCATGAAGCGGGCCTGCCCGCCGCATGCATCAGCGTGTGTCCCAGCACCGACAGCGCGCGCACTGCGTTCAAGACATTGGTGGCTCGCGGCGGCACGGTGCTGCTGAAAGGTTCGCGCATGCTGGCTCTCGAACGCCTCGTGGAAGGGCTCCATGACTGAAGCGAAAGTGCCAGATATGCAGCGCCATGTTTCCATGGTGATCCTCTGCGCACTGGCGTTGGCGGTCATCGGCGTGCTGATTCAAGTCGCGGTGGATTCGCCAATGGCACAGGTGCCGTATCAACGCGCTGCGCGCCAAGCCATTTATGTGGTGGCGGCTGCGCTGCTGGCCTTCGGCGCGAGCCTTATTGGCTATCGCCGTGCGGTGAACTTGGCACCGTGGGGGCTGTATGCCACTTGGGCGCTGCTTGCGGTGTTGCTGCTGCCCGGGATGCCACGGCGTGGCGGCGCGGTGCGTTGGATTGATCTCGGACCCTTCAACATGCAGCCGAGCGAATTGGCCAAACTCGCATTAGTGCTGTTCATTCCTTACCTCGCGGAAAAGCGCGGCGACAGGTTCCGCACATTGCGCGGCGGCTTGCTCCCCGCACTGGGCTGGGTGGGTTTCACCTGCTTTCTGGTGCTGTTGGAACCGGACCTCGGGCAAACGGTGTTGTTGTTCATTCTTGCGGCGGTGTTGCTGGTGGTGAATGGTGTGAAGCTGCAGTACTTCTTGCTGCTGATCTCGTTGGGTGTGCCCGGCCTGATCGCTTTCATGGGCGACCGCTGGGATTATGTGCGCGCGCGCATCGAAGGTTTTCTTGGCGAAGGCAGCTACCAAGTGCGCCAAGGATTGATCTTCTTTGCTGAAGGTGGCCCGCTGGGCACGGGCGTCGGCGAAGGCCGCAGCCAACTGTTCGTTCCAGAAATCCACAACGACTTTGCGCTGGTGGCTGTAGCCGAACAAGCGGGGTTTTTCGGTTCGCTCTGCGTGGTGGCTCTGTTTCTCGGTCTGTGCTGGAGCGGCTTCCGCATCGCCATGGCCGCGCGCGACCGCGCCGGTTTCACAGTGGCCTTCGGGGCCAGCTTCATGATCGCGCTGCAAGCTGCCATCAACATCAGCGTGGTGACGGGCTCTGTGCCACCGAAGGGCATGAGCATTCCGTTCCTCTCTTTCGGTGGATCGTCCTTGTTGATGCTGGGCATCGCCGTCGGGCTGTTGCTTTCAGTGGCCAAGGGCGAAGAAGAACCGGCGCTTGCTAGTGCAGCGCAATTGCAGGGAGCCGCTTCATGAGCGCGCCTGCACGCAACACACAGGGGGTCCTTCCGGGCTCCGTGGTCACGTCAAAAAACCACACCATTCGTATCGCGCACGTCGGCTCATGCCGACAAATTCCAACTCCACCACGCAGCCCGGAAGGAAACCTGCTCAATCAACCAAGCCAGAGGGAGATTCGTCCATGACACCAGAAAAGATTGCAGTTCTTGTTGTCACCGTGGTCATCGCGGTGTTGCTTTCATTGACCTTGCTGTCCAGCCCCGGCACACCGGTGACAGAAGTTGCCGATGCGCCAAAGATTGAAGCAGTGCCCGCGCCCAGCGACACGACGGTGCAGGGCGGAGCGGCCCCGCTAGGCTTGCAAGAAATCCTCGATGGCGGCGCAGCGACGCAACTCGCAGCCAAGCCCAACAACAAGGGTGCCGCGCCTGCGGCGCCAGCCATTTCAGTAGTTGTGCCCACCACAGTGCGCGTGGCTGCGGGCGAAACTTTGGAAATCATCGCGCGCCGTTTGTATGGCCGGCCTGGTGCGGTGTCAGAGATCCTCGCGGCCAACCCGGGTGTGAACCCGAAGCGTCTGAAGATCGGGCAGGAATTGAAACTGCCGCGCGCACCGACGCGCACGGGCAGTTCTGCCGTGCTTGTTAATGCTGGCCCGGGAGTAACCCCAACGGTGGGCCCCGTGGTGCAAGGCGCGCCGAACACCACTGTGGCGCCCGCTGTAACGGGCCGCACTCATGTGGTGGCGAAAGGCGAACGCCTCGGCACCATTGCCAAATCGCGTTATGGCAGCGAGAGCGCTTGGAAGCGCATCTACGATGCGAACCGCGACAAATTGTCGAACCCCAACAAGTTGGTTGCGGGGATGAAGCTGCGCATCCCCTGATGCCAACGGAGAATGAAAGAACGCCTGCGACGGACGGCCAAGGCTGGGAGCAGGCGTTCGCCGCAGAGCATGATGTGGACTTGCGCCAGCGCACCAGAGTGCGCGTTGGCGGTGTGGCCAAAGATTTCGTGCGCCCAAGAAGCGCGCAAGAACTGGCCCAGTTGCTGCGAGCGTTGCAGCAGGCAGGTCGCGGCTGGCGCGTCCTCGGTGGCGGCAGCAACTTGCTGATAAGCGATGCGCCGCAAACCGATGTGATCATCCACCCGGACCGCTTGGATGCCTGCGTGCAAGACGGATCTGAATTAGTGCTCGGTGCCGGACATGTGTTGCAGCGCGCGGTGAATCACAGCACCGACCTCGGATTGGCGGGGGCGCAGGTGTTGACCGGTATCCCTGGGCAAATCGGTGGAGCCCTCGCCATGAACGCCGGTGGGCGCTACGGCGCCATGGCGGATGTCGTCGCTTGGGCGGAAGTGGCGCTGCCCGACGGAGAGCTGCACCGGATCGAAGCCGTGGACTTGGCTTTCGGGTATCGCTTCAGCCGCCTGCCGCAGGGCGCCGTGGTGACTCAAGTGTGCTGGAAACTGCAGCCCAATGACGATGCCAGATCATTGAAGCGCGAGGCCGGGCGCATCCTGAAAGAAAAGAACGAAGCCCAGCCCACTCAGGCTTGGAACTTCGGCTGCATGTTCAAGAACCCGCCGGGGCAAAGCGCTGGGAAACTGATCGAAAGCGTTGGTCTGAAGGGAGCGCAGCAGGGTGACGCGCGGATTTCCCCCAAGCACGGCAATTTCATCGAGAATCTCGGGGCTGCTCGGGCCGCGGACATTCTTACGCTGCTGGAGCGCGCCGAGGATTTGGTGCGGCGGCAATGCGGCATCGGTTTGGAGCGCGAAGTGCGCGTTTGGACATAGGCAACCGCCTGCTTTCAACGCTGCCGTGCCGCGCCTACCGCACAGAGCACTACGGGCCGCGGGCGGCAGCCGCGGGCCCACCATTCCTTGTTGCATGTTCCGAAGACGGCCCATAGACTCCGCGCGGACTTTGAGTCCGCGCAGCGCACGCTGCGATGCGCGCGATCTCAAGAATTCAGAAGCGGTTTTGTGACGGCTCCGGGCTGGAGCGGGAGGATGTCTCATGGACATGGGCAAATTTGTGGATCGTCGGCTGCATGCAGTGCGCGTGGCGGTGAATCTCCTCAACCACGAGTTGGAAACATCGCGCAATGAAGCAGCGGTGACGCTCGAGCGCGAACAGTTGAAGAGCATCATCGAGACCATGAGCATGTTCGTGGAAGACTTCGATGTGAGCTGGCGCGCGGTGCGCGAACAGAATCAGAAGAAGTTTGCGCAGTCAGGCGCGGTTCAGCCCAAGGTCGGCTGAGCTTCGCGGCCGTGGCTCGCACTGCCAAACCCAGCGACTCCACGCGCGCAGCGTGGGGCGCGCTGTCTCGCGGACGCATCGCGCCAGTCATCACGCTGATCGCCTTGATGGGGTTGACCGTGTTGCTGACGCGCCGGGCCGTCGACATGCCGCGCTATCGCGTGCCTGCGGCGACGATTACGGTGGCCTCGGTGCCGAGTTGGTTGTCAGGCGGCGCTGCTGAAACCGGGCTCGACCGCGCGCTGCTCTCAGGCGAATGTTCGGTGTTCGATGCAAATTTGCCGCGCCTCGCTGCAGAAGCGGCGTCGAAAAAACCGTGGGTGCGTGAAGTGCGCACAGTGCAGCGGGTGTTTCCGAACGCAGTGGAACTTGAGGTCGAGTTGCGCACGCCGGTGGCGCTCCTAACCAGTGGCAACGAACGCATCATGGTTGATGCCGAGGGTTTCGTCATCGAGCGTCATGCGAAGGTGCAAGCTGGAGTGCTGCCGTTGGTCACGGCAACAGCGGGCGCGGCACCCATTGCTGGAGGCCGACTCACGCTGCCGCAACACGCAGCATGGCTGGAGGCCATCGCGCTGCTGAACGCGCTGCGCAGCAGTGGCGATCACCCGGCCCTTGAATCGTTGCAAGTGAAAGAAGTGCGCGTCGGCGTCGCGGGCACGCCGCGCAAAGCGGGCGACTGCGATCTTGTACTCATCACCGACAAACCTGCGCGCATCGTGTGGGGGATTGCACCGGGTTCCGACCCCACAGCAGGGCGCGCCGACACGCGCGCAAAGTTGGACGCGCTGCGCTTGGCGCTGGTGCGTTTCGAAGGGCTGGTCGGTGTTGCAGAAGTGAACTTGAGCTATCCGGGCGGCTGCGACATTCGCGAAGTCAAAGCGCACTAAACCCTCCGCTACTATCAGCGCGTCGTGAACAGGATCATCACTCTTTGGATCCTCGGCTTTGTGGCCATTTCCGGGGCCTTGCTAGTGGCTTTGGTCTTGGTGCGCGCCGATGGAGCGCCCTTGTTAGCTGTGCTGCCGCGCGAGCGTGCACTCGCGGCCTACACCGCACTGCTGCTGTTTTTTCCGCTATTCACTTTGCCTTGGGTGCTGCAACGCACGCCACGCGGCGGAGGCCGCCGTGCCGCCATGGTGCTGGCTTGCGACAGCCTCATTTTTTCCAGCGTGCCGCTAGTCTTTTGCGCCTACATCAGCGCGGTCAGTTTGCAGGGCCTTGCTTGCGCTGCGGCCATGGCGGCCACGGCGGCAGCGCTGCCTTTAGTGCTGGCGCGCTGGAGCCGCAGCGCAGACTGCGGCATGCGCGTCTGCGCATTTGTTGCCGGATGGATGGTCGTTGCGCCGTGCGCGGCGCTGCTCTCGCGGGGTAGCGGTGCGGCGCAACTGTCCCATGGCATCGCGCTGCTTTCGCCGCTGGATTGGGTGCAGCGCATTTGCTTGCAGCGCGAAGTTCCATCATTAGTGCCCTTTCTTGCGTTGGCTGCTGCTGCGTGGATGGTGGCATTGCCGCCGCGCCGTCGCGTAGGCGTTGCAGTGGCCGGTGTGCTGCTGTGCTTGCTCCCGATGCCGCAAGCAGCGCCGCGCGTGGAGAGTTTGGCTGGCGGCATGGCCCGCAGCGGCGGTCGCACACCAGTGGTTGTCGTTGTGCCTGAAGGCGCGGGAGTGTGCAGTCTCTCCACTGGCTGCGGTGCCGTGGAGGTTCCTGCAGATGGTCTCGAGCATTTGGTGCTGCTGACGCCTTCTGCCGAGCAAGATCACCTGCGCACCAGTGCAGGAACTGCGGCGCAGCGCATCAGCGCACCGTGGCGCTTGATCGGGCGTGATTCAGGTTTATTTGCGCGCTTAGGGCCCGGCAGCTCTTTGGGCGCTGGACCTGGCGGCGCAGTTCATGCTGTCTCCTTGGACGCACGCGCCTTGGCGTTGGGTGCAGGCGCATGCGAAGCATTCGATTGCATCGTGCTGCAAGAATCTCACTGGGATGCGTTGGCGCCGCAGCAGCGCGCGGTGTTGCAAGGCGCTGCGGCAGCAGGGGCCTTGGTGTTGTTGGAGCAATCCCGCGCGGCATCCGAAACGCTGTGGGGCAATGGTTGCGTGCGTCGCATCACGCAGGGCGCGGTTACCGACGGTGCGTGGCGTCTGTGGCGGCGCCCGCTGCTCGGTTCCGCAGACCGCGAGTTCTTGGACACCTTCGTGCCCTTGCAGTGGCAAGAATTAGATTTGTCGTCGGTGTTCTGGTTTGTGGTGGTCTATCACCTCGCGTTCTTGCTGGCCTTCTTGCTGCCGCTCAGTTTGGATGCGCACAAATCGCCGACGGTGTATCTCATCTCGGTCAGCTTCGTGGTGGTGATCATCGCGGGCGGTGGCTACCGCGTGTTGAAGAGCATCTTCCTCAAAGACAATCAGGTCTACACCCAGTCCATGGGCTTGCTGCTGTCTCCGCGCACAGCGGAACAAAGTGCAGCGAGTGCTGCGCCACCTTTGGTGCTGCGGCGCTTCTTGGCGTACGCATCCATGAGTGCAGAAGAGCGCGTGATGGAATTTCCGCGCAATGCAGATGTGACGGTGTTGGCGGGCACCCATGCGCTGCAAGTGCCGCGCGAGTTGGTGCCGCAGGAGCACACGCGCTGGGGGCTGTCGCTCGATAGGCATCAAGACAAAGTGCTGGCGCGTATCGACAGCGCGGAGGCGGCGCCGTGGCGCTTCGAAGCGCGCGTCGATGGCAGCATCGGCATCCACGCGCTGCAGCACGATGGTGCCTTCGCAGGGGCATCGGTGCGCGCGGCGTTGTTGGTGGAGGACGGCCGTGTGGTGGCGCACTACCGCCGCGAGGGTGAACGCTTAATTGCCGTCGCCGCAGATTCCTTCTTCGCGCCGGGCGTAGAGGCCTCGTTCCGCAAATTGCAGGGGCGCTATGGCACACAGATGCCGCGTCACTTGTTAGTGGCTCTCGATGGCGTCGCCCGTGGCGACATCAGCGCCGATTGGCTCGTCCAACGCGACCTCGGTTGCTTCTGGATGCTCCCGTGGCCGCGGCCATGAGAACGAGCGCCAGTTGCCACCGATCCGCAACGCTTGGGCCGGTGGATCGGCCGGGGTAGGCTGCGGGGCCGAAAACGGGGCAGTTTTTCTCCCCTTTGGTGGCGCCACGCGCGCTGATAGAGTGCGCACCCCTTGGGGCGACGCGCTGACTGGTGGATCTTCCCCCAGTTTGGCCGCCCCTCCTGGATGAGACCGATGAACTGCACGACACATGCGAACGCTGCCACTGCCAACCGCAAGTGGCTCCATATCAGCGCCAAGGATCAGGTACTCGGCCGCCTCGCGGCTCGGGTCGCTCAGATTCTGATGGGCAAGCACAAGCCCACTTACACCCCCCACTGTGACGTTGGCGACTTCGTGGTCATCACGGATGCCAGCTCCATTGTGGTCACGGGCAACAAGGCGAAGCAGAAGGTTTACATCCACCACACCGGGTGGATCGGTGGCTTGGTGCGCCGCCCCTACGCCGAAGTGCTGGCCAAGCATCCCACTCAAGTCATCGAACTGGCGGTTCGCCGGATGCTGCCGAAGACCAAACTCGGCCGCGCCATGTTCTACAAACTCAAGGTCTATGCGGGTAACGAACATCCGCACGAGGCCCAAAACCCCAAGACCGTCAAGCTGTCCTGAGCTGAGGAAACCCAGTGAGCATCGCATACACAACGGCAACTGGCAGGCGCAAGTCCTCCGTGGCGCAAGTTCGCGTCCGGCCCGGCACAGGCACCTTCCTCGTCAACAAGCGTGAAGTGGCTGAGTACTTTCCCGGCGCAGAGTGGCTGCGCACGGCGGAAGCCCCGCTGCTGGCAGTGGACAAGCGCAAAGCGTTCGATGTGCATGTGAGTGTCAACGGCGGAGGCCTCACTGGCCAAGCCGGTGCCATCTCCTTGGGCATCGCTCGTGCGTTGGTCGAAATCGACGTTGAGGCCCACAAGGCGGTCATGCGCCAAGGTGGCATGCTCACGCGCGATTCGCGCATGAAGGAACGCAAGAAGTACGGTCGCCGCGGCGCCCGGCGCTCCTTCCAGTTCAGCAAGCGCTGATCCTTCAAAGTTTCAATCACCACGTGGCGGCAGGTTGCTCAAAGACGAGCGGCTTGCCGCGTCGTGCGTTTTGGAGCGGCGTCCCCGCAGCGGCTGCCATTGCGGCGTCCGCGAGTTTGCGCATGGTCGAGCACGCTCCGAGTTGGCGTGGGCACGAGCGCAACAATGGCAACATGCCGCCGGCTTCAAACAGGCCGAAGTTCATGCCCAATCTCGGCGCGAAGTGGGCGGCCGCTTGCAGCGACACCGCACGCGGCCACGCGCCACCGCGCGGCGCTTGCGCATCCGGTGCGCCGCTGACCACGCGCAGCACATCCACTTGCCGCAGCGTCGGCGCATCCGCGCTGGTGACTTTTCCGTGAATCAGATGGCCCGTGTGGGTGTTGGCTTCACGCACGTCGATGACCGCACCCCCAGCGGCGTTGTGAAGCAGCACCACTCGCGGCGGCGTGCTTGCGGGCATCAGTAACGCACAGTGCACCAGTGCACAGGCGAGTAGCGGTGCCCAGCGCGTGCGAGCGGCCGCGAGCAATGCACAAGCTGCAAACACGCCGATCCACGCGGTCAGCGCCGGCGTCGCCACCGGCACATTGCCACAAGGCACCTGCTCCAACCACAACAGGGTTGTGTCGAGAGCATGCAAACTGCCTTTGATTGCGCCGCCTAACAGCGCGAGATCGGGGAAGACGAGCTTCGCCAACGCCAAGATCATCAACACGGTCACCACGGGTGCGAGCAGCAACGATCCCATGATGGCGGCAGGGGTGAGCTGGCGGAAAAACACCACGGTCACTGGCGCGCTTGCGCAGGTGGCGCACAGAGTGACGCGCAAATTGTCTGCAACCCAGGTGATCAGTCGTTGCCACACGCTGGCAGTGCGCGTTGCCTGCATGTGTCGCAACGGTGCGGCGTCGTCAGCTTGCGCGCCGCGTGCGCGCGCGCCCCACAGGATGCCCGCGGTTGCAGCGAAAGTCAGCCAAAACCCCGGCGATTCGCTGGCCCGAGGCGATCCAAGCACCACCGCCGCCAGCGCCAGCCACCAATGCCGTTGGCCGCAAGCGGGCCGTTGCAGCAGCCCCGCCAGCAAGAACAGCGCGGTGCTGATGAACGCGCGTTGGATCGGCACGGCAAAGCCACACAACGCGGCATAGGTGGTGATCAGCAACAGCAACAGAAATCGGTGGCGTCCAATGGCGCGCTGCGCAAGCGCCATCAACAGCACGAGGTGCATGCCGGAGATGGCGAAGAAATGCAGAGTTCCTGTCAGGACCAGCCGTTCGCGGCGCTCGGGGTCGATGCTGCTGTCGCCTAAGAGCAACGCGCGCAGCAAATGGGCGTCAGCACTGCCGAGCCCACGAGCAATGCGTTCGCCCATGCGCTCGCTAAGGCGCAGCAGGGTGGGGGTGAATCCGCTGGGCGCTGGGTCCAGCACTTTCGGCGCAACGGTGCAGCGGAGCGAGCGGCCAGTGCCGGCGAGGATGCCGCGCGCACGCACGAGGGCGCCCACCGGTGGCAGTGCGCCGATGCGAGGAACGCGCAGCAACAACCCACTGTGCAAGCGCAGCATCGGCCCATATTCCGCCTCGGCCGGCAGCACTCGCGCCACGAAACCCTCCACTGCCATCGACCAATCTTCAGCATCCGTTGCGAGTGGCGGCGCCGCGGGCAACAGCACGATGGCGCAACCTCCCAGCGCGAAGGCGAGGGCGCGTTCGAAGCGCAGGCTTAGAAGCAGCAACGCCGCCAAGCACAGTTGCAGCGCAGCTTGAACACTCTGCGGGCAGAGCGCACTCAACAAACTTTGAGCCAACACACCTAAAGCGGAGGCCAGCAGCAACGCAGAAACCCCCAGCAGTGGAGGCGATGGCCGTGCAGTCTATGCCTGCGGCTTCGCGGGCTCGGAGGAAGTGCGCAAGAGTGGCAGGTCTACGACGAAGGTCGTGCCACTGGGGCCGCTGTCGTTGCAGGCGATGCTGCCGCCGTGGTCTTCGACGATGCGGCGACAAAGCGCCAACCCCAAGCCTGTGCCGCTGGTGCGCGTGGAGAAGTATGGCTCGAACAGGCGCGCCCGCACTTCGGCCGACATGCCCGGCCCGCTGTCGCTGACTTGGATGTTGATGCGCTGCTGCGTGCTGTCGAGGCCTGCAACAATGCGAATGGTGCCGCCTCGTGCGCCGCACGCTTCCAGTGCGTTGTTCAGCAGATTCAGGAACAGGCGCTGGATTTCGCGATCGTCGGCCAGCAAGTGCGTGCCTTCTGGCAAGTGGTTTTCGAAGGTGCACAGCACTGCTCCGGTCCGGCCATCCAGATAGGGAGCCAACACTTTTTGCAGAAGCGGCGAGAGTGCGCGGGGCGCAACTTCGCGACGAGCAGCTCCGGCGAACGCGCCGAAATCAGCGGCAATGCGGCGCAGGTGTTCACACTGGTCCAAGATGGCTTCCACATTGGCGTCCACGAGTGCTTGCAATTGTGGATGCCGGTCGTGGCTGGCTTGGCGAATCTGCTGCGCCCCTAACAGAATCGGAGTGAGCGGGTTTTTGATTTCGTGCGCTACTTGCCGCGCCATCTCGCGCCACGCGGCAGATTTCTCCGCCTCCACGAGGGCGATCCGCGAGCGCTCCAAATCGTCGGTCATGCGGTTGAAGGCGCTGGCCAAGACAGCCAATTCGTCGTTGCGCTGCAAGTCGAGTTTGGTGTGCAAGTCTCCGTGGGCCACGCGCTGTGTGTGTTCCACCAGTCGTCGCAGCGGATCGGTGAGACGGTGCGAAAACACCGCGGCCAGAATCACCACCATGGCTGCTGTAATCAGCGCTGCATACAGCATGAATTCGCCGAGGCTGTTCACTTCAGCGAAAATTTCTCCTTCGTTGATGCCGACGCCAACAACCCAACCGAAACTCTTCAGTTCGGGGCCCTTCAAGTGCGCAAAGCCAGATATTTTCGGTGTGCCCTTGGGGTAGTCGTATGCGAACACTCCAGAGCGCGCCGCGCTGGTGGCGTCTTGCAGCACTTTCAAATCATGGTCGCGCGTGAGGCTGCTTCCCAGCAATTTCTTGTTGTGGTGCGCGATGATGGTGTCGCGATCCCGCGCGAACAAGAAGGGGTATCCCGTGGCGTAGCGCCGCCCGCCATCTTCGGGGTGGTCTTCAACGCGGAATCTTCGGCCCACTTCATCCAGCGCGTCTTGGATGCGTTTCCAATCGAAGATGGCCACCAACACGCCGCTGACTTGGCGGCGGTCTTCTGCAAGAACGGTGCAGGCGAAACCGATGGAACAGTCGGACACTTCCGGGCGCACCTTCTCGGGCGCAGCACCATCGCCGCGCGCCGCACGCAGCAGCCGCGATTGGTGCCAGTCGCGCGCCGACACAGGCACTTGCTGTTCCGCCAAAGCGGCTGCGCCTGGTGCCAACGCCGTTTCAATCCATGCACGCTCTTGCGGGTCCACCAGCACTTGGGCCAAGGGGCGCCCTTCCAAACGGCGTTCGCTGTCGGTGCCACCGCCAGTCTTGGTTGTGCTTTGTGCTGCGATGATTCCGTCGCTGGTCACAAACAGCAGGCCTTGAAGGTCGGGGCGGTAGCGCCTGCGGTTGTCCAAAAAGCGTCGCAAGCGCGTGGCCGCTGCGTTGCGTTGCGCATCGGACGCTGCGCCGCCTTGGGCGCCGGCCGCCTCGCGCAAGTCTGCCGCGAGAGAATCGTCGTCTGCCCACGAACGCGCCAACACGCGCATGTCATCGAGGGCGCCGTCCAGCATGGACGCAGTTTCTCGCGCTGTGCGCAACAACCAAAAGCGCGCGGCAGATTCGCTCATGGCGTCGCGCGCTTCGTTCCAAGCGGTGACCGACACAACCGCGAGCGGCAACAAACCGATGCAGAGGAAGATCAGGACGAGCTTGAAAAAGAACCCGCGCGGCAAGCGCATGTCAGCCCTTGGCAACCTCGATGCGCGGGAACAGCGGAGCGCCTTTGGCGATGCGTGTGCCTGCGGCGATGCGGGCACCACGCGCTGTGCGGATGCTGCTGCTGCGGTCGAGTGGCAAGCCCGTTAACTCCAAGTGGAGCTGCTCCATCTTGGCGGGCATGAAAGGGTGGTGCAAACGGCATGCGAGCAGCAACGAATTGGAAAGCTCTGCCAGCACGGCGTCTAACTCTGCGGCCCGCGCTGGGTCTTTCGCCATAGCGAAAGGCTGCGTGCGATCCACATGGGCGTTGGCTTCAGTGACGATGAGCGTTGCTGCGGCCAGCGCGCCGCGCAGGTCGAGCGCGTCCATGCAAGTGCGGTAAGTGTCCACGGCGGCGTCGGCTCTGGCGAGCAGCGCAGAACTTGCAGGGGCAGCCGCGACCACGCCTTCGCGCCAACGCACCAACATGCCTGCAGTGCGGGCGGCGAGGTTGCCGAGGCCGTTAGCCAAATCGGAATTAGCGCGGGCGAGGAGGCGCTCTTCGGAGAAATCCAGATCGGTGCCGAAAACAGCTTCGGCGCAGAGGTAGTAGCGCAGCGCAGCCACGCCGTAGGTGCGGCTGAGTTCCAGCGGATCCGTGACGCGGCCTGCGTCCTTGCTCATGCGCCCGCCGCCCGAGTTCACGAAGCCGTGGCCAAAAATCTTGCGCGGCAGTGGCAGCCCTGCGCTCAGCAACATGGCAGGCCACACCACTCCGTGGAAGCGTGTGATGTCTTTGCCCACGAGATGCAAATCTGCCGGCCACCACTTGGCGCTTTCGGCTTCGTCCACCGGCCAGCCTGTGGCGGTGATGTAGTTGATGAGCGCATCGAACCAGACATAGACAACAACGCGCGAATCGAACGGGAAGGGGATGCCCCAGTCGGTGCCGGCGCGGCTGACGGAAATGTCATCCAAGCCGCGTTCGAGCAGCGCGAGCAATTCGTTGCGCCGCGAATCTGGCTGCACGAAATCTGGGTGCGCTGCGTAGTGCGCTTTCAACGCGTCGCTCCAGCGCGACAATTTGAAGAACCAGTTCTTCTCTTTCAACCACTCTGGTTTGCGCGCGGCGTGGTCGGGGCACAGCCCATCCTTCAAGTCTTCTTCGCGCTTGAACGCCTCGCAACCCACGCAGTACCAACCTTCGTATTCGCCCTCGTAGAAGTCGCCAGCATCTTTGATGCGCTGCGCTAGGGCTTGCACCGCCGTGCGGTGGCGTGCTTCGCTGGTGCGGATGAACACATCCGGTTCGATTTCCAGTGCGCTCCACGCTTCGCGGAACACACCTTCCATGCGCTCGCACCATTCCAACGGCGTCAGCCCTTCTTTGCGCCCGGCGGCGGCCACTTTTTGGCTGTGCTCGTCGTTGCCCATCAAGAAGCGCACTTCGTTGCCCAATCCGCGCTGGTAGCGCGCTAAGACATCAGCCGTGATCTTTTCGTAGGCTGTGCCCAAGTGTGGACGCGAGTTCACATAGTCGATGGCGGTGGTGATGTAATATCGCAAGCGATCTGGGACCCCCTTCGTTGGCCGTCCCGCATCATCTTAGCCATTGGCTTCGAGAGGACACGGGAGCTGACATGACTACTGGCGCCTGCTTCTGCGGCACCTTCGACCCGCCCACCCTTGGGCACTTAGACATCGCCCGTCGCGCGGCGCTTCTCTTCGGACATGTCACCGTGGCCATCGGCCGCAACGCCGCCAAGCACCCGATGCTCAGCGTCGAAACTCGCGAGTTGTTGCTGCGCGAAGCGCTGGCACCTCTTGGCAACCAAGCCGATGTTGCCGTCTTTGATGGTTTGGCCACCAGCTTCTGCCGCACGCTCAAGTGCCGCGTGTTGGTGCGCGGCGTGCGTTCGGGCTCAGACCTCGAAGACGAAGCCGACATGGCTTTCACCAACCGCGAATTGGCCCCGGATGTCGAAACGGTGTTGTTGCTGCCCGCCGCCAGTTACGCCCATGTGTCCAGCCGCTTGATTCGCGAGATCGCCCACGCCGGCGGCGATCTTTCCCGCTATATCCCCGCCGGTGTGGCCGCAGCTCTGCAGGCGCGCTTGCCACGGAGTTCCAAATGAGCACGCGACTTGAAGCCGTTAGCACGCCCGGGGCGCCCGCCGCCATCGGGCCTTATTCGCAAGCGGTGGTGTGCGACGGTGTTGTTTACACCAGCGGGCAAATCGCGCTGGATCCGCAGAGCGGGCAGCTCGTCAGCGGTGGTGTCGAGGCCGAAACCCAGCGCGTCTTCGCCAATCTCGATGCCGTATTGGAAGCCGCAGGTTCGCAGCGCGCGTTGGTGCTGCGCTGCACAGTGTTCCTCGCAGACTTGGCCGATTTTGCCGCTGTCAATCGCATCTATGGCGAGTATTTCGGCGAGCATCGGCCAGCACGCTCCACGGTGCAAGTAGCGGCTTTGCCGCGCGGCGCTCGTGTGGAGATTGATGCGCTCGCGCGCCAGCGCGGCTGATGCAGCGTCGTCAACGCGCTGCAGGCGTCGCTTGCTGCAAGCGTTCCCGCAACAACGCCAGCCCGCGCAGTGCCTGCGCGTCGCGTGCGACGGTTGAATTTTTCTCCAGCCAGTGCAGAGCGGCATCGCGTTGGCCCAGTGCCATGGCCAACTGCGTGAGCGCGGCGTAGCGGTCGGAGCGCGGTGTTGGTGCATTCTCGTGCTCGTCGTCTTCCAACTTTGCGCTGGCCGTCAGCAACACGCGGTTGGCTTCGTCGTTGCGTTTCAAGGCGCGTAAGACTTCGGCGTGTTCCATAGCCGCCTGGGCTACCACCGGGGCCGAACGCGCGCGTTCATGCGCCACGGTAAATGCCGCGCAGGTGCCGACGCTGTCCTCTTGCGCTACGCACAGGCGCGCTAACGCGAAGCACGGTTGCGTGTCCCACCAACGCTCGCGCTGTAAGCCTTCGATCACCGCTCTCGCGACGGCCAGTTCCATGCGCGCTTCGCTCTCTCGCCCCAAGGCTCGCAGCAATCGCGCCAACCACAGCGCAGCATTGGCGTCGCGTCCGTCCAACTCGCGGGCTCGTCGAAATGCCACGATGCTCTCTTCGGGGCGTCCTTGCGCACTCAAAATCTCGCCAAGGACCGCGAAGGCGTGGGCGTTGCTCGCATCCCGCGCAATCACACCGAGCACAGTGCTTTCTGCAGCGGCGCGCAGTTGCGTTTTTCTCGGCGTTGGACTTTCGGGCGCCATTGCCATGGCCTTCATGTGCTTGGCCAAATCCAGCGCCGTTTCCACATCATGGGGTGCGCGGGCCAGCACAGCGCGATAGCTAGACGCGAGTTGTTCTGCTGCCGCTGGGTCTGCAGCGCCAAGGGCCGCCTGCGACACCAAGGCACCGCGCTGCAAATAGGCCGCGAGGCGCAACGCACCCGCGTCGGGGACATCCGCCGCTTGCATCGACTGCACCAGTGCGGCCTCGCTTTGCCACGCTCGCGCGCGCTGTTGCGTCAAAGGCAAGTTCAGCGCCACCAGCAGCGTTAGAGGCAACAGGTACCAATGGGGTCGTAGTGAGCGCAGCATGCGCGCTCCGCTGGCCGCGTGCGCTAACAGCAAGGCAGCGCCTGCTACAGGCAGGGCGAGGAATCGTTCGGCGAAAACTTCGCCGGTGCGCACGAAGATGTTCAGCACGGGAATCAGTGGAACGAGCCACAGTGCTGCCGCAAAGCAACCGCGTTGCGAGCGCAGTGCGGCCAGCAGCAGCGCTGCGAACGCTGCTGCGCACCACAGCAGTGCGCTCCAATGGACGCTGCCATCGGGCGCGTCGTAGTCGTTGCTCAAAGGCCACGGCAGCAAGCAGAGGCGCGCGTAATTCCCAAGGTTTTCCAGCCCGTAATGCAGGCGCTCGCCGAAGCTGCTGCCCCGCAGCACTTGTTGCAGACCTGTAGGCCCGAAGTTGCCCAAGACATTCCAGCGCAGCAGCAACAAAGCCGCGGCCACCGCGAGTGCAGGCCAAGTGCGTTGCCAACGAAAGCGCCATTGTGCTACGCCAGTTAGTGGTGCGACGCCGTTCGCGCTCGGAAGCAATGCGACGAGCACAGGCACCAGCAAGCCTTGCTCTTTCGACAGCACTGCGCAGGCGCAGGCAGCAGCAACACCGAAGGTTCGCTTCCATCCGCGCAAGCCGGCAGCGAGCAGCGCAGCGAGAGTTGCCGCTGTCATCAAGTTTTCGGCGCGGCCGCTCATCCAGCACACGGCTTCTGTGCGTGCAGCAGCCACCGCGAAAAAAAGCCCTGCGAGCAGGGCCGCTGTTGGAGCAATTCCCAGTTGCAGCGCTAGGCGCACCAAGAGCGCACTTGATAGGGCAGCTAACAGCAAGTTGGTCAGGTGCGCTGTGCGTGGGTCTGGCAGTTCGCGTCCGAATGCGTGGGCTAACAGCATGTCCATGCGAAATGACAGCGTGGTCAGTGGGCGCCACAGACCGAGATCTTGGTCCGGAGCAAATGGCGCGGCGAAAATTTCGGTGAGCGGCGCGGCGGCAACAACATGCGGGTTGGCCACGATGTACAAATGGTCGTCGCGGATGAAATCGCCATCTATGCAGGGCCAAGCGCAGCCCAGGGCCATGGCCCCAACCAACGCCGCCCACCACCAGCGGCGCAAATTCCAGCGGGGTATCGTTGCGGGCATGGTTCGCCAGCATAATGGGCGCGATGCAACGCTGTCCCAAATGCCAAGCCGATCTGCACCGCGATGCGGTGCGCTGTCCGCTGTGCGGCACCATGGTGCGCGTGGCGGCGCTGCAACCTGGCGCGCGCCCTGCACCCATCGTCGATCAGGAAATGGCGCTGTTCGAGCGCGAAGAGCGCCTGCTGCATTGCAGCAGCTGCCTGCGCGAATACCGCGAGGATGTGCGGCGCTGTCGTCCCTGCGGGCGCGATCTGGTGCGCTGCACGCGCATGGATTATGAAGCGCTACTGCGTTGCCGCCCTTTAACAGAGCTTGCGTCTTGCGCGAAGGCGGCATTGCCTTTGCTGCCCAAGGGACTCGTGCGCGTGGGCACCTTCGAGGGGCCTTTCGCGGCGGATGCGGCGCTCAGGGAGTTGGCCTCGCTCGGGCTCACTGGTTTCTTGGGCCACGACGGCATCGACCCAGCAGGGCCCGTTGGGCAAGCGTATTTGTGGGTGCGCAGCGGGGACGTCACCACCGCGGGCTACTTGTTGGGGCGCATCGGTCGCGGCACGGCGGCGGAGGAACAGCAGCGCCCTTTGCAAGCGGCGCAGCATTGGCTGGCGCTGGGCAAATGGCGCGATGCGTTGCGGGTGGCCGACGCGCACGCCGCCGACGCGGCTCTCATGGCACTGGCCGCACAAGTGTTGCTGCGGATGGGGCGGCCTGCAGAGGCCGAAGCACGAGTGCGCGCGCTGCCCGTGTTGGCGGATGCAGCGATGGAAGCCGAGCGCTTGTTGAATGTGGGCCTGTTCAGTGCGCTGGCCGCAGTGCGCGCGCACAGCGTGGATGCTGCGGCGTTGGTGTCGCTGCGTAAGGCCGCAGCGTTGGCGCCGCGCCGCGCCATCATCGCGCAAGCCACGCTGGAAATAATGTCCCAAGGCAGTGAGCGCGCCGCGCTGCGCACTGAATTGAAGCGACTGCGCCAATTGTGTCCAGGAATTACTGGCATCGCGGGCTTTTACGCCGAGTTAGCGGCGGACCTCGCCAAGTCCCGCTGAGCAGATCACAGAGCAGCGGCGGCGATAACCGCGCGCGCGCGCACGGGGTCTGGCGGCAATACCGCGCGCAAGAGTTCGGCGGAGTAGGGTTGCTGCGGGCCGGAGAAAAATACATCAGCAGGCGCCGCCTCCACCACGCGGCCGCGCTGCATGACAAGGATGCGGTCGGCCAGCATCCGCGCCACTGCAAGGTCGTGCGTGACGAAGACAAGAGTGAGTGAGCGCCGCGCGCGCAGTTCCAGCAGCAGTGTCAACACCTGAGCGCGCAACGACACATCCAACGCCGCAACGGCTTCGTCGAGCAATAAAAGCGAAGGCTCGGTGATCAGCGCGCGCGCAATGGCGACACGCTGGCGTTGCCCGCCGCTGAGTTGGCGCGGGAAGCGCTCCAGCAGCGCGGGCTCTAAGCCGACTTCCCGCGCGAGGGCATCAACGCGCGCGCGGTCTACAACTTGACCGCTGGCACGCAGCGGCAGTTCCACCGATGCGCGCAAGGGCAAGCGCGGGTCGAAGGCGGCAAGGGAATCTTGGAACACCATGCCCATTTGCGCGCGTTCGCGGCGCAGCGCAGCGGGAGGCAGTGCCCACGGGTCTTGCGTGCCGGCCTCGCCGCGCTGCCACAGCACGCGGCCCGTCGCAGGGCGTTCCAATGCGAGCAGCGCGCGCAGCAAGGTGGATTTCCCAGACCCCGATTCGCCCACGATGAGCAGCGCTTCGCCAGTACGGATTTCGAGGTCCACTCCTTGCAGCACTGGCGCTGCGCCGTTGAAGGCCACCGACAAGTTTTCCGTGCGCACCAACACTGTGCTGCGCGCGCTCGCGAGTTGTGCGCGCTCGGTGCTGCGCGGCGCAGCGTCGAGGCGCGGCACCGCTGCCAGCAGCGTCTGCGTGTAAACATGCTGCGGTGCTGCCAGCACTGTGGCCACCGAGCCCGTTTCCACGATGCGCCCAGCTTGCATCACAGCCACGCGGTCCGCCGCTGCTGCCACTACTCCAAAGTCATGCGAGATGAGGAGCACAGCCAAGCCGCGCTCTCGCTGCAAGTGCGCAATCAAACCCAAGAGCTGCGCTTGCACAGTGACATCCAGCGCTGTGGTGGGCTCGTCGGCGATCAACAATTGCGAATTCCCGGCCAACGCCATGGCCAGTGCCACGCGTTGGCGCAAACCACCCGAAAGTTGGTGCGGCCACTGTTGCGCGCGACGCGCGGGGTCGTCGATGCTCACTTCTTTGAGCAATTCGAGCGCACGTTGCCGCGCTGCGGCGTTGCTGCACTGCAAGTGATGGCGCACGATGGCGGCGACGGCTTGGCCCACCGGCACACAAGGGTGCAGGGCGCTTTGCGGGTCTTGGAAAACCATGCCTGCCACGCGGCCGCGCAGGTTGCACGCTGCGTCTGCTGTGCCTGCGGCCACATCCACACCGGCCAGATGAATCGTGCCGGCGGTGATGCGCACTTCGGGCTCGGGCAGCAAGCGCAGAATGCTCAGCGCAGTGAGCGACTTGCCGCTGCCAGATTCACCCACCAGCGCAAGACATTCGCCTTGCGCAACACTCAAACTCACTCCGTGCACCAGCGGCAGCGCGCCGCTGGCGAGGCAAAGGCCATTCATTTCCAGCAGAGGGCTCACGCTGCGCCCCCGGGCTGTAATCTCACTCGCAGCGCTTCGCCCACAGAGCCCAGCAACAGCAGCGTCAGCGCCAACGCGAGGCCGGGAAAAACGATCAGCCACCAACTCGCGTGCACGGCGGTCAGCGCGTCGCAGCCTTGGCGCAGTTGCAAGCCCCACGAAACTCCAGGCGCTTCCACGCCCAAGCCAAGGAATGAAAGGAACGATTCCAGCACCAGAATGCGCGGCACCGTCAGCGTCCACGCGGCAATGGCCACGGGCGCGGTGTTCGGCAGGATGTGCTGCCTCAGAATGCGCGCGGGTGTTGCGCCTGCCAAGCGTGCAGCATCTACGAACACTGCGCTGCGCAGGCTGAGGACTTCGGCGCGCACCATGCGGGCCGCAGGAATCCACGACACCACAGCGGTCACCAACAGCAACACGGCGGTCTGGTCCAAACTGGATTCCGGGTTTTCTGCACGCCACGAACGCAGCAGCGCCACCACGAAGATCACCAAGAAAGTCAGAGGCAGTGCTCCCAAAATGTCGGCACCGCGCATCAGCAACTGGTCGCCGCGCCCTCCAGCCAGACCCGCACTCGCGCCCCAGAGTGTGCCCACGCTCAATGAAGCCAACGACGCCACCAGCGCGATGAGTAACGAAATGCGCGCGCCATTGGCGATGCGTGCCAGCACGCAGCGTCCCAGCGCGTCGGTGCCTAACAGTGGTGCGATTTGTGCGTCGCCGAAGCACGCGCGGCGCAGTGCAGCGCAAGGGCCTGCGAGTGGGCCATGCCATTGCGGCAGCGTGCGTCCATGCTCCAGCCACGCCGCGGCGGAGGGTGGTTGCAACGCGCGTTCTAAATCTACTGCTGCTGGGTCTGCTAGAGGCAGCAGTGGCACCAACAGTGCCGCGAGGCCAATGCAAGCGAGCAACCACAAGCGCGCTTTCATGAAACCTCCGCGCGTGGGTCCACCACTGGCAACAGCAGGTCTGCAGTCCAATTCAGCACATAGGCGAGAGCGGTGTAAAGAATCACCACGCCAAGGGCCAAGGTGAAATCGCGGTTGAGTGCGCTTTCCACAAAATGTGCGCCCAGCCCCGGAATGGCGAAGAGCTGTTCGATGACCAGCGAACCGGTGAGCACCGCCGCAGCGGCTTGGCCCAAGAATGCAACGACGCTGACCATGGCGAGGCGCAACGCGCCCGCGGCGACGCGCCGCTCTGGTAGCCCTGCGGCGCGCAGCGTGCGCACCCATTCGCCGCGCAACGCTTCCAACATGCCGCTGCGCACCAGTCGCGCCACTTGCGCAGCTAATGGCAGGCCCAAGCACAGCGAGGGCAACAGCACAGCAGCGGGTTCATGCAAGCCCGCTGCGGGCAGCAAGCGCCACTGAAACACCAGCGGGATCATCAACAGTCCTGCCAGCACAAATGTGGGCAAGGCAAGCAATAACGCGATGGCAGCATTCACCGCATGATCTGCCGCTTTTCCGCGGCGGCACGCAGCCCAGACACCTGCGGGAATGCCCAGCAGTAATGTCCACGCGAGGGCGAGCGCGCCCAACAATAGTGAAGGCGGCAACGCGGTGATCACAACTTCACTCACGCTGTAGTCGCGGTGCGCCAACGACGGGCCGAAATCGCCGCGCGCCATGCCGGAAACTCCGGCGGCCCACTGCACCAACATGGGCCGGTCCAGTCCGAAGCGTGCTTCAAGCCCCGCGCGCGTTTCGGCTGGCAGCGGGCGCTCGTCATCGAAGGGGCCGCCGGGCACGGCATGAATGAGCAGGAATGACAAGCCATGCACGCAGAGCACCGTCAGTGGCAGCCATGCTGCGCGGCGCAGCAACGCGGCGCGGCGCTGTGTGCGGCGCGCTGCATTGCGCGCGAGCCATAGCAGCACGCATGGCAGCACAACGAACAAGAGCACTGCGGGCAGATGTTGCATCAGCGCTGCACCCAGAGTGCAGCGGGGTTCACCCATTCCAGTGGATTGGGCGTGAAACCGCGCACCCAAGGTTTCACCAGCGTGCGGCTGGCGTGATGGAACAGCGGCACTATGGGGCCCGCGGACAGCAACAGTGTTTCTGCTTCGCGTAGCTTCGCGCTGCGAGCGGCGTCGTCGCCCACCAAGGTGCGGGCTTCGCGCAGCAGCGCGTCGTAAGCGGGGCTTATCCAGCCAGTGCGGTTGGCCGCACTGGTGCTCTCGAAGCACTCCAAAAAGTTTGAAGCGTCGTCGTAATCCGCCATCCAAGTCGAGCGCGCGGCGGCGTAATCCCCAGCGGCCATTCTTGTGCGCAGCGTGCGTGCGTCCAGCGCCACAGCACGGCATGTGACGCCGATCTCTTGCCAGCGCTGTTGCAGCCATTCTGAAACGGCGGCGTCCAACGGATCGGTGGTGTGCAGTAATTCGAAGGGCGGGAGTTCGCGCAGTCCTTGCGAGGCCAACCCCGTTTGCAGCAACTTCTGTGCGGCTGCAAGCGTGGCGTGCTGCGGCGGGGGAGCTTGGTGCAGCAGGGTGCCGCAGTGGATTCCCGGCGGCGTGAAGTTCCATGCGGGGGCTTCGCCCCCGCGCAGCAAGCGCGTGGTCAGTGCTACGCGGTCCACTGCCAGCGCGAGTGCGCTGCGAACTGCGGCGTTTTCAAAACTAGGGTGGCGCACATTCAGGCGCAAGAAATAGGTGCCCAAGCGCGTATGGCGGCGCAGTTCGCTGCCGGGCGCTGCGTGGGGCGACGCCAGCAGCGTGGGCATCGCGGCCATGGGCACATCCATCGCAATGTCCACTTCGCCGGCCACATACAGGTTCAGCAGCGTTGCGGGGTTATCGACGCAACGGAATTCGAGGCTCTGCAAACCGTTGGGGGTTTTGGAGAGCCAGTGCGGGTTGGGCTCTAGGCGGATGCTGTCGCGCAAGCGGCGACTGACAAGGCGCATGCTTCCATTCGAGACAAAGTTTTCGGTGCGCGTCCAAGCGCTGCCATGGCGTTCGATGACATGACGCGGCACTGGGAACAACGGGAACTGGGCCAGCAGTGTCAAGAAACACGGGTGGATCTCGCGCAGTTGAAAGACGATTTCATGAGCGCTGCTCGCTGTGATGCCAACGGCGGAGGCCGGAGCCAGTCCGCGCCGATGATCTGCTGCGCCGACAACGCAGTCGAGCAAGTCCGCCATGCGCGCGCCGGTGCTGGGTTGCAAGAAACGCAGATAGCTCCACACCAAATCGGGGGCGATGAGTGCTGTGCCGTCGCTCCAACGCAATTCGGGCCGCAGATTGAAGCTCCACCGTTTCCCATGTTCAGAAACCGTCCATTGCCGAGCCATGCCTTGCTGCGGCGGCCCACCCGTTGGGTCGAGGGTGACCAACCCAGAAAACAGTGCAGCCATCAGGCGTCCATCCGCCACGCTTTGACACTGCGCCGGGTCCAAACTCATGGGGTCTGGGCCGTTGCCAATCACCAATTCCGCGCGCTCTTCACCACCAAGACCGCAGCACCAGAAGACGATGGCTCCAAGTGCGAGCGATGAAAGCAGCAGCGTGCGCAGCGCGGGCATGGTGTGTGCCGCGATGGTACCGCGCGGCTGATAAACTCGTGCCCGCACGAACATGCTGGCCGCAACAGATTCGCTTCGGTTTGGTTTCTTGGTGCTGTTCTGCGCCTGCCTGTGCTCGTTTGGTGCGTGTGGCGCTGATGCATCGCCATCAACGAGCGCACCATCCGCAGTGCCTGCTGCCGCGCCTGCTGCCGAAATCGACAACCCAGACATCGGTCGCTGGCACGACCTGCGCAAGCTGCCTTTCCGCAAGGAGTGGGTGGGCGGCACCTTGGTGGTTGGGCGCGGGCGTTCGCCGACCACGCTGAACAACCTGCTTTGGTCCAGTGAAGAAGACCGCGCATGGTTCAAGTTCTTCTTGGTGCCCTATCTGCTCATGGAAGAGCCCGACCGCGTTGATGGCGTGCTCAGCGTCAGCCCCTGTGCCGCTGCGGCCATGCCTGTGCGCGCTGCGGCGCCGCGCACTTGGATCTTCACGCTGAAAGCAGGCCTTGCGTGGGACGACGGTGTGCCGGTGACATCCGCAGACTACGCGGCAAGTTTTGCCGCCATCCGCGACCCCGAAGTGCGCGCAGATGCACGCCGCGCACAATTGGATGGCGTGGTTGCCGTGACCGCGCTCGATGCGCAACGCTTCAGTGTGGAGTTCAGCGAAGACCACGAACTTGCGCCCATTCATTTCGGCATGCAGTTCACGGTGGCACCGGCACATACGCTGCCCGCAGACCGCGCTGCGTTGAACATGCAGCAGCGCCACGCGGGGTTCGGGCCTTACAGCGTCGCTGATTGGACGCCTGCGCACTTGGTGTTTGAACTGCGCCCAGAATGGCGCGAGCGCATGCACCCCACGGGCCCGGCATATTTGGAGCGTGTGGAGTTTCGTTTCCAACCAGAAGAAGTGCGCGCTGCTGGCTTGCGCGACGGCAGCATCCACGTGGACACCGTGCGCCACGAAAACTTCGCCAGCATGGAGGCCGACGCTCGCTTGCGCGAACAGTGCTGGCTCACTTGGTATTTCCTGCCCAATCAATCCATCGTGTTGTGGAACCTGCGCGACACGCAGGATTCTTCGAAGCCTCATGCGCTCCTGGGGGATGTGGCGGTGCGTCAGGCATTGTCACTGCTGTTCCCGCGCGAGGAATTGTGCCGCAGCCTTCACGGCGAGCGTGCGCGGCCAGTGAGCGGCCCAGCATGGCGCGGCGATGCGGACTACGACGCCACAGTTCCGGTTCCGGCCTTCGATCCGCCGCTCGCGCGCAAGCAACTGGAAGCCGCAGGTTTCGTTGCCAATGCCGACGGTTGGTTGGAGCGCAAAGGCGTGAAGGCGACATTGCAACTGCTGCTGCCTCAGGGTGTGGCTTGGGCTGAGGCACCCGCGCTGCGTTTCCAAGAAGCCGCGCGATCCATCGGTGTCGAAGTGGTGCTGCGCAAGGTGCCCTTCGGCACGCTGGTGACTGAAGTGCAAGCCAAGCGTCACGAAGCGGCGCTGTTCTTGAATTCGTTGCGACCGCCAGTGGAATACGATTTCACCGCAGACTTTCATTCGCGCTTCGCAAGCACGCCCGCCGCGAATCTGAGCGGGTTGGTGGATAGCGAAGTGGATGCTCTGTTGGACCGCGCACGCACCGCCCCCGAGCGCAGCGAACGCAGCGAAGCGCGCCGCGCGTTGCACCGACGCCTCGCAGCACTGCAACCTTGCGCGTTCTTGTACACCTCCGCTTCGTGCGTGGCGGTGAGCCGCCGCTTCGCCAATGTGAAAGTGCACGACCTCGGCATCTGGTATCGCGATTTCGTGCTGCGTGAAGCCTTCGAACGCGCACCACCTCCATGAGCTTCGCGCGCGCGGTGCTGCTGCGCTTGTTGACAGCCAGCTTCGTTTTTGTGCTGGTGCTGCTGCTGGCCTTTGCGGCGTTGTCCACGCTGTTGCCAGATGGGCCAATTGCGGCGGATGCGCCCATGGTCACTGCGCGGCGCACTTACACGCCGGAAGAACGCGAGATGGTGCGCGAATCTCTGGGGCTGCACTTACCGTTGCTGTGGAACACAAGTGAGCCGTGCCCCGAGCGCACCGCGGCCACGGCGATAGCTGCTGCTCGCGCGGACATGGCAGCTTGGCCACGCGTGGAACACTACGGGGCTCTCGCAGTGCTGAACGGATCGGTGTTGGTCGAAAGATGGGCGCGCCACGCAGCGCCGCCGAATGCGCGCTGGGCAGCGGAGGACGCTGCGTTTGGGGCGCAGTGGGATAGTTTCGTCGCACGCATCTACACGGCCGCCGCCGGTAATGCCGATTCAAAACTGTCGCAGGCTTGGGCCAGCGCTGGCGTGGACGCTTCGGTTGCGGCGTTCATGGACGCGGTGACTGCTGCGTCGATGAACCCAACCGTTCAAAGCGAAATCTTGCGCCGAGAAACTGAACGCGTGCTGGCGCTTGGTGGCCTCGCATTGGAAAGCCTGATGGCGCGCCAAGCGACGGCGCCCTTCGCCTCGCGCCTTGCCGCTTGGGACTGCATCGCGCACATCAGTGGCCTCGCGTTGGACACTCAAGCCGCGGCGCGCGAAGGAGAACATAGTGTGGCGGTGCAAACGCTGGAGGCGCGCCTCCAACGCTGGTGGCGGCGCGAACGCGCGGGCTTCACCAAACCCAGCGCATTCACTGCTGCAACCCGTTACATCACTCACACCCGTTTCTGGCGCTGGTGTGCAGCGGCTTCGGCTGGTGACCTCGGTGAATCTCTGGAATACCGCCAACCCGTCAGCAGCGTGTTGGCGCAGCATTTGCCTGCAACGCTGCGACTCGGCGCATCCGCGCTGCTGTTCATGCTGTTGCTGGCCGTGCCGCTCGGCATTCTGTGGAGCAACACGCGCAGCGCCATCATGCGGCGCAGCTTGGCATTGCTGGCTGCACTGGCCGCAAGCACTCCAGAAGTTGTCCTAGGCACGCTGCTGTTGCTCGTTAGCCGCGGCAATGACGGCACGATTCAAGTGGCCCCCGTCATCGTCCTCGGACTAGGTGGGGCACTTGTGCTGGCGACACATCTGCACGCAGCGTTGCAAGACTTGCAACGCGAACCGTGGGTGTTGGCGCTGCGCGGGCGCGGCGTGCCAGAACGGCGCATTCTGACGCGGCATCTGTTGCGCCACGCGCTAAGCCCGGTGGTCACATTGTTGGGCGCAGCGCTGCCCGTGTTGGTGGGTGGCTCTGTCGTGGTCGAACACATCTTCGGCCTGCAAGGCATGGGCGAAGTCTCGTGGGTTGCCGCCAGCAATGGCGATGTTGCCTTGGCGATGGCTTGCGTCGCTTTAGGCAGCGCACTCGCACTGCTCGGATGGTTGCTGGCGGACCTCGTTGCAGCGTGGTTAGACCCGCGCCGCGCCACCTACGGGAGGCGCTCGTGAACACATCACTGCGCCGCGCTTGCCGTTGGATGCTGTTGCTGCTGACACCTGCAGCCTGCGCACCGTTGCTGTGCAACACACTGCCGTTGTTGGCTTCAGGCAGCGCTGCGTTGTCGCCTGCTTGGCAAGCAACCACTGCATGGGATGTTGCGGCGCTGGCATTGCTAATCATCGGATGGATGCTGCACGCGCGTTGCCGCATGCGCGCGGTGATGACAGTGGCGCTGCTGGCATGTGTGCTCGCAATCTTGGCCCCAGCGCACAATGTGTTGGCGCTGGACGGCGCGCATGTGTTGCTGCGTGCGCCCATCGCGTTCAGTCCACGCAGCATCGATTCCAACGCTGGCCCACTGGCTTCGTGCAGTGCCGTCCACCCACTCGGCACCGATCACATTGGGCGCGATGTGGCGGCGCGCTTGTTGCACGGATTGCGTGACAGCGTCGGGCTGGCTTTGGCCGCTGCAACTTGCGCGTTGCTGTTGGGAGCCTTCGCAGGCGTGGCTGCGGCTGTGGCCCGAGGCTGGTTAGACATGGTGCTCACACTCGCAGCGCAGGCATTGAGCGCGTTCCCCGTGCTGTTGGTGGTGTTGCTGCTGCAAGGGATGGCGCTGCCGTCGATTGGATGGCTGCTGCTGCTGTTGGTTTTATTTCGCGTGGCCGGGGTTTATCGCTTGATGCGTGGGGAAACGGCGCGGCTGCTGGGCCGCCCTTGGATGGCCGCCGCCCGCGCCGATGGACTCTCTTTGTGGATGTTGCTGCGGCGCGAATTGCTGCCGCACTTGCTGGCACCCATGGCAGTGAACTTCGCCTTCGGTGTGGCGGCGGTGATCTTGGTGGAAAGCTCGTTGTCGTTCTTGGGGTTTGGCGTGCCTGCGCCGTTGCCATCACTGGGTGAAATGCTGCAACAAGGGCGCGCGTTGTTGCCGCAGTGGACGCGGCTGCTGTTGCTGCCTTGCGTGCTGATCACTGGCGTCACGGCACTAACGCTGCACACGGGCACGCTGTTGCGGCGCGCTGCCGCCGAGGAGCGCTCATGAGCGCACTGCTGCAACTAACAGACTTCGGCGTGGCCCTGCGCCGCGAAGCGCGCGCGCCGCGAGAAATCGTGACTGGTGTGACCATGAGCCTCGCGCCCGGCGAGTGCTGCGCGCTGCTGGGCGAATCGGGTGCAGGCAAGACCACGCTGCTGTTAGCGCTGGCGGGACTGTTGCCCGGATGGGAGCGCGCGGTGCGACCCGCGGCGCGCTGGGTGGTGCAAGGGCGTGCAGTCTTCTGCGTCGATGGGCACACACAAGTGTTGCCAATCGCTGCTGCCGCGCTGCGAGGCCGTGGCATGGCGTTCCTGCCGCAAGACCCGGGCAGTGGGCTGGACCCAGCGCAAAGCGCGCTGCATGCGGTGCGGGAAATGTTGGACGCATCGGCGCAACCGCAACGCGCCGCAGATTTGTTGGCGCGCCTAGGTTTGGACGCGAGCACGCATCGGTTGCGCACCCACGAACTGTCGGTGGGCATGGCGCAACGCGTGCAAATTGCGGCCACGCTTGCAACGCAGCCGCGCTTGTTGATGTTGGACGAACCCACCAGTGCGTTGGATCGCAGGAGTGCTGCCGCGCTCGCAACGCTACTGCGCGAACTCATGGCTGATGGTCTCGCGCTGTTGGTGGCCACTCATGATGCGGCCTTTGCGCGCAGACTCGGTGGCAGCGTTCAGTTCTTGAGCGCTGGACGCGTGGTGGAACAGGCGCCACCGCACGAGTGGTTTGCAGGGCCGCGCCATTCAGTGGCGCGCGCCACGCAAACAGCGCTGGCGCAGTTGCAGCATGTGAGCGTGCACTTCGGCGCACGCCACGCATTGCAGGATTGCAATCTCACGGTCGCAGAAGGCGAGATCATCGCAGTGCTTGGGCCATCTGGCGCCGGAAAAACCACATTGCTGTCGGTGCTGGCTGGAATGGTTCCGCCAACAACAGGCTCGCTGCGTTGGCGCGAATCCGAGTGGGAAACAGGTGCCGCGCGGAATCCGATATCGAGCGCGCACGGCGCAAGCGCCGCTACAGAGCGCGAACATCTGCGGCGTGTGCGCCGCGTGTTCCAAGACCCGTTGGGCAGTCTCAACCCGCGTGTGCCTGTGTTGCAAACACTGCTGGATGCACGGCTGTCTTTGTGTGGCGGCACGCGCTCTGCGGCGCTGGACGCTGCGGAACGGATGTTGGAACTAGTGGGCCTGCCAACGATTGGCCTTGAAACATTGCCAGGGCAGCTCAGCGCGGGGCAGAGGCAGCGTTTGGGATTGGCGCGCGCGCTGATCACCGAACCCGATTTGTTGTTGGCCGACGAGCCTGTCGCCGCGTTAGATCCTCTGGCATCAGCAGCGTTGTTCCGACTTGTAGCGGCTGAAAGACAGCGGCGGGGGATGGCGGCGGTGCTGGTGCTGCATGACCCCGCCCCGGTAGCCGCGCTGGCGGATCGCTACATGGTGCTCGACGCTGGGCGCTGCGTGGATGGTGGTGCCGCTGCGCAACTCGCGGCTTCTGCGCATCCGCTCACCCGGGCTCTGTGCGCGTTATCGGAGGGCTGAGTTTCGCAGCCTGTCAGCCCATCGTAGGATCCCGTCGTTGCTGCAAGGCCGCGGGCTTCGCCTCGACTTGGAGCCCGGAGAGTTCATCCATGCGGCGTCACCACCTGATTGCGTTCTGTTCCATGCTTTTGTTGTGCGCCGCGTGCGGCGGCGATCAATCCCCCGGGCGCATCGCGTTCAACTTGGCGTTGCCGCAATTCGAAAGCATCGACACAGCAGGGCGCATGTTCGAAGGTTGGGCGTTGGTCTCCGGACAGCCCGTGAGCACCGGCCAGTTTGTGCTGGATGCGAGTGTTACCCCCAAGCGCGTCACCTCCGTGGACGGCGCCACGCTGTACGGCACCACTGCGAGTGCCAGTTTCGGCCCGGCGAACACAGGCCTCGGAACCTCGTTTCCGTTCATCACGCTGGCCACAGGTTTTTTCATCGCAGTGGAACCTGCAGGTGCGAATGACGGCGTCCCCGGCGATGTGCTGATGGCGGCAGATATGAATGCCACGGGCTGCGTACTCACCGCGGCGGGCGTCGCGACTGGCGCGGTGAATTGGGCACTTGGTGACTGGACCAGCGCCAGCGGAGTGGTGACTTTGATGACACCGACCAACGGCGCGAGCACCAACGCAAGTGGCGTGTGGTTCATCAATGGCGCATCGACTGACGCTGGCATCATCACGCCAGGCCTCAGCATTCCAACGCCCACCGGTGCATGGCGCGTGCAAGGTTGGGTGCGCAACAGCGGCGCAACTCCGAACACATTCAGCACCGGGCAATTCACCAGCGCGGTACGGCCGGACAACGACGCACAAAGCACGCCAACACGCGGCAGCCTCAACATCGGTCCCATGGTGCCTGGCCAAGATTTCATCAATGCAGTGGCGAATACGACGCCCGCGTTGGACCTCGCGTCTGGCACTTGGTCCGTAGAGGTCACGGTCGAACCCGCGGTGGACAATTCCATGGCGCCGTTCCCGCTGCTCCTGCTGAGCGCAACCATTCCAACCACTGCGGTTAATGCATCTGGCGAGACCGCTGCCAATGTGCCTCTCATCGCCACAGCAGCCTTGCCACAATTGACGATGAACGCAGCCTCCGCGACTTCCGCCGCATTCACGGGCAGCTTGCCTGCGGATCTCGGCGGCGCCAGCGCGGGGGAACTGGCGCTATGGGTGATGCTGCCCACTGCGCTGCAGCCTGCGTTGCTCGGCCGTTTGCGCGTCGCTGGCCCGCTGGTGACTTGCCCAGCTACCGGATCGCTTTTAGGCACGCCTTCGAACTTTGCTGTGAACAGTTTGAGCACTGGGCTCGGCTCGGGTTTCCCAGACCCGACCCAAGCAGTGCTGGTGTTTCTCACCGTCGAAGCGCAGGGCGGGCCGCTGCCTGCATCCTTTGGAGCTACCGGCGTGCAACCCAGCGCA
This sequence comes from Singulisphaera sp. GP187, assembly GCA_945907755.1. Classification (GTDB taxonomy): domain Bacteria; phylum Planctomycetota; genus SXUL01. Next base: position 34,801 of record CAMDTN010000008.1, on the reverse strand, counting down.
GCCACGCTGTTGTCTGGCAACGCAGTTGCGGGCGTTGCGACACTCACCGTCGCAGGCCTCAGCGCTCAAGGCGGCATTGGGCTCGCAAATTTCAGCGCAGTGGCAGGCGCGTGCATCTTGGCAGCTCCTACCGCAGTGCTGGCGCCGGCCGCGCCGGCAGTGGATCGCAACGGCATTTGGTTTGTCGATTTCACGACGCGTGCGCCCACTCTCGTGTTGCCCGCGCTGCCCGCCGGTTGGGTGTATGAAGGTTGGGTGCGCAACAGCAGCACCGGCGCGCTCTACAGCACGGGAAAGTTCCGCAGTGGATTTGCAGCGGATGAAGATGCCACCACTTGGCCGGGCTCCGGCACTGGCGGCATTCTCGGTGCCACTACGAGCAGCGGTTACGCAGCACCCGGGCAAGATTTTCTGACGGCGCTGACGGCAACCAGCCCCGGTGCAACGAGCCCGGCATTGCCGCAGTTCACCGATGGCGCGTGGATCACGCTCGTCACTTTGGAACCCAATGGCACAGTGCCCACAGCGCCTTCGCCGTGGGTGGTGCTGACCGGTTCGCTGCCGCTGAGCACCAACACAACTTCTCCAGCACTGCTGAACATGGCTGCGCAGTTGCCGGGTGGCACGCTGAGCTGGTGAGTTCTATCCACGGAGCAGCAGGCGCAAGTGGGCGCACGCTGTGCGCAGAACGCGCAATTTGCTGACACCTTCCAAGCGCGGGCGCAACGCTGAAGGCAATTCAACAGCGCGTGCGCCGGAACGCAGCGCGCGCAGCAGCATTTCCGCCGTGGCTACAAAACCGTCGCGAGTGGGCAAGCTGGCGCGATAGGTAGCAGCGCGCCAGACGCGGTAACCGCAAGTGAATGTGTGCAAGCCCTGCGCGCGCCGCCCGAGCCGCAAGCGGTAGAGCTTGGATATCGTGCGCGACAACGCGGCGCGCCACCACGACACTTGCGCGCTACCTGCGGGGTGCCACGGCGAGGCGGTGACCACATCTGCGCCCGCTAACAGCGCCGCGAGCATGGCGGGCAGATCTTCTAACGGGTAGGGCAGGTCTGCGTCGTAAGTGACCAGCGCGTCGCCTTGCGCGAATTCAGCAGCTTCGCGCAGCATGGCGCCGAGGCCGCGATTGGCATCGAAACCGATGATGCGCATGGGGAAGGGCGAACGATCGCACCATGCGCGAGCAACAACGGCAGTGCCGTCGGTGCTGCCATCATCCAACAGCAGTAGCTCGGGAAAATGTGCGGGCCCCAGCAAATGCGGCAAGCGCTGCAGTTCGTTGAACAGCCGGGGCAAGCTGTCCACTTCGTTGCAGCAGGGAATGATGATGGTGACCAGCATGCTCTGGCTGCTCTCGCGGTTGGGCGAAGGTAGCATGAGCAACGATGAGCTTTGTTGACGGCACAGCTGCACCAGATGCCATTGCGGTTGACGCAATGGCGGCGGCGCAAGCATGGCTGCTGGACATGGAGGCCTTCGGCATTGATCTGCTGCCGCGTCGCGTGGCGGGCGAATCTGCCGCTGTCGCAGCGGCGGCGCCGAGCACGCAGCAGCGCGCGCCGGTGCAGCCAACGGCGCCGAGCACGCAGCGAACTGCTACGACGGCATCCGCTGTGGAACGCAGCGCTGCGCTGCAGTGTGTGGCGGCAGAGGCGGCTGCGTGCAGCGCCTGCGGGCTAGCGACTGGCCGCACGCAAGTCGTGCCGGGGCAAGGTGCGGCCACGGCGCGCCTCATGTTTGTGGGCGAAGCCCCTGGCGCCGAAGAAGACCGCACTGGCTTGGCCTTCGTGGGCGAAGCAGGGCAGTTGCTGACGCGCATGATCCAAGCCATGGGCTTGCAGCGCGAGGATGTTTTCATCGCCAATGTGCTGAAGTGCCGCCCGCCGGAAAATCGCGAGCCAGCAGTGGATGAAGCACAAGCCTGCCGCGGGTTCTTGCTGCGTCAGTTGGCCATCGTCGACCCAGATGTGATCGTCGCCTTGGGCGCCCATGCAGCGCGCAATCTGCTGCAACTGACGGGGCCGTTGGGTGCGATGCGCGGCAAGGTGCACACACTGGGGCGCGCTCAGGTGGTTGCCACTTATCACCCCTCGTATCTGTTGCGTTCGCCAGACATGAAGCGTGCGGCGTGGCAAGACCTCAAGTTCGCACTGTCGTTGCTGCCCGCGCGCGACGGCGCTTGACCCTTCACGCTGTGCAGCACTAACATCTTGCGCCGGCCGGTTGCGCGGCGCCGACTACACCATGGCCTACTCCGTCTGGGGAATCGATGTCACCGCAGTTGCGCTGCGCGGCGTGCGCGTCGTCATGGAAGACGATGGCGTGCCCCGCATCGTGGCTTGGGACGTTCTCGATTTCACCACTGATGTCGAGAACATCGGCTCCAGCGCGAGGGTGGGGCCCATGTCGCGGGCCATCCGTCAGTTCGTCAGCAGCAAGCACCTGCGCAACTCGCGGGTGTGGGTGTCGCTGCGCGGCGAAACAGGATTCAACCGCACCGTGGTGCTGCCCGAGGCCACCGACAAGACCTTGCCGGCGGTGCTGCAACGCGAAGCTGAGCAGAACATTCCATACCCACTGCACGAGGTGTATTGGGATCAGCGCCTGTCGGATCTGAGCGGCGAAACGAGGGTGGAAGCCACCTTCTATGCAGTGCGCCGCCAAATCGTGGACGACCGCGTGCGCAAGTTTGCTCAGTGCGGGTTGCCCGCTGACGGCATTCAACTGCGGCCACTGGCGCTCCTCAATTTCTGCGCATGGGAGCGCTTGCTGGAAGACGGCACCTTGGTGCTGGATTTCGATTATGCCGGCGTGCATGTGATCCTGCATCACGAAGGTCGCTCGTGGTTCCGTGTGGTGCCCGCAGGCGGGGCGGACTATGTAGCCGCGCTGCGTGAGCGTTTCAGCATCAACCACGCCGAAGCGGTGAATCTCGCCGCTGGGCAAAGCCGTTGCCCCGATGGCGCAGCGTTGGACCAAGTGAAACGCCGCGTGCAAGGCATGCTGTTAGAAGAAGCAACGCGAGTGATCCGCTTCTATGTCAGTGCACGGCCTTCGTGCCGCATTCGCAAGGTGGTTCTATTCGAGAGCCATCGCTGTGTGCCGTCCATGGAAGCCATGATTGCTGGTCGACTGGAAGTCCCGGTGATCGTGCCGCGTGGTTTCAAGCATGTGCGCGTGGACCCCGATGTGGTTGGCCCTGGACTGCAAGAGAATTTTGGTGCGTTCGCGCGGGCTACTGGCCTCGCCTTGCAAGGCGCGGGCGTCGCAGATGTGAAAGTGCAACTTTTCCCAGCAACGCTGCAGCGCGACTTGGGCGTGCGTTTGCGCTGGTGGGTGGCTGCGGTGTTGCTCGTTTGCGTAGGGCTGGTGTTGGCGGCTCAGCGCCACGGCGAAAGTGCTGAAGCGCTGCGCGCACGGGTCGATGTCTTGCGGCAGCCGCCCGCCGGCGCGCGCAACCAAGATGTCGAATTGCGCAGCATCGATGTGGAAGCGCCGCTGCGGCGCATGACCGCGTTGGCAGAGAAGAACGGCGAGCGCGACTTACCTCGGCGCGTACTGGATGCCGTGATGGCTAACGCTGGCGCGGGCGGCGTGCATGTTGCGGCGCTGGAAGCATCGGACGGCCCCACGGCTCGATTGGTTCTGGCGACAGTGGGCGCGGCGGATGCAGCGACCACGGCCAAGTTGGACGCAGTGGCCGCAGGCTTGGCGCGCAACGGCCCCTTGATCAGCGCGGCACTGCCGGGCGCATCGTGGGTAGCCGGGTACTTGTGCGCGCGCCCGCCCATCGCGGCTCCCGCAGGCGTCATTCGCGTGCCGCTGGTGCACCGTGCTTACACGCTGGAAGTGCATGGAGGTGCGCCATGAGCCCGCGCACCCTAGGGTTGATGCTGTTAGCGGTGTGCAGCGCGCTCGCCATGGCGGGCACATGGTTGATAATTGTGCTGCCGGCGAAATCCGAGGCTGAAACTGTTCTCAGCGTTGCGGCGCAAACGCTCAGCTACACCAGCGATGACATCAAGGAACTGGTGGGCGAGCCATTCGTCGTGGAGGCGCAAGGGGCCCGTGTGCGCTTGGAGCAAGAGGAACGAACACTGCACGCTTGGGTGAATCAGCAGTACGACGATGTCGACCAATTCTCTGCGCGCTTGACTTCGCAGAGCCCCGCGCCAGAGGACTTTCGTGCCGCCAGCGAGTTCGATTGCGACGAACTGCGCCGTGAAATCAGCAGCCTCACTGGGCGCGAGCCGCCGCGCCCCGGGTCGTGGCCGTTGCATGTCCCAGAATTCTTCGCCGCCGGCACCGAAGTCGATGCAGCGCGCATGCAGCGCGACCAGCAGCGTCTCAATTTGCAGCGCATGTTTTTGTTGGCGGCTGCTCGTTGCCGCGCGGTGCCAACGGCGCCGCCAGAGTTCCGCGCTTTGCCACGCGTTGCAGCCAGTGCGTGGGATGCAACCGAAGTGCAACTGCACTTAGGTGTCGAAGCGAAATCCCTGCAAGCCTTGGCCCGCGCATTGTTAGCGCCCGGCTGGAACTTGCGACTGCGTTTGGTGGGTTTTGAATTCAGCCCGCCAGCAGCGGAAGCGCAGGCCAGCGCGGCGACGCCCCTGCTGTTGGTGGATGCCAGAGTGGTGCTGGAACGGCTTCGGCCCAAGGCTGAATAATGAAAGAAGAGCAACTCCACTCTGAAGAGGAACGTCGCGTTGATGTCTGGGCATCGCTGTTCTCTTCGCTCGATTTTGTAGGCCTAGGGTTAGGCGTGCTCGTTTTGGTCTTGTGCGTGAGCGATGTGCTTTTGCCTGTGCCGCCAGAATCTGCTCGCTTGCAGCAGCAACTAGAGCAACTGGCTCAGGAAAGAGAGTCGGCCGTGCGCTCGCGCCATTTTGAACCGCGGGAACTGCTGCAACGCAGTGACGCAGCGCAGGCGCTGCTGCGTGGCACGCTCGCGGGCGCCGGCACGGTGCCACAAGTGAAGGATGAAGGCGCTGTGTGGCCGACCTCGGTGTTGGCAGCGCTGCGCGACGAAGGCAATGTCGCCAGACTGTTGCCGCCGGAAGATCTGGTTGCGGTGGCGCTGCACGGGGCGGTGCGTCTGACATGGCGCGCAGCAGCACGCAGCAATGTGGCTGTGAAACTCTTAGAGATCTTGCGCGCCGCACCAGGCGGCGAATACGAAGTCATCATTGGCGTGGCGCCAACGGAATCCACATGGACCGACTCGAGTGCCACACCCGGCACTCTTTTCAACTACAGAATCGTGGCTGTGTGCGCCGACCCGCTGCTCGCTGCAAGTTTGCCGCGCTCTGAACTCAGCGCACCAGTGACTTGCGGTAGCGAAGCGGACCTGCGTTGGGGTTTGATTCACGCTGATGCGACGGCTGCGCGTTTCTCGGTGGAGCGCTGGCAAGGCGAGGGTTTTATCGCCAAGGAATTCCGCGTGCAGCAGGGAGAAATGGTGGGCGCGATAGACCCTGTTAGCGGGGTCGACTTCGGGACGGGGATGAAGCTTGAGTCCATCCGCTTGGAAACGGAAACGAGCCAACGCAGCGTGGCAGCAGTGGTTTTTGACGCGCAGGGGCGCGTTGTCTTGGTGGCTGGGCGCCCGCAGACCGTGCAGGAAATGCGTGAAATCACGAGTTCCATCGCCTGCGTTCGCCTGCAGCCTGCGGGCAACGCGCCAGCGCTCGAAGTGCGCCACCGGCTGCCGTGAAGATGGCACGAATGCCAACGGCAGCGCGGGCTATTGCAGGCAACGGCTCCACCCCTATAATCGTGCCCCTGGAAAAGATGGTTCGGTGCGGAAGCCTTTTCAATGCAACGAGTTGCGTTCAAAAGCGCCCGCAACGATGAAGTTGTGGATCAAGCCTGACGCGGTCAGCGAGTCCAACAGCGGTGCATGCACCCTGATGGACCCGCGCCGTTTCTGGTAGAAAGCCGCGCCCCGTGGCCCGTGGGATTGCCCCATGTGCCCGGATTCGGAAAAGGGAGAATTCGATGCGATTCCTCGTGAACATGCGCAGTGCCATGGTTTTTGCCCTTGGTGCGTGCCTTGTGGTTGTCAGTGCGTGCAGCGGTACCGAGCAAGCCACTGACACGGTGGCTGCGGCCCCTGTCGCCGTGGCGGCGGAGCCGATGGTGATTGAATTGGTTGCTGTGGAAGTTGCGCCGCAAGATGCGCAACCTGCGCTGCAAGACTTGGCCGAACGCCAGAAGGCATTGGAAGCTCGCGCGCGCGTCATCGCCGCCGACTACATCGCCACTGGCCGCACGCTGTTGGAGCAAGGCCGCGCCCGCGATGCGTTGCAAGCCTTCGCTGCCGCACTGCGCGCCGATCCGGCGAACAAGGAAGCGCAAGACTTGTACACCCGCGTTTCAGGCTTGGTGGGGGACCCCTCCGCGCAAGACAAGCCTGCGGCCCGCGATGTTTGGAACGAGGCGCTGTTGCGCCGTCAGCAGGCAGGGTTGGTGGTGCAGGAGTCCATGGGCCGCGCTCATGCAGCAGCCGAAGCGCGCGACTTCGCTAAGGCCAGCGAGAACTTGCGCAACGCGCTGGTGATCGTGTCCGCCAATACCAATCTGGATGGCGTCCCTACTGAGAACCAACTGCGCGGCATGCTTGCTGCGTCTGAAGCGGCTGCGGCTGATGCGGCGCGCGGGGCCGAGGCCACGCGCCTGCAGGAGATCGAGCGCATCAACAAGTCGCGCGACGACGAAGAGCGCCGCAAGCTGGCACACCAACTCGAACGCCTCTGGGACGAGGCTGTTGCAGCCTTCGAGCGTGAGCGCTTCGAAGATTGCGAGCGCCTGTGCGATCAGTTGGTCGATCGCGACTACAGCTTCAAGGCTGCTCACGAACTGAAGGCTGCTGCGGGACAAGCCCGTCATGCCAAGGCCGATTCCGACAACATCAATCGTCACCGCACCGAGTGGCAGCGCGCGCTGGACGAAGTGAAGAGTCTCGCGATGCCATTCACGCGCACGGCGACATTCCCCAGCGCCGATCGTTGGCGCGAGATTGCGGCTCGCGGGCCGATCACTTTGTCGCGCGCCAGCGAGCAGACCTCCGAAATCGACGCCGCTGTGAAGGCCACTCTCGAAGGCACCAACCTCTCCAGCGTTGACTGGACCGACAAGACTCTCGATGACGCCATCAAGTTCCTGCGCAACAACACCGGTGTGAACATCGTTGTTGCGGCCGCTGTGGACGAGGCCATGCCGCGCGAAGAGCGCATTCTCAACCTGAAGCTGGATGACATCAGTGCTTGGTCCACTTTGCGCCACGCCACCAATGCACTCAGCCTCGAATTCGTGGTTGAAGATGGCATGGTCAAAATCACCACCAAGGAACAGTTGCGCAAGCGCAAGGTCACCGAGTTCTACGATGTGCGCGACCTCACCGCGAAAATCAGCAACTTCCCTGGTATTGAACTGAACCTTTCACCCTCGGGTTTCAGCCCGACCACAGGTGGCGAAGAAGAAGGCGATGCCACTGATGAAAATCGCATCGTCGAAGTCGACCGCCTGCGCGAGCTGATTCAAGCCACTGTCGATCCGACTTCGTGGACTGAAGACGCCGAGAACACCATCGTCGACAAGAGCGGCACCTTGGTGATCAAGCAGACGCCAGAGAATCAGCGCCTGATTCGCGCGCTCCTCGCCGACCTGCGCAAGTACTCCGGCATCCAAGTGCAAATCGAGAGCCGCTTCCTCACGGTGGAAAACAACTTCCTTCAGGATGTTGGCGTCGACCTGCGCGGGCTGGGCGACAACTCGGGTGGTGCGGGCGTCCCAGGTCTCGGCCTCAACCGTCCCTTTGACGATTTCGGCTTTGGTGGCAGCGCCAACTTGCCCTTGGGCACCGACACTTCTTCCGGCGCCTACTATCAATTAGGCGGCGGCAACGGCGACATCCGCGGCCGTACTCAGAACCTGTTCGACCAGGCTTTGGGCAATCCCGCGATCATGGATCCGAGCGGCGGCATGTCGGTGCAGTGGACCTACCTCGACGACGCGCAGTTGGAAGCCATCTTGCGCGCCGTGCAGAAGTACGACCGCGTCAACACGGTCAACTCGCCCACGCTGCTGGTTTACAACACCCAGCGCGCCAACATCGAAGTCTCGCGTCAAGAAGCCTATGTGAAGGACTACGACGTCGAGATCGCTCAGGCGTCAACCATCGCCGACCCGGTGGTGGACATCGTGCGCGAAGGCGTTGTGCTGGATGTGCGCCCCATCGTCAGCAACGATCGTCGCTTCGTCACCTTGGAACTGCGCCCGACCGTGGCCACGCTGGTGCGCCCAATCCGCAAGCTGGTCACCACTCTTGGTGTCGGCTCGGCGGTCACCATCGACATGCCCGAGCTGAACAAGCAATCGCTGAAGACCACCGTGGTGGTTCCTGACGGCGGCACGCTGCTCCTCGGCGGTCTGAAGTACTACGTCGAGCAAGACATGATGTCGGGCATTCCGGTGCTGTCAGACATCCCGATCCTTGGGTTCTTCTTCTCCCACAAGGGCAAGCACACCCAAATGAAGGATCTCTTGATCCTGTTGCGCGTGCAGATCGTGATCCTCGAAGAGCTGGAACCGGGCGGCAACAACTGACCCGATCCGAGGTCACGGCCCGCTCCAGCACCTGCTGGCGCGGGCCGTTTCCGTTGATGCGCCTTGCGGCCTTACCATGGCCATCGCGTGACAAGCTTTTGCCGCATCGCTCTGTTCTTGTTTGTGCTGCGTTCGGTGATCGGCGCTCAAGTTTCCGACGTGCCTTTTGGCAATGCCCTGTTGGTACACGGCTACGCAGACTTGGGTTGGGAGGTGCTGTTGCGCTGCGTCGGCGATGCGCGCCAAGCACCAGATGTCCGCGTCGAAGCCTCGCGCAGTGCGCGCCATGCTGCACGACGCACTTTGCTGCGCGGCGAGCGTGAAAAACTGCTCGAGTGGCTGGCGGCTACGGAACGCAACATAGAAGCACTGCGTGCGGTAGACCCCGCCGCTGCGCGCGAAGTCTTGGTGCAGCGCGCTGAGGCACAGCAGTGGTTGGCCTGTTCCTTTTGGAAGGACGCGGAAGGTGTTGGTGTGAGCGCAGCAGAAGCGGGAGCTGCGCGGCGCGCAGCAGAAGAAGCTCTGCAGGCAGGGCGCAGCCAGTTGCAAAGGGTGTTGCGAGAACTGGACAACGCACCGCGCGCAACGCGGCTGCGCGATTGGCGTTTGTGCAACACGGCAGAGTTGCGCTGTCTTGAAGGCGAAGTGCAGGCGTTAGAGGACGGCATGGCGTGCGCCGGCAAGGAAGCGGAACTGACCGCGGCGGCGGAAGAACTCGTGCTGCGCGTCGGTGAAGCGGACTCCGAAGCGCTCTTAGTCGCCCTGCGCGGTCATGTACTCCTGGCGCGCCTCGCCTTGCACTCAGGGCGCACAGAGAGTGCAGCCAGCCTCTGTGATGAAATCCTCGGGCGCATTTTGGCGGGGCAAACACTGGAGCCCGCAGTGGCTGCGCTAGCCGAGGCGGCACTGTTCGTGCAGTTGCGCAGCGCTGCTGCTGATCTGGCACTGCTGCAAATTTGCTTGGAGCGCTGCGAGCGCAGCTTGGGCAATTCGGCGTCCGCGGCGCGCGGGCCACTGCTGTTGCTGTGTGCCGACGCAGCGCTGCTCTTGGGGCGCGTCCCAGCAGCGTTACAGCACTTGTTGCAGGCGTTGGCGATTGACGACACCTGTGTGCGCGCCGCGCATCGGATTGTGCCGTTAGCGGCCAACCATGTTGTGCCCATAGACAGCGTGCGCAACTTTGCGGCCAAAGCGCTGCACTGGCCCGAAGCGCGTGAGCAAGCCATCGAACTGACCGTACAGCGTCAGCGCAGCAGCACTGCGGAACGCGAAGCGTGCAGCACGATTCTCGCGGAGCTTTACGCAGCGGCCGGAAACCGTTGGTTGGCACAACAGCACGCATTAGATGCGGCTCGTGCGGCGCTTGCGCGGGGCGCTCCAGAAGCGCGCCAATTGGCTGCGTTTGCAGCGGCGCAAGGCACGCCGTTGGCTGCAGCGGCGCGCGAAAAACTGCAAGCATTGCTGCGTGCCACTCATGGCGAAGCAGCGGCAGTGGTGCCCGAGCCAGCGCGCCCCAGCGAAACGGAAGCGCTCGTGCGCCGCTGCGATGAAGCTCTCGCTGGGCCTGATCTTGTAACTGCGGAGGACTGCGTTGCTGCACTCGCGGCGGCGGCGGTGCCGGTAGCGCTGTTGACTGAGGCGCGGCAGCGTTTGGCGCATAAAGCGTTGGGCGCATGGGGCGCGCGCGGCGCAGTGACGCAGGAAAATGCAGCCGCCTGCGAACAGTTGCGCCGCTGCCTCGCGGCCGCGCTCGTGGCCAGTAGCGATGCGGTCCTCTGGGATGCTGCCGTGAATCTTGAAGAAGACAGTGGTCAACTGTCGGCTGCGTTGGAGTTAGCGCGGCGCTTCCCAGCGCGGGGCGCTCAAGGAGCAAGCTCGCTGGAAGCAGCAGCGTTGCGTGCGGCAGTGGCGTTAGCACTGGAGGCCGCGGCCGCGGGCCAAGATGGCGAAGCGCATGCTCGTTGGCGCGAGGCGCAAGGCTTGGCGGTGCGGGTGCATGCACCGGAAAGTGCCGACACGCGCGCAACAAGCACACTGCGTGCGCTCGCGCTTGCTGCTGGTGGGCACTTGCTCTGGCGTCCTGCAGGTGCGCAGCACTTCGAAGGGGCTGCGGAGTTCCGCCGCGCAGCGGAGCTGTGGGGCCGCGTGTTGCGGGCGCAAGAAGTGGACAGTGCCGCCTGCTGGGAAGCGCGCTTTCACATGCTGTTAGCTCACCACGCGCTGGTGCGTGCGGGAACTGGTGATCGTGCAGCGCTGCAATTGGCACTGCGCAGGTTGTCATTGCTGAGCGAAGGCAAGTTTGACGACGGCGTGTGGGCGGTGTCGTTCCAATGGTTGGAGCGTCAACCGTGAAACTTCTCGCATTGCTCGTGGTGTGCCAACTGTTGCCCGCGCAAGGCGTGGATGTGGTTTGGATGCTGGATGGCACGGCACTGCGTGGAACGGTGGCCGTTGCTGGCAGCACCTTGGTGGTGGCCGCAGCCGCAGGCAGGCCTCAGACTGTGAAGCGCGGCGCGCTGCTGGCGTGGATTCCCGCCGGTGCACCACTGGCGTTGACACTCGCAGTCGAACACTTGCGCGCAGGAGAACCTGGTGCGGCCGCGCGCTTTGCTGCGTTGGCTTTGGATCAGGCCGCCGCGCTACAGACGCAGATGGCTGCGCGTTATGTCTTAGGCCGCGCACGCATCTGTCTTGGGCATGACGCCGCCGCTGAATCGGCATTGTCAAAGATCGCATGGCCGCAGCAAGACGGGCCCCTGGCGTTGGATGCGCTGCACTGGTGTCACACAGCGCTGGCTCGATATGCAGGGGCGCCAGCAGCCGCAGCATTGCTGCTGCGGGCCACGCGTCACGAGGCATTTGCGCGTCTTGAACAAGACGAAGCCGTCTTGTTGCGCTTGGCGGAAGCAACGGCGTTGGGGGCGAGCGGGGCCTTAGCGGATGCGGAGGCTTTGTTGGAAAAACTGTTCGCTGGTGCCTCCGGGTCGCTGAGCACCGAGCAGCAAATGCTGTTAGCGGTAGCACGAGTGAAGGTGCTACGCGCTGCCGGCGTACGCGTGGATCAAGCATTGCAACGATTGCGTGCGTTCCCCGGCGGCGCCGCAAGCCGTGAAGCCGCACTGTTGGAGGCCGAAGACCACTGCCGTTTGGGCCGGCCCGAGCAAGCACTGCACCTCATGGCTGATCAAGCAGGGCCTGCGCATGACGCGCGCAACACACTGCTTTGCGCTCGGGCCACGCTTTTACTGGCTGCGGCAGGGGAGGAACGATTGCGCCTTGCAGGTTTGGCGCAGCTGCGGAGTTGCGCCAACCGTTGTGAAGACCCGCTCAGCGCGGGCAGCGCAGCGCGCCTCCTGCGCGGTGATTCGTGATTGCTGTGCGCTCTTGCAAAACACTCGACGCTACGCAGATCAACGGAAACGCCGTCGTGTATGCTCTCGCGTCCGGGCAGTCATTGACGGTCCTGCGCAGCACGTGGTGATGGAGTCAGCATGAAGCATCTACTGGGGTGGTGTGTGCTCTTGGCTTGCATGGCGTCGCCGCTGTGTGCGGCGGCACCGGAGCGCGAGAGCTTTGTGGCAATGTGTCTGCGTGCAGGCGGCTTCTTCGGCTGGTGCATTCTCGCGTGTTCTGTAATCGGCTTGGGGCTGCTGTTGGAGCACGCGTTTTCGATCTCGCGCCGACGGCTGTTGCGTGCCGAAGACGCCGCAGCCTTGCGTGCGCTGGTTTTGGCTGGTGATACCGATCAAGCGAGAGCGTTTTGCGCCAGCAATAAAGGCTTGATCCCAGCAGCCATGGGCGCAGCGCTGGCTCGCAGCAAACAAGGGCGGGAGTCTATGGAACGCGCAGCCAGCGAGCGGCTGGAAGAAGACAGCGTGCGCTTGCACTCGCGCATCGGCTGGGTCGCGTTGTTGGCGAATCTGTCTCCGCTCTTGGGCCTGCTGGGCACGGTCAGCGGCATGTTGTGGTCTTTCGGTGTCATCGAATCCATGACCAATCCTGCTCCGGCAGACCTTGCCGGCGGCATCAAAGAAGCGCTTGTCACCACACTGCTCGGGTTGTGCGTAGCCATTCCTCTCACCATCGGGTTCTTCTTTTTTCGTGATCGCATCGTGATGATGGGGCTGGATGCCAACACTGCGGTGAGTGCGCTCATCGATGACATCTGCGCTGAGACGGAGTGATCCATGCGCGTGCCGCGACTGATCCCGTATCTTCCCGGGCCGGACATGACCCCAATGATTGACTGCGTGTTCTTGCTCATGATTTTCTTCATGGTCTCGACGGACATGGGTGCGGGTGCACACACCTCATTGCAATTGCCAGAAGCAGGCAAAGCCACGGCGGAAGACGAAGCGGAGTTGGCGCACACTCTGATTGTGGATGTGGTGGAAGCATCGGAACAACCGGGTGGCGCTGCACAGCCACTACCGATTCTGCTGGAAGGACGCCCCGTGGCGAGCCTTGAAGAATTGCGCCGTTTGCTGCGCCATCGCAGCGACCCCAAGCGCTTCCCCGATCGCGCTGCGCCAATGATCCCTGGAACGGACATGCACCCTTCGGCGCGCCGCCTGCGCATTCGTTGCGACCGCGCACAACTCTGGGGTTGGGTCAGCGCAATCATGGAACTGTGCACCGTGCGCCGTAGCGCGCCACTGGAGCAGGAGCTTCTTGCGAGCCCGATGTTGCGGCACATTGAAATTGCAGTAATGCAACTGGCGCCACCGCGATGAAATCCAACAGATGGCAACGCGGCACTCTGCAGCGCATGTTGGAAGTGACGCCCGGCGTCACCACGACGCCGCTCATTGATGTGGTTTTCTTGCTGCTGATATTTTTCCTATGCACGCTGCGTTTTCGGGCAACGGAAGCGCGCCTTGCTTTGGAGTTGCCCATGGATCGCGGCCTCGGCGGCCTTGTTGGGGCGGAACACCAAGAGCCGTTGCGCATCGAAGTGGTTCCAGCCGGCGCCGCGAAGTCTGGCGAAGCCGCGTGGCCGCTGCTGTTGCGCCGTCGCGGTGCCAAGACGCCCATCGGTCGCATCACTGGTGTGATGCCAGACCCCACCGACCCACGACGCACACTGCTACTGGCCGATCCGCCCGACACATTGCCCCGTTTCGAGGCATGGCTTGCAGACATTCGTCGCGAACTCGGCGACTTGGTGGTGCGTGTAGAGGCGGGGGACCAGTGCGCGCACGCGGCAGTGGTCGCGGTCATTGACACGGTGCTCGAAGCCGGGTTTCGGCGCGTCGATTTTAGTGCTGGTGCCATTGCGCGCGCTGCCGCGCCGCGCTGATAGGCTGCTCCTCTGATGCCACGCTTCCTCGCGCTCTTGCTGATTCTGAGCGCTTGCAGCGCCGATCCTGACGCCCCTTCGGTGTTGGTTGTGTGCATCGACACCTGCCGCGCGGACCACTGCGGTTGGCTGGGCGCGCGTTTGCCCGATGGCACTTCGCCGACGCCGGTGTTGGATGCTCTTGCGGCCAAGGCGAGCGGGCCCAAGGAAGCGCGCTCCTGCGTGCCGCTGACTTTGCCCGCCCACGCCACGCTGTTCAGCGGTCTGCTGCCCGATGCGACCGGCGTGCGCGAGAACGATTCATTTAGTGTGCCGCCCCAAAGCGAACGCGGCTACTGCTTGCTCGCCGAGGAATTGCGCGGCGCTGGCTACGACACCGCTGCGTTTGTTTCTGGCCAACCGCTGGAGCGCTCCGCCGGACTGGATGCAGGCTTTCGCATCTACAGTGCGCCCGAGCGTGGGCTGGCCCCCGAAGGTGAGCTGCGCTTTCGCGAGCGCGACTGCAGCGAAACCACAACGCTGGCTAGCGCTTGGCTGCAGAGCGAACACAAGACTCCGTGGTTCTTGTTCGTGCACTACTTCGATCCGCATCAGCCCTGGCAGCGGCGCTCCGAAGGCGCAGCGTTGCCAGCGGGCGCGCATCAGGATTATCAATCTGAAATCATGGCGGTGGATCGATCCATCGGGCAATTGCTTGCAGCATTGCCGAACAGAGAACGCACTCTCGTGATCGTGCTATCGGACCATGGTGAAGGACTGGGTGAGCACGGCGAAGAAACTCACGGACATCTGGTGCATGACGCCACTTTGAGCGTGCCGTTCCTGATGGTGCTGCCGCAGGGCATCAATTCGGAGCGGCAGAGCCAGCCACCAGCGCGTTTGGAAGATGTGGCCGCGACGGTACGGGCAGTGACGGGAATCCCAGCGCAAGCCGGCGATGGTGCCAGCCTGCTGGATGCCTGCGATTCGCAAAACTGGCGTAGTTCTGCTGAAACGCTGTACCCCTGGTACCAATACCGCTGCGCACGCGAGCGCAGTTTTCGCGATGCCGTTTGGAAATTGAGCGAAAGCGCAGCGGCGACGAGCTTGCACGCGTGGCCTGCGGATGCGCAGGAGTTGCAGGATTGCGCGCCAGCGCAGAGTGCAGTGCTGCAACGCTTGCGCGCAGAAATGGAGGCCCACGCAGTGCGTGCGCGCGCGGGCGCAAGTCGTGGCTCGGCCGCGCAGCGTGAAGTCGAACCCAGCGCTCATGCGCCGTACATGGGCGGGCGCAGTTTGACGCAACGCGTTAGCCCCAGCGACGCCGAAAACCGTCGACTGCCGCGAGTCACCTCGATCTTCACAACGTTGGAGCTGCTGGAAGCAGCGCGCGAACGCATTCGCGCCGGCAAACCCGCAGAGGGTTTGTTGTTGTTGGAGCCGTGCGCGGCCGAGGCCGACAAGAACCCGGCGGTGCTTTTCTGGATGGGCCGCTGCGCGGACCTTGCTGCGCGCGACACCAGTCTCGAACCCACTTCGCGTGTGGCCTTCACAGAATTGGCTTTGAAGCACTACGACCGCCACCAAGAACTCTTCGCAGATCCTCGCTCGTTGGATGCGAGTTTGCGCGTGCTGCTGGAGCGCCACGCCATCACTGGCGCTGCGCACGCTTTGGCCGATGCAGAGCGGCGCGCTACCGGCGCGCTCAATGTGCGCGGTCCCCGCGGACTGACATTGGCGCTGCGAGGCCGCGCACGAGAACGCGCTGGGAACCTCGCGGGGGCATTGGACGACTACCAGGCCGCGAGCCAATTGGTGCCCGACGACCAGCGCCTGCGTCAAGATGTTCAGCGGCTTGCTGCCCGGTAAGTCCGCAACCTATTGCACGGCAATGGATTGCGTTCGCAGACGCAGGTGGTTGACGCTATCCGCAATCGCTGCTTACAATCCCGCGCCCCCAAGGGGGTGGCTCCGCCTGCGGGGCCGCGTCGCCGAGTTGGAACGGCCGCGCTGTGAAACCTGCCGTCGCACGCGCGAGCAATAGCGTCGGTGAGTCACTTGTTCGCATCTGGAGAAGCATCCGTGAATCAAGGTCGAGACCTTAAGTCGTTGGTAGCCAGCGCTGCCCCTTCCTTCGCACTTGTTGCCGTTGCATTCCTGTTCGCCTGCTCGCAGCGCGCAGAGGAATCCACCGCGCCCGCGGCTGTTGCTGTCGAGACAGCGGTTGAGGTGGCTGTTGCCCCCGCTGCTGACCAAGACACTGCTGCCTTCGTGCGCGAGCAAGAGGAACGCCGCCTCTCTACGCAGAAGCAAGACTTGCTGGTGGACAGCTACCTCGCTGCTGCGCGGCAATTGGTTGCTGGCAGCGATTTCGAAAAGGCGGAAGCCAGCATTCTGCAGGCACTGCAAGTGCGCCCCACAGATGTGGCGGGCATCGAAATGCTGAAGCAGGTGCGCGCACTCCAAGGCCACAGCGTGGACACCTTGGAGGAGATGGGCACCTACATCACCAACAAGCGAGCACTGATTCGTCAACAGCAGTTGGCATTGGTCAATGACGCTTGGGTGAAGGCCAATCAGGCGCACGCGCGCAAGGAATTGGACGAAGCGCGCATCGAACTGGAAAACGCCAAACTGCTGATGGATTACGACCCCTATCAGACGGACTTTGGTGGGGCCCGTGATGATGTGAACACGATGCTGGCGCGCGTTAACGCCGAGTTGGTGTCATCGCGTAAGGCCGGCGAAGAATCTGCATACCGCGATGCCTATGACGCTATGCGCGAGCAGGAAGACCGCCGCGTTGCGCGCGAAGCAGAACAGTTGCGCATCATGCTGGTGGAGGCCATCGAGAGCTTCCAGCGCCAGGACTTCGACAACGCTGAGCTACTGGCCCGCAAGGTTCTGGCGAAGGATCCGCGCATCTCCAAGGCGCGCGAACTGCTGGATGTTTGCGAACGCGCCCGCCACGCCGCATGGCGCGCGAGCTTCTTCGAACAGCGCCGCGAGGAATACACGCGTTGGCTGGAACAAGTGCGCGAGACTCAGGTTCCCTACACCGAACTCCTCCAGATGATGGATGCAGATCGTTGGGAGGAACTGGGCCGCAAGCGCCGCCGCGGTGACGCGGTGGACATGGCCGCTGAAGACAGCGAGGCCATCAAGATCATCAAAGCCAAGCTCGCGAATGAAACCGTCAGCATCGATTACGGTGCAGAGCCCGCCAGCTTCAACGATGTCATCCGTAACCTGCGCGCAACGCAGGGCCTGAACATTGTGGTGGACAGCGAAGCGCGCACTGCAAAGGGTGAAGAGCCCGTCAGCCTGACTCTGGTGAACCAGAGACTTGGCGTGGTGCTCAAGACAATCCTCGAGAACCTCGGGCTGGCTCACACTTTCCGCGATGATGTGCTCTACATCACCACCAAGGAAAAGGCCTACGGCAAGACCTTCCCGCGCATCTATGAAGTGCGCGACCTCACCGTCGCACTGCCGCACTTCAAGGCGCCCGACCTGACCTTGCGTAACTCCGGTACTGGCGAAGCCGCAAAGGCCGCCATCTGGGGCGAGGATTTGGAAAAGACCACCGACACCACCCTCGATCGCTTGCTGGACCTGCTGCGCGAAAACGTGGGCAAGGGTTTGTGGGGCGAAGTACCAGGATTCCAACTGCAGCCTGGCTCTGGCCAGATTGTGGCCACGGCCACACCTGAAATCCACAAAGAGGTGGAGCGTTTCTTAGATGACTTGCGCCGCTTCACCAAGGTGTCGGTGCACGTGGAAGCGCGCTTCATCAGCATCAACAAGGCTGAGCTGCTCGATGTAGGCACGGACTTCCGCGGTCTTCAGAACCCCGGCACGCTTGCACTGCTAGATGATGTGACCAACGGCGCGCCCTACAACGCGTCGGCGGCCAATGACAACGGCGGCCCCGGTTTGCCGGGCGGCGCTAGCCTTTCGCCCAGCGCGGGCGCTTTCTACAACGTTGGCAACAACGGCGACATTCGTGCGCGCACGGAGAACATCTTCAACCGCGCTCTCGGTGGCTTGCTCAGCGCCCGTGGCGGTATGAGCTTGTCGTTCTCGATCCTCGACGATGTGCAACTCGGCATGCTCATGCGCGCTGTGGAGAAGACTCTCGACTCCAGCGTCGTGAATGCGCCGCGCCTGACCATCTACAACAACCAGCGCGCGAACCTGACTCTGGTGAACCAGATCTCGTATGTGCGTGACTACGATGTGGAAGTGGCTCAGACGGCGTACATCGCCGATCCAGTCATCGATGTTGTGCAGGACGGGCTCACCTTGGATGTGCGCCCCACCGTCACACACGACCGCAAGTATGTGGAGCTCGAAGTGCAGCCAGCGGTGGCCACTATCAAGCGTCCGATGAAGACCTTCGAGTCGGGGCTTTCGGGCCTGACCTCGGCGGTGGTCATTGAGATGCCCGAGCTGAGCTTCACCCGGGCTCAAACCAATGTGCGTGTTCCGGACGGCGGCTATGTGGTCATCGGTGGCATGAAGTATGTCAAGACCGAAGACTTCCGCTCCGAGACACCAATCCTGTCTGACATCCCGATCATCTCCTTCTTCTTCAGCCGTAAGGGCCGTTCAGATGAGATTCGGGACTTGATCGTCGTCCTGCATGTGAAGATCCTCGATCTCAACGAGCAGGAAGCGCTTCTGGTGAAGTGATCGGAGCGGGACGATAGTTTCGCACTGTGACGGCCCGTGCCCGCACCAGCGGGGACGGGCCGTTGCCATGAGGGGCCATGCTGCAAGCGATTTTCTTCGATATCGACGACACGCTCTTCAGCACTTCGGCGTTTGCCGCGCGTGCCCGCGGCAATGCCATCGACGCCATGATCGAACTGGGCCTGCGCACGCCGCGTGAAAAGCTGCTGCGCGAGTTCCACGAAGTCATCGCGGAGTTCTCGTCCAACTACGAGCATCACTTTGAACGCTTGCTGGCGCGCCTGCCGCAAGAAGATCTTTTCGGAGTGAACGAAGCGCTGGTGGTGGCGGGCGGGGTGGTGGCCTATCACGAGACCAAGTTCCGCGAGCTGGCCGCGCACGATGATGTCACTGAAGTGCTGCAGATATTGTCGCGGCGCGGGCTCATCCTCGGCATCATCAGCTCTGGCCTGACTTTGAAGCAGATGGAGAAACTCATCCGCCTGCGCGTCACGGGTTACATCGACCACAGCGCCATCCTCATCAGCGAGGAAGCAGGCATCAACAAGCCCAACCCCAAGCTGTTTCTGCGCGCTTGCGCCAAGGCGCGAGTGGACCCACAGCACTCCATGTATGTGGGCGACCACCCGTTGAATGATGTGGATGCCGCCAAGGCCGCCGGGATGACCACAGTGTGGAACCGTCGCGACGGGCGACACCTTGAATCCATGGGGCGCACCGTGCCAGACCATGTGATTCACAACTTCTGGGATTTGCTCGAAATCGTCGACCGGTTGCAGCCGCCGGCCGCGCCCTAAAGCCATGTGTGGCATCGCAGCGGTCCTCGGATCCGGCGTAGTGCTGGAGTCCTTGGTGCAACGGATCGCGCATCGCGGCCCAGATTCGCACAAATGCATCGGCACCAATTCCGTTGGTCTCGGGGCAGCGCGTTTGCGCATCCACGGCGGCGCCGAAGCCGACATGCCATTGCAGTCGCGCTGCGGGAGCATCGCGCTGGTGGCCAACGGTGAAATTTTCAATCACGAAATGCTGTTCGGCACAACGCAACAGGATTCGGATCTGCAAGGCCTTGCGGACCTGTGGGCCGTTGAAGGCGAGCGTGCACTGACACGCGTGCGCGGGCCCTTTGCGCTGGCGTTATGGGACCGCCGCGACGACTCACTGCTCATCGCGCGAGATGAGTTTGGCGTGCGCCCGCTGTACTGGCGCGTCGAAGACGGCGTGGTTTCCGTGGCGTCGGAGGCGGTCGCGCTGTTCGGCGACAACCCGCCAGCGCGCGACAGTGCTGCTTGGGCCCATCTCTTAGCTTTTCAGTTCCAGCCTGCTGGCGCCACGCTGTGGCAAGGCATCAACGAAGTCGCGCCGGGCACATGGCTGCGTTTTCGGCACACGCCTTCGGGGCTGACGCAGCGGTCTGGCTCGTTTCAGTGTGAAGGCAGCGAAGACTTGCGCAGCGCCTTGCTGCAGAGCGGCGCGCTGCAGCGCCCGCGGAGTGCTGATGCAGCCTTGCTGCTCTCCGGCGGCGTCGATTCCTCGTTGGTGTTGGGGTTGCTGCGTGCGGCGGGAGCGCTGCCTCGGCTGGCGGTGGTGGGGCACTTCGGGCCGCAGCATCCGCATTGCGACGAGCGTGCCGCCGCTCGGGCCGTTGCGCGGGAATGCGCTGTGCCGCTGCTGGAGGTCTGCATCACGCCGCAGCAACACTTGGCTGCGTTGCGGCCGCTACTGCGCGCGCTCGGTGGTCCGAATGCAGGGCCCGGCGGGCCCAGCCAGTGGGTGCTCGCGCAAACCCTCGCGCGCGAAGGCTGTCGCATTGTCTTCAGTGGCACCGGCGGCGACGAGATTTTCGGTGGCTACGAGCGCACGCGTCTCGCGCAGCAGCGCGCGGCGGGTGTGCACTTGCGGCCCGCCGCTGGCTATCAATCTCTCGCCGCTGCAACCGGCCCGTTGGCGCAAGCATTGCTGTTCCGTGGCCGCAGCTTGTTGCCGCTCTTGGAAACGGAAGTGGCCGCCGCGGTGATGCAGGCGAGCGCCGTGTTGCCGCTCGATGGCCCGAACTTGGCCACAGAGCTTGAAGCGTTCGAGCTGCGCGCGCTGTTGCCAGGTTTGTTGGCAGTCGACGACCGCTGTTTTGCAGCCTTCGGCATGGAAGGGCGCGTGCCGCTGCTCGATCCACTGCTGGCGCACGCGGCGCTGCGGGTGCCGTTGCAGGAACGCAGCCCGGAACACGCGCCACGCGCCTTGCTGCGCGCCGCAGCAGCAGATTTGTTGCCCGAATCCGCCGCACGCCGCCGCGACAAGATGGGCTTTCCGGTGCCCCTCGCCGAGTGGTGCGCGGGCCCATGGCGCGACGCTTTGCTGGACCCATCTGTGGGCCGCGAATTGGAAGCCATCGGGTTCCGGCCGGAAGTGCGCGCCGCGCTCAATGGCGGCCGACTTGCTCCACGCGAACAGTGGTTCCTGCTGGCATGCGCGTTCACCCGCGAGGCTTGCCTGCCATGACACGCAGTGGGCGCGATCTGTTGGTGTGCGTCACTCTGGGCATAGCCATCTTCGCGGCCTTCGGTGGCGCAGTGCACCATGGTTTCTTGGCCTACGACGACAAGTCAGTGCTGGTCGAAAACCCTCGATTGGTGCAGCCGAGTTGGAGCAACGCAATTGCCCTGTTCGGTGAAGTGCGCGACGAAGCGTACTTGCCGCTGTGGTACTTGGCCTACTTCCCCGAGTTAGTGCTTTTCACGGGCAGTGGCGCTGCTGCAGGCCAAAGTGCTGCATTGGGCGCCGACCGCGCGTGCGCAGTGCACATCGCGTCGCTGTGTTGGCACTTGTTGGCGGCGTGGTTGGTGTTCCTGCTGGCCGAGCAGATGTTGCAGAGCCGTGCTGCTGCGTTGATAGCGGCTTTGTTGTTTGCACTGCACCCGCTGCAGGCGGAATCCGTTGCATGGGCTTCTGGACGCAAAGACCAAGTGAGCCTGGTGCTGTTGCTTTTGGCGCTGCTCGCATGTGTGCGTTGTTGGCGCGTCCCGCGAGGGTTGCCATGGGCCGCCGCGGTGCTGGTGTTCGTTGGCTCCTTCGCCAAAGGCAGCATGGTGGTGGCGCCAGCACTAGCGGCACTCACTTGGATGGCCTTGCGCGCGCAGGGCAGCATCGCAGCGCAGCGAAAGTTGCGTGGCTCGCTGTTGTTGCTGACCATCGCCGCGGCGCTGCCTGCGGCGCTGCACATGAGCATTGCCGTCCACCAAGGCACGGCAGGCGGCACGCATGAGTTTCTTGAGCGCTGCCACCTCGGGGCGACGGCGCTGCTGCGCTATGGCTCGCACGCACTGTTGCCCTACGACCTCAGCATTCACGCAGCGGAGCCGCAGTTTTCAGAATGGGCAAGCATTGCGGCGCTCGCGCTTTGCCTGCTTCTTGCCGTCGCGTGGTGGCTGCGTCACAGCAGGCCCTCGCTGGTACTTGCGTTGATGCTGTGGTTTCCCGCAGCGTTGGCGCCTTTCAACAATGTCTTTCCAGCAACGAGCCTCTGGTATGCCGACCGTTATGCCAGCATGGCCTTGCCTGGAGCCTGCATGCTGCTGGCGTGGGCTTGCTTGCGGCTGCCGCGCTGGCTGGCTGCTTCGCTGGCCGTTGCTGCGTTAGGCGCGTTGTTGTTCTTGAGCCGCGCGCGCACAGCGGAGTTTCGCGATGATGCGACGTTGTTTGGCGCGGCCATGCTTTTAGAACCAAAGGACGCCATGATTCCCGCGCACTTGGCGGAAGGATTATTGGGTGCAGAATCCAGCGCCGCGCAACGCGAACAAGGGATGGCCCTGTTGCGTCAATCGTTGGCATTGGCGGAAAACAGCGGCAAGGCGGTGTTGGCCTTGCGAGCTCACGTGCGCTTGGGCGATGTTTTGTTGGCCTCTGGCCGAGCGGGCGAAGCACTGCCGCACCACGCGGCTGCGTTGGCCATCGTCAACCAGCACAGTGAACGTGTGAGTGCATTGGGTCTGAACTTGACGGTGTTGCGAGCGAATCACGCGGCAGGCTTGATAGCCACCGGTGAATTGGCTGCTGCGCGTGAAGCCATCGCCACTGCGCTGCGCACCCACCCCAGCCCAGAATTGAAACTGCTGCAGGGACGCCTGTTACTGCGCGACGGGCTGCAAGCTGTCGCCACAAACACCGATGCCGATGCCGTGGCGCAAGCACGCAAGCGAGTGGAAGAAGCGCTGTTGCTGTTGCTCGAAGCAGCGGCTTCCGCAGACCCGGCGCAGGCTGCACTCGCGTTGCGCGAACGGGGCGAAGCATTGTTGGTGGCGCCGTGGGTCGCGGGGCGTTATGCCGAGGCGAGACTCATGGTCGAGGAGCTTTTGGCGCGCTTTCCTACGCGCAGCGATGGGCTGCTGCTGTCGTCGCGCTTGCGCGAAGAAGGTGGCGACTTGCCGGGTTCGTTACAGGACTTGCTGAAGGCACTGGAATTGGATGTGCGCGAGATCCCACTGTTCGCGCGGGCTGCCGCACTGCTGCAACGCGCGGGGGAGAACCGCAAGGCGGTAGAGATTCTGCGGGCGGGCCTGAGGGTCGACCCGAATTCGCCGCTGTTGCGCACCGAACTGGGCAGCTTGTTGTTGGCGCAATCGCGCCGTCATTTGGGCGCATCTGCGGCGGACATGGCCTTGCGTGCGGCGGAAGAAGCGTTGCGTTTGTTGCCCGATGTTTGCGAAACCCATGTGGCCATGGGCGACGCCTTCGCTGCGCTGGGGCGCTGGGAAGCTGCTGAAGGTGCTTGGCAAGCGGCTCTCGATATCAATGCGAATGACCGCGATGCGCAGCGCGGCATGGCGCGCTTCTTGCAAGCGCGAGGGCTGGGCACACTGGCAGATTTGCAGCGGGCCTTGCGCTCTGTGCCCGAGGCTGAGCGCGTGCAGCGAGAACAAGAATTGCGCGATCGCGTGAGGGCAGATTTTCGCCGCGCCTTGGAATTGGGCGGCGATTGGGACGAGCTGTCTTTATCGCGACGGCATATCGCGGAAGTCACTGAGCGCGAACGCCGGACAACGGGGTTGGAATTGCAGCAGCGCGCGCAAGCGAGTCTGGCGGCCGGCAGAATTGCTGAGGCCCAAGCCTTGGCGCGCAGCGCACTGAAAGTCGATGGGGCCTCGGCTGCTGGGAATTTCCTGCTGGCCCGCATCGAACTGGCGGCAGAAGACCCAAGTGCGGCATTGGTGGCGTTGCAAGCCACCTTGGCCATTGATCCAAAGCACCTCGCGGCGAACGCGGCTGCAGCGCAGTTGTATTTCGTGAAGGGCAACGCAGATGAAGCGCGGCGCTGCGCCGAACGCTTCTTGCGTGTGGCCGAAGAACATCCAGATGCCGGACTCGAAGAAGATGTGACCCGATTGAAGAAGCTGTTGGAGCGCCTCGGGCACTAATCATGCTCATCACCTTGCGCGTATTGCACGGCCAAGTCGAGCGCGTGATCCGCACCGAGCGTGACACCATCACTGTGGGGCGCTCCACCGGCTGCACCATCGTCATCGACGACATCGGCCTCTCACGCACGCACTGCCAATTCGAGCGCACCGGCCAAAGATTGTTCGTGCGCGATCTGAACAGCCGCAACGGCACGCGCATCGAAGGCGAGGTGGTGAGTAAATCTGTAGTGCGCCCTGGCGAGCGAGTGACTTGCGGCAATGCTGTGTTGACTTTCGAGCGCATGGAGAAAGCGCCCGACGCCGACGATCCAGGCATGAAAACCGTGGAATTGCTGCTGGAGCGCGCGCGGCCTGTGGTTGCTGGCACCAACCCAGATGCGCACCGTTTGCAGCGCATGTTGGAAATGCTGGCGCCGCTGTTGCGTGGGCTGGACCGCGAGAAATCGCTGCAAGGCATCCTCGATGCGGCCATCACGCTGTTGCGTGCAGAACGAGGTTTCTTGGTGCTGGAAAGCGCGGGAGCACCGGCGGTGCACTTGGCGCGCAACGCGCGTGGCGAAGACATTGCCGCCGCAGAAGCCGGTATCAGCCGCGGCATCGTCTCTCGTGTGTTGCAAGAAGGGCTTGCACTGTTGGTGGAGGATGCCTGCACCGACGACGAACTGGCGGGGTTGGGTTCGGTGCACGCATTGCAATTGCGCTCGGTGTTGTGTGTGCCGCTGCCGGGAACTGCGTTGCGCGGCGCCCTCTGGTTGGACAACCGCGTGCAGCGCGGCGGCTTCGATCATCGCGACCTTGCGCTGATTCCGTTCTTCGCTGAGTTAGCGGTGATCACGCTGGAAACCGGCGAACGCTTCGCTGAAGAGCGCTCGCGTTCGCGCGACTTGGAAGAGGATGTGCAGCATGGCCGTGACGACCTCGTGCGGGCCACCGCGCTGCTGGACCGCGTGCGCGGCGAAGAACCACTGCGGCACGACTTCGCCAACATCCCAGCGCGTTCACGGGCCATGCGTACGGCGCTGCGCATGGCCGATCGCGCGGCAGGCACAGACTTGCCCGTTGTTTTCACGGGCCCTGCCGGCAGCGGGAAGGAATACTTAGCGCGTGCGGTGCACGCCCAGAGTGCGCGCCGCGAGGCGCCCTTTGTTGCAATCCTCTGCGCTTCGCTGCCAGCGGACTTGGTCGTGCAAGAACTGCGCGGCGCCACGGGCTGTCTGTACTTGGACGGTCTGCAAGACTTAGGCGCCGAAGCGCAATCGGCTCTGCTTCGCATGCTGATTCAAGCGGAAGGGAAGCCACCTCTTGCCGACGGAGCCAGGCCCGCAGCGCGTCTGCTGGCAGGCTCTACCTTGCCGCTGCTGCAGTTGGTGGCAGCGAGCCGTTTGTTGGAGGATCTGCGCCTGCGCCTGGAGGGGCTGACCGTGACTCTTCCGCCTTTGGCGCAGCGCGCGGCCGATCTCCCCGAACTGATCGACCAAGTGCTGGCCGACTTGGGCAGCCCTTTCACCCTTGGGCCAGAAGCTCGACGCGCACTTTGTGCGCACACTTGGCCCGGAAACATCGTGGAACTGAAGGGGGCGCTGCAACGCCTTGCGGTGCTGCGTGCTCGCGGAAACCCCACCCGTTCCGACGTGGAAGTGTGCATCGGCGAGCAAGCCCTGCCGCTGAAGGACGCAGTGGATGACCTCGAACGGCGCACTTTGGAGCGCACTTTGGCGGCGTGCGGCGGGAGTATCTCCGAGGCTGCAAGGCAGTTAGGTCTGTCGCGGCCCGGATTGAGGAAGATGCTGAGGCGCCTCGGATTACGTTCAGACCCGCCCACTGGAAACTAAGTTTCCAGCAGGCGTCGCACGAAGCTCGCAGCCGCGCAGCCGCTAAGCCTCTGCGCATCAAAGGCTTGTGGATTTGGCCGCTGCCCTTCTCTTGCTGTATGATCCGCTCGCGTCAAACCAAGTTTCGCGCGCGCGCGACATCCCTCCGTCGCCGCTTTTCTCGCAGTTTTCACGGCCAAAAAAACAATGCCCAAACTCGTCACAATTGAAGGCGAGGCGGTCCGCGAGTTCATCCTCAAGAGCGGAGACACTCTGGGACGCACCTCTCAGAATGCCGTCGCACTGGATGGGAACGGGATCTCCCGCGTCCACTGCAAGTTCACTGAAGAGAAGGGCGCTTGGTTCGTAGAGGACCAAGGCTCCAGCAACGGCACCCTAGTCAACAAGCGCCGGGTGACCAAGTTCGAACTCGCCGATGGTGATGTGCTTGGCATCGGCGGCATGCAACTGCGCTTCCTTGCTGGTGGGAACGAAGCCCCCGCGATGGAGGAATCTGCTTGGGGTGAAGACGACCTCTCGCTGGAAGAGAAACACTTCTTGGTGCTGGCGTTCGAAGGCCGCTTGAACGAAGTGGTGCCGTTGCCCGAAGGCCGCTTGACTGTTGGGCGCAACGCCCGACATGCCTTGGTGCTCAAGCGCACTGGTGTCAGTGGCGACCACGCTGAAGTTGTGCGCCGCGGCTCTGAAGTATTGGTGCGGGATCTTGGCAGCAGCAACGGCACCAGTGTCGATGGCGCCAAAGTGGCCGAAGCGGTGTTGCAGCCCGGCGCACGCGTGCAATTCGGCGATGCCCTGTGCATCTACGGCAAGGGCGAAGCAGCAGATTTCTTCACCGAATTGGCGCAGGTGGCCCACGCCGACACAGCAGCAGAGCCGGCTACGGCTGAAGCTCAGTGGAACGATGAGACGGCTTTCACGCTGACACAGCCAGTGGCGGCACGAGGCGAGAAGCTCTGGACCGTGATCAGTTTGGTGGCGGTATTGGCGGTTGCTGGCGCAGGTGCGTGGTTCTTCATGGGTTACGAGCCCAATGCGAACCAAGGCAAGACGCGTGTCGTGCAGCGCGGCTCGAATCTGCTGCCAGAGGCTGCGGCTTCGTTCGAATCCGGCATGGATGCTGAACCGCCGCTTTGGGCCAAGCTCGACGCGGAAGAAGCCGGCGATGTCGAAGTGCAGAAAGATTCGAATGGCACTGTGTTGCAAGTAGGTCGTGCCTCAGACTCAGGCATGACTCTCGTGGGTTGCGCAGCGCTGCTGCCGGTAACCGGTGGCAGTGTGTGGCAGTTGAGTGTGCGCACAGCGGGCGAGGCGCAGGCCCTGTTGGGTGTGCGCTTCGGCCAAGAATCCAAAGAGAACCGCGGCACCCTCGGCACAGTGTTCGCACGCGATTTGTTGCGTGCCGCAGCCAGCAGTGGGGAAGTGCAAGGAAGCGTGGTTGTCCCCGAAGGCGCCAACTTGGCGCAGATTGTTTTGGGGGTTCAAGGTGCCGGTGAGGTTCGTTTCGATGATGTGCTGGTGGAGTCGGTTGCAGGTGCAGAACACGGTGCAAAGTCTGGCGATTTCTTGGGGCGCACAGGCGTCAGCGGCGCTTTGCGCGTCAGTCGCTTGGGCGCGCGGGTCTTGGATTCAGTGGACCTTGTGCGCATCGATGGCAAGCAGTGGGTGCCCAGTGACGAATCTGGTGACATGTTGCACCCAGCACTGCTTGCTGATGAAGCGGGACTGCACTGGAGCGTGGCAGCGGCGAACATGGCGATGGCGTCGTATGGCCTTGGTCTGAGTTTCCCCGGCGGTGACGCGCCTCTGGTGCTGAACGATGGTGACAAGGGCCGCCGCCTGAGCGAGGCTTTCAGCGCAGTGGCCGCGACCAGCGTTGTGCTGGGCGTCGGTGGCAACCGAATTCGCATCAGTTGCGACGATGGTGCCGGTGCGGCGTTGCGTTTGCCCTTCAGCTACACGCCCAATGCGGCGGGCGGCAGCGCGCGCGTGTTCATCGGAACGGAAGGCCACGCGCAGTTGCGTCTGAATGTGGCGGTCGCATTCGACACAGAGCTCGCAGCGGCCACAGCCATGCGCGCCAGTGCGCGCGAAGCTGCGCGCAAAGGCGAATCCGGGCAAGTGCAGCGCTTGGCTGCGCAGATCCTCGAGCGCTTCCCCATCGACGACGACATTGTGCGCGAGGCGCAAGCCTTGCTGACAGAACACACGGCGAAGGGCCGCAAGCTCTGCGACGAAATCATTGTGCGCGTCGATGACGCCTTGTTCTTCCGCGAGTGGCGCAAGGCAGCGGATTTGGCCGAGCAATTGGAAGCAGAGTCGCAGCGTTACCAAGGCACTGTGCAAGGCCAAGAATTGACGGCGTTGCGCGAACGCGTGCAGCAAGCGCGCGAAGCGGTGGACGAACCACTGCGCCGCGCCCGGGCCGACTCGTTGTTGGCGCGTGCTAAGGATTATTTGGAACTGGGACGCGAAGCGCTGGCCGCTGCGTTTCTGAAGTCGGTTTCGGAGCGCTACCCCGGCACAGACGCCGCGGATGAAGCGGCACAACTACTGACACGCATCGCAAGCAAGGGAGTGCGCTGATGGCCCGCCTCATTGGAATCGACCTGGGCTCGCGCACGGTGCGGGCAGTGGTGGCCGTGCAGCGAGGGCCAGTGCTGGAATTGCAACGCGCAGTGGAAATCCCCTGCGCGGAAGGCGAAGAGGATTCAATCCTCGCAGCAACAGCGGGGCTCACGGCGTTGGGCAAAGCCCCCGGTGCGCGCTTCAGCGTGTCGGGCAAGGATGTGATCATCCGCTACACGCAAGTGCCGCCTGTGGCACCTTGGCGCGTGCGTTTGCTGATGGATTTGGAAGTGAAGGAGATGGCGCATCAGGCGGGCTCGCCGCTGGCTGCGGATTACAACCTTGTTGGCGCAGGCACGCGCGACACGGAGACGGTCTTGGTGGCAGTGGTGCGCGAGCATTTCTTGGACGCACGCTTTGCCGCGGTGCGCGCTGCTGCGGGCGAACCGCGTTGCGCCATGCCAGCCAGCATCGCACTGTTCAACACATGGATGGTGGCGGGTGCGCTTCACGAAGGTGAAGTCGTGATGCTGGTGGACATCGGGGAGAAGAACACCGAAGTTGTGCTGCTGAAAGATGGCGAACTATTGTTCGCACGCAATCTGAACGCAGGCGGCGGCATCTTCACCGATGCGGTGGCCGGCGCCCTGGGCGTCGATCACGAGAACGCGGAGCAAGCCAAAGAAACCAGCGGCAATGTCGATCCACGCGCTCGTGGATCATGGGCCAGCGGCCGTGAAGAGCGAGTGTCCAGCAGTATGCTCGCCGCAGCGGGGCAGCTGGCCAGCATGTTGCAGTCCAGCTTGGCTTTCTCGCGTGCACAACTGGCAGACCCCAACTTGAAGCCCGCGCGCATTCTCTTGAGCGGCGGCGGCGCGTGCTTGAAGGGCTTGGCGGCATACCTCGAATCTGCATTGAACACTCCGTGCAGTCGCTTCCAACCGGAAAGTGGTTTGGACACATCCAAGCTGCCCGAGGAAGAGCGCGTCGCTTTCGAGAGAGACCCGGGCCGTTTCGTGGTGGCTTTAGGTTTGGCCGCTTGCGGCAGCGCCAAGCAGAGTTTCTTGGTGGAACTCGCTCCGCAGAAAGTTCTGAAGACGCGAGCCTTCATGCGCGAGGGCGTGTGGCGCTACGCGGCGGGCGTGTTCTTGGTTCTCTTTCTCGGTTGGACTTGGTGGGACATGAGCACCCAGGCAGAAACATTGGCGCTGGACGCCACGCGCGCGAAGTCCCGAGCACAAGCGGCACGGCGGCGCGACGAGGAATACCGCGTCGAACTCGCTCAAGTGAGCACGCTGAATGCGCGCCAAAAGATGCTGGCTGGCGAAACAGAAACGGCGTTTGCTTTTGCGCTGGGCGCATTGCTGGTGCAGCAAGCGTCGCCAGACGGCGTGTGGATTGAACAAATCGACGCGCGCCGCGGGCCGTTTCTGAAAGACCATAACGACCCCAAGAAGGGCAAAGAGATTAAGACCGTGCTGACGGTGAGTGGTGAGATTTTGTCCGTGGACACGCAATCCGAGCGCGGCTTGCAGCAGATAGTCGAAGGCATTCGCACACAGCGCAAGGGCGCTGCGGTGCGCATCACCAAGCAGAGCGCGGGTGCGGCGACAGGTTCGAAGAAGTTGGGGTTCCAGATCGAAGCGGATCTGTTCCCAGAGACGGCAGAAACTGTGACTGATGCAGCGGGGGGAAACTGAGTCATGGCTGAGTTCTTCCAAGAACACAAGCGCACCATCGCTGCAGCTGCGCTGGTGCTGGTGGCATTCCTCGTAGTGCATTCGCTGGTGGCGGGGCACTACGGCGATGTGACTTCGCGTGCGCGCACCGATATTCGCCGTGCAAGCGACGACGAGAAGCGCTTCAAAGTGAGCGCGGACGAGCTGAAACAAGTGCGCGCAGGGCGTGAGCAAGCCGAGCAAAAAGTGACAGCCCTGTTGCAACGCCTGAATCGCGTGCAAGACGAAGGCTTCAAGCTGCTGCCTTCTATCAATGACGCGGACTTGCACTACAACCGCATGGCCGACACGGTGCGGCGCAATGAACTGGAGCGCTGCGCGGTGGCCAACATTCATGTGGACATGTCCTTGGGGTTGCCCGATGCATTCCCCACCACGCGCCGCGAGATTGACTGGTACTTGCGCGGTTTGGATGTGGTGAAGCAGATGTTGGGCACCGTGCTGGCGGTGAACGCCGAAGTGCTGGAAGGCGGCATTGCGCGTGTGGACCGCATTGAGATCACTCCAGCGCCCAAGGCCCGTAAGGATTCCGCACCTGCGGCGCCTATCGCGCGCACGCCAGTCACCTTCGTGTTGGTGGGCCATCCGTTGGCCATTGGTGCCGTGCGCGAACGCTTGGCACGCCCCGCTGTGGGACGCGCTTTGGCGTTGACGCAAGGCACAGAACGAAGTCTGGATGCACCGCCAGGTTCAGGGCCCAAGAGTGCGCGGGGGATGGACCCTCTCGATGCGGGACGCACCCAGGCCACCTTGGTGCTTGCGGCTCTTGAAGTGGAAGCGGGCGAAGCCGCGAAGGAGCGTTGAAACCCATGAGCAAGGGGCAAATTCTTTTTTTTGGCGCGCTTCTGCTGGCGGGCATTGCTTGGTTGACTAGCGGGACACAAGAAGCGCCCGCGGCTGCACGCCGCAGCGGCGCTGCACGACCTGATCCTGTGGCAGCGCTGGAATTGGGCGGGTTCTTTCTTGGCGACAACGATGTGGCTTGGGCGCCCGGCGCACGCAACATCTATCAAGCCCCACGGGAAACCGAGAGCTTGCAGCCCATCGAGATGACCACGCCGCCGCTGCCGCCGTTGGCGCACCCTGGGTTGCCGCTGCTGCCCGCGCCCGGTGGAGCACTGGCGGACAAAGCGCGTTTTGCTTTGGTTTCAGATTCAAAAATCAATCTTGCGGCGCCGTCGGCACGCAGCAGTGCCCCAGCGGGGGCATCCACAGAAACACCTGCGGCCGCTTCAGACTTGGACAGCGTGACGGTGCCTGCAGCGCTGACTTTCGCCGAACGCTTGCGCCTGAGCACCGAAGAGCGCATGAAGCGCGAGACCAACGCGGTGGAGCAAAAGAAGGCGGTGCAAGAACGCCGTCTCGGCATGGACACCATTGTTTGGTCAGGGGGCGAACAAACTTGGGGCGCGCTCAGCATGCTCGACCGCAAGCAAGATCGTTTCGAGGCGAAGCGCCAGATCGATCAAATCCGAGGGAACTCGGCCATCACGGAAGATGAGCGCCGCCGTCAGTTGGAAACCATTCAGATGGTGTTCCGCGAAGATCGTGGTGCTGGCAAGCCACCGACGAGGCAAGTGCTGCATGGCGCACAGGTGCAACGCATCGATTTCGCAGCCAATGCGCTGAACCGTTATTACCTGCGCCGCTTGGACGCCAAGCCCGACGACATTGCCGCCCAAGAAACATTGGCGCGCGAGCTGTTCGATGCAGGCGAAGCTGCAACCGCTGCGGCGCACTTGAACGCGATGATCACGCGCGGCCAAGGCTCGCTGCGCGCGCAAACCCTGCTGGCAGACTGCGAGCAACGCTTGCTGCGCTATGACGGCGAGAGGCTTGCTCTGGCCAAGGCGCTGAGCGAATACCCTGGGGACGCAGGTTTGCTGGCCCGAGATGGGCTGCTTTCGATGCGCTTAGGGCTGTTTCCGGAAGCGCAGCGCGCGTTCCGTGCGGCGCTCGAAAAAGACCAGGTGTGCGCGCTTGCGCACTTGGGGTTGGCTCGCATCGCACTGCGCGAGGGCGATGCCAAGGCGGCAGTGACTGCGCTCCGCGATGCGGAAACAGGCACCGGCCTCTCCAAACTGCAACTTGGCGAAGTGCTGGTGCTCCTCGGCGAAGCGTGGCTGACCCTCGGCGACGAAGGCAATGCGCGCGCCGCGTTTGATCGCGCCATGGACCAAGGCCCGACGGATGCGCGCGCTTTGAGCGGCGCAGCGGTGCTGGCCTTGCTCAGCGGTGGTGCCGATGCGGCGAAGGTGTTCATCGACCGCGGACGCGCAGCCAACCCCTACGACGGGCGCTTGGCGTTGCTGGACGGATTAGCGCTGTTTCAAAAAGGTCAGTGGGCCGCTGCGCGGGAAACGCTCTTGCTGGCGGTAGAACTGGACCCACTTTCTTGCGCCAAGGCCTACACGGCGTTGGCGATTCTGGAAGAGAAGGCAGGCAAGCCCACAGCGGCCTTGGGCACTGCTGACGCGGCCTTGGCAGCAGACCCGCACGACATGGACGCGTTGGCGCAGCGCGCGCGAATCTTGTTCCTGCTGGGGGACTATGCGGCAGCACGCGAAACTTACTTGCGCGTGTTGGAAGCGCGGCCTAATGACGCGGACATGCTGGCGGCCCTTGGCGATTGCCACATGAAACTGGGCGGTTGGCTGGAAGCCTCGCGTTTCCATGCGCGCGCGTTGGCTGCGGATGCGAACTATCCAGAGCTTGCTGGCCGCAATCTACTGAGCTCCGTCAAGCGCCGCCGCTTCACGGAAGCCGATGACAGCATTCGCCACATGAGCTCGGATGTCGCGCGTGTGCCTTTGGTGCAAGCCGCCACAGCCATGCACCACTATGCGCGCGCACAAACCGACGAAGCGCTGCGGCGTTTGCGTTTGTTGGCAGAGAACAAAGGCTTGGCCGAGTTGGGTGCGTGGGCTGCGGGCATGCAGTCAGCTGTGGAAGAGAACCTGAACAAGGAAGTTTGGACCGACGCGTTCAATCGCACCGGCGGCCAATTGCTGCGCGGCTGGCTGGAAGATGTGGGTACCGGTTATGGCCGTCCGAGCGGCGTGAATGTCGCCATTGACGACGGTCGCCTCGTGTTCCGTGGCAAGCAGGGTGGCGTTTCCGATCAGCCCACTGTGGCATGGCAAGAACGCACCGCGCGACTGTTGCAATCGTTCGAAGCGGATTTGGAAGTGAAGCCAGCGCCCGGTGTCATCGCGGGCTTGAGCGTCATGGCCTTCAACAAATCGTCGCGCGAGCCAGACCCGTGGCCAGGTTTGATGAAGCGTGATGGTGGGCAGTACGCCCATGTCGGTTTGCAAGTTGCAATCTCTCCCGAAGCGCGTCTGATGTGGCGCAAGGTGGTGCAAGGCAAACCCACTGAATGGGCGGACACCGGCACACTCTGGCCTGCAGAAGGCAACGGGCGCATCAGCATTGCACTGGTGGATGTGCAGAAATCTCTGTGGCGCGTGTCACTGGATGCGCAGCCCGCCATGGCAGATATTGAAGTGGCCGGATTGGCCCGCAGGCCCGGCGCAGTAGAAGCACAAATCTTCTGCCAAGCGGCGGTGGACAAGCCAGTTGCCTTCTCCGCTGACAGCGTGACTCTCACGACTTGGAAGAAATGACATGAAGCGTCGCGCTGGATTCTCTTTGGTGGAGTTGCTGGTGGTGATGGCCATTTTGTCAGTGTTGGGTGGGCTGGCGGTCATAGGCCTGCCGCGCATGATGCGTGCGGGCGATCAGTCGTTGATGGAGAATGTGCTGATGCAATTGGACGCCGCTTTGGAAAGCTACGAGACCGATGCCAAGAACGGCGACTATCCGCCCACGCTGTTAGACAGCGATGAGTTCCCCGGAGTGGGGCAGCGCACCAACCTCGACAACTGCGGCAATGAATCCATCATCCTGTGCCTCAACCGGCGCGGGCGCGGCAGCCTGTTCGACATCGAAGGCATGAAGGGCGTCAGTCTGACCAACACCGATGCCGACCGAACGCAAGCGGTTCTAACCAGCTTCGGCCCCGACGACCGCGAGCTTTATGAGCTGGTCGATGTCTGGGGCACACCGGTGGCTTATTTTCACCATCGGGATTACGGCATCGTGGAGAACCGCGACCTCGGGCGCGCCACCGCCGCTGAAGAGATGCTGAAAGCCGTGCCTTGGCGCAACCCCAAGACGCGCAGCTTCTATCAGCGCGACAAATTCCAACTGATCTCCGCTGGTGCGGATATGAAGTTCAACACCGAGGACGACATCACCAACTTCGAACGGCAATAAGCGTGCAGCGAACCAAGCGCCAGAGTTGTGCAGCCGGATTCAGCATGGTCGAGCTCTTGGCCGTGATGGCCATTCTTTCGATTCTGGCAGGGCTTTCGGTGGGTGCGTTGGCGAAGGCGGGGCGCGGCAGCGTGTTGGACTTGGGTGTGCGCCGTGTGAAAGCCGCGCTGGCTGAGGCGCGCGTGAATGCACGCGAGAGGGGCACTGCCACCAGTTTGACTCTGTTGACGGAGGACCCAGGCCGCATGGTGTTGCGTTTGGCGCGCGATGCCGCCACGTTCCACTTCGACGAGCCCAACATGCTAAAGACTTTGGCGGGCCGCAACAACCAAGCGCAGTTGCAACAAGTGAGCATCGTTGCCGGCGGCACCGTGCGTAGCGCTGCTGAAT
>CAMDTN010000007.1 GCA_945907755.1 Singulisphaera sp. GP187 | reverse complement strand
GGCAACAGCGGCATCCAGTTCCGCTCGCTGCCGCTGCCTGATGGCAGCGTGCGTGGGTTTCAGGCTGATATCGGTCAAGAATGGTGGGGTTCGCTTTATGAAGAGCAAGGGCGCGGCGTCTTGGCGAAGGCCGATGCCCTGCTGACCGGCCCAAGTTTGCACCGCACTGGTTGGAATCATTTGTTGGTGGAAGCGCGCGGGCCACGAGTGCGCATCGTGTTGAACGGGCTTGAAAGCGCAGCAATCGAAGATGCTGCATGTCCCGGCGGGCGCATCGCCTTTCAATTGCACCAAGGCGCCGCCATGACGGTGGGATTCCGCGGATTGAGGATTCGCAAACTGCCTTAGACAACGCCGCCGCAGCACTTGCCGAGAACCCTCGATTCGCGCCGTGCTCAGTCGCTACGCTATGGTCCTCGTATGCCCGCTGAAGCACGCACTTTCGATCACGGCGGTTTTTGGGATGGCTATGCCAAGCGCTGGGATGTTCACGGCGACGGCGACGGTGTCATGCGCGACGGCGTGTTGGGTGTCGAGTGGACGCCCGAAGCGCGCGCGCAATGGGTGTTCGACCGCTTCGCGAAACCATTCATCAAGCCGGGCGCGAAGGTCCTTGAGATTGGCCCCGGTGGCGGCAAGTTCAGTCGCATGTTCATCGCAGCGGGCGTTGACCTAACTTTGTGCGACATCAGCCCGGTGATGCTGGAACGCGCTTCGAGCGCGTGCAACCCACGCCCGCCCACGGTGCTGTTGGATGGCACAGGCTTGCAGCCTTTCAACGACGGACACTTCGACCTCGTGTTCAGTTTCGATGTGTTCATCCACATCGAAGCCGAAGAGTTCTTCCGCTACCTCGCTGAAGCCAACCGCGTTCTAAAACTTGGCGGCACCTTTTCGGTGCACACCAGTTCGTACATGTCGCAGTACGGCATGCTCGCGTTCTTGCGCCAAATGCGCGATCACCAGCTCTTGGTGGGCACACGCTATGGCGGGCGCATGTACCCACTGACCGGCGATGTGCTGGCGCGCTTCGCCGAACACAACGGCTTTGCCGTCAACGACCGCAGCGAATCGTGGGAAGACCGCGACCTCGTGCAAGCCCTGAAGAAAACCACCCGCGCTTGGCCGTGGATCTTCATTACGCAGCCGCAGTTGTATGAGACTGTCGAAGTCTGCGAGTACAAAGGCGGCGCACCAGCGAGGCCACTGTTCGCAATCGCGCAGCGTACCGACGGCCGGGAAGCGCTGATGGAAATCGGCGAGAAGGGCGACCCTATCCTCGAGGCGCGCGCCACTGCCAAGGTGCCGGAACACGCTTGCACCATGCAAGTCATCGGGCGCATTGCGGGCTCGGATTTCGACGCCGTGCTGTACGACTACGCCCGAGGCATTTCGCTGCGCCGTTTGCTCTACGACCCGAACTTCCGCTCTCACATTGCAGAAACATCGGCGTTCTTGCAGCACCTCTGGCGCTTGGTGGATGCGCTGCAACACGCGCACAAACTTGGCTTTGCTCACGGCGAAATCAGTGCCGACGCCATCTTCGCGGATGAAGTCACACGCAGCCTGCGCTTGCCTGGGCTCTATCAACCCAGCTCGGGCACCCGTGACGCGTTGCAATTGAGCGACCTTGAGGCCATGGCAGCGGTGCTTGGTTCACTGGAATTGCCCGCTTGGGCGCGCCGCCGCACCCAAGATGCCGCACGATTGTTGCGATCGGGCGAGTTCCAAGCCGCAGCGCATTTGTTGACGCAGCCAGAGCCCGGCTCTTGAAGCACTCGGTGTAGGATCCTTGCGCGGCGCTGCTCCCCAGCGCTGCGCGCGAGGTCCACCCAAATGCAACAGGACAGTTCCAACGCGGGCAAGAACCCCAGCGTTTTTTCCCGGCGTGGGTTTTTGAAAGGCGCAGGTGCGGCAGTGGCCGCCACTGGTGTCTTGGGTGCAGCAGCGCTGCCCACTGACGCACGCAGCTCTGAGCCCACCACAGTGAAGGCTGACGAAGTTGTGCCGCTGCGCTTCACGCTGAACGGCAAGTCCGTCGAAGTGAAAGTGCGCACGGGCTACACGCTGCTCGAAACCCTGCGCGACCATCTCGACACAACGGGGCCCAAGCTGGCCTGTGATTACGGCGCGTGCGGCGCGTGCACCGTGCTGTTGGATGGCACGGCAGTGAATGCTTGCCTCGTGCTGGCCGTGGAATGCGCCGGTAGAAAAGTAGAAAGCGTCGAAGGCTTAGAGCAGGGCGGCAAGCTGCACCCAATTCAAGAAGCCTTCATGGCGGAGGACGCCATGCAATGCGGATTCTGCACCAGCGGCATGTTGATGAGCTGCAAGGCGCTGCTGGACCGCAACGCGCATCCCTCGCACAACGAAACTGCCGACGCTTTGGCCGGCAACATCTGCCGCTGCGGCACTTATTTCAACATCTACAAAGCTGTCGACCGCGTTGCTAAGTCTGGAGGCAAGTGACATGAGCATTGAAGATCGCAAAGTCAAACTCGTGCTCGGCTTCGCTGCTGACCGCCAAGAAGTGGAACTGACTATTCCCGATGAAGAGCCAACGCCGTGGGACCTTGAAAGCAAGTTCAGCGTGGTTGGCGGCAAGCATGCGCGCGTGGATGCGCTGGCGAAGGTCACCGGCCGCGCGAAGTACACCCACGACATCAACTTGCCGGGCATGCTTTTTGGCGGTTTTGCGCGCTGCCCGCACGCTGCTGCTGAAATCACGAGCGTCGATGCGGCGGAAGCGTTGTTGGTGCCGGGCGTGAAAGCGGCCATTCCCATGACGCAGGATCGCGTGCGTTATGCGGGACAGCCCGTCTGCGCGCTGGCGGCCACCACGCGGCAAGCTTTGGCTGCGGGCATCGCCAAAGTGCAAGCGGTCTACAAAGTGCTGCCGCACGCCGCGCGCATCGACCAAGCCATGGCCGACGCCGCGCCTCTGGTGCATCGCAATCAACAGAGCAATCTGTCCGGCAGCGGCCAACCGCGCAACGCGGAAACAGTGGCGGCAGAGCTGGAGAAGTCGGCAAAAGTGGTGCGCGCCACCGCGCGCACGCAGGTGCAAACTCATGCATCCATGGAAACGCACAGCAGCGTCGCCAAATGGGACGGCGACAAACTGACTTTGTGGACCAGCACCCAAGCCACCTTCGGCGTGCGCTCGCAAGTGGCCGACGCACTGCGCATCCCTGAAGCCAACATCACCGTCATCTGCGATTTCATGGGCGGCGGCTTCGGTTCGAAATTCGGCGCGGGATATTTCACTGCCATCGCTGCGCGGCTGGCGCAAGAGTGCGGCGCTCCGGTGAAAATCGCGTTGGACCGTCGCGAAGAACACACCGACACGGGCAACCGTCCCGATTCCATTCAAGAAATGGCCTTGGGCGTCAGCACCGATGGCAAATTGGGTGCGTACAGCGTGAAAATTCATGGCACGCCGGGCATTGGCCGCGGCGCGGGCGCGCGCAACCCCATGATCTACGACTTCCCGCGCGAGATGCGTGCAGTGGCGCAAGTGGAAGTGGCCACCAACGCGGGCCCGCAAGCAGCCATGCGCGCACCGGGGCACCCGCAAGGCTCCTTCGCGCTGGAAACGATTATGGATCTCGCCGCAGAAGCCATCGGCATGGACCCGCTGGAGTTTCGCCGCATCAACGACAGCAACCCCGTGCGCTTGCAGCAATACAGCGATGGCGCCAAACGCATCGGCTGGGAACAGCGGCGCAAGAACGGCAGCGCCACTGGCAGATTCCGCCGCGGCATGGGTGTGGGCTCCAGCACTTGGGGCGGCCTCGGCGGGCCTCAAGCTGAAGTCGATTGCAAGATCTTTCGCGACGGCAGCGTGCAAGTGCGCAATGGCGCGCAAGACATCGGCACCGGCGCCAAGACGGTGATGGCTGTGGTGGTTGCTGAAGAACTCGGCTTGCCTCTAACGAAAGTCAGCGCGTTCATGGGCAACACCTCGGACCCGATTGGGCCCGCCAGCGGCGGCAGCACCACTGCACCGAGCATCGCGCCTGCTGCGCGCCAGGCCGCGTACCTCGCGGGCCGCGAACTGAAAGCGCTCGTTGCGAAGCATCTCGGCGTCAATGCCGACAAGTTGTTGATGAAGGCAGGTCGCATCAGCACTGCTGAAGGCAAAGGGCTGGCCTTCGAAGAAGCGTGCCGCTTGATCCAGTCCGGTGAAATTAGTGCGCGTGGCAAGCGGCGCTCGAACTTCCGCACCTATCGCGATGGCGTGGCCGGAGTGCAATTCGCTGAAGTTGAAGTGGATTGCGAGTACGGCTTGGTGCGCGTGGTGCGCATCGTGGCCCTGCAAGATGCCGGCATCATCATCAATCGCTTGCAAGCCGAAAGCCAAGTGAATGGCGGCGTCATCCAAGGCCTCGCCTACGCGCTGATGGAAGAGCGCGTGATGGACCGGCAGCGGGGCCATCAACTGAACGCAGATTTCGAGGCCTACAAAGTTCCCGGCATGAAAGACATGCCTGAGATTGAATGCGTGCTCTATGACATTGCCAACGGCGGCAACAACACTTCGGTGTGCGGCATCGGCGAACCCACTTGCATTCCAACGGCCTCAGCAATCGCCGGGGCTATTCACAACGCCATCGGTGCGCGCGTGCTGTCGCTGCCAATGACAGCAGACAAAGTGTTGGCGGCTCTGGCTCAGCGGGAGAGTGGCAAATGAAAAACTTCGATTGGATCACACCGGCCACACCCGAAGCAGCGGTGCAAGCCGCAGCCCAAGCAGGCCGTGCCTTCCTTGGTGGCGGCACCGATCTGTTGCCGCTGATGAAAAGCGGATTGCGCGAACCCACTGGCGTGGTGCAGCTAAAGGGGCTCACCGGAATGGAACGGCTTGAGCTGACCGCCGACGGCATCACCATCGGCGCCAGCATTACGCTGGCCGCACTGTGCACGGACACACTGGTGCAGCGCTCGTTGCCTGCGGTGTTCGATGCCGCACGCCACGCGGCAACTCCCTTGGTGCGCAATCGCGCCACCGTTGGCGGCAATTTGTGCCAACGCCCGCGCTGCTGGTACTTCCGTCATCCTGACTATGCCTGTTCGAAAAAAGGTGGCGACACTTGCTATGCCATCGAAGGCGAAAACAAGTTTCACGCCATCTTCGACAACACCACTTGCAACATCGTTCACCCCAGCAATCTTGGGCCTGCCTTCTGGGCGCATGATGCGGTGGTCGTCGTGCTGGGCCCGAAGGGTGAACGCCGCATCCCCGTGGCCGAGTTCTGGGTGCGTCCCGAAGAGGACATGCGCACCGAAGTGGCCCTGGAGCCCGGCGAATTAATTACCAGCGTCAGTTGCAAACCACTCAGCGGCCGGAGCGGCTCGGCCTTTGAAGAGGTGAACGAGAAGCAGTCCTACGACTGGGGCTTGGTCGCTTGCGCTGCGCGCTTGACCCTCGACGGCGACAAGGCCAGCGATGTGCGCATCGTCATTGGCGCTGTGGCACCTGTCCCGTTGCGGCGCGAAGCGGCGGAAGCCGTGCTGAACGGAAAGGTGCCCAATGAAGCGGCCGCGTGGGCCGCTGCCGATGCCGCCATCGCAGGGGCCACGCCGCTGCGCGACAACGCTTACAAGGTGACGATGCTGCGCGCCTGTGTGAAAAACGCCATCCTCACTGCTGCTGCTCGAGCACGGAAGAGCTAAGGAGGTCTCATGGAAATATTCCCAGTTGATCGCTCGCGCTTGCCGGCCGATGCCTGCGAACACCTCTGCACCAAGACCATGTACACCGCCTCGGAAAACCGCAGCTTGCTGGAGGAATACCCCGGCTCGGGCGTTTCCACCGCGGGCTTCTGGTGCGTCTTCACACAGATGCCGTTGGGCGAAGACGGCGATCTGGTGGGCCCAGACAGTTGCAGGCCCGGGCGTGCTTGCTGCAAACCGCGTTTGTTCCTACCGGAGGCGTGAGCCCATGCTGCACCGCATCTGCTGCGTTCTCCTGTTGCTGGCTGCGCTGCCTTTGAATGCGCAGCAACCGCCTGCGGCGGAACTGTCGCCCGCGGCCAAGATGTGGCAACGCTGCGAAGAATGTCACGGCGTGCCCGACAAGAATGTGCCCGGCGATTTGCTGTGGGCAGAGCGCATCGCAACCACAGCCTGCATTCAGCCGAAGGCGCCGAAGAGCACCCCAGAGCGTCAAGTGCTGCAAGCTTGGCTGTTGGCTGCCGAGCAACCACGCCCACAACGCATCGATGCAGAAGCTGCGCCGCAAGCAGATGAAGGGCGCATCAGCGTGCCCTTTGCCGCTGGGTCTGTGTTGTTGCTGCCGAACGACGCTGTGCCTAACGCTGCGCGCAGGCCGTTGCGCTTGGTGTGGACGAAAACCCAAGGCGGAACGCGCGCAATCGCCGCGGGCCGCTGGCGTGTTGCGGGCTATCGCTTGCAGCGCCGCGACAAAGAAAACACAGATTGGCAATTGTGGGCCGCTGGCGGCAAAGGCCGCGAGTTTGTCATCGTCGCAGGACAAGACTTCGTGTTGGACATTGACCAGCGCGTCAGCACCACCGTGAACTGGTCTTCCAAAGGCAGCAAACTGCAAGTGGGAATCGCTGTGCAAGGCGACAGCGGGCTGGGGGCCACCATGCTGCGTGGCGGCGAACGCGTGCCCGCACGCTTTGTGCTGCGCAACGGTGTGACCACTGCTCTCGCAGGCGATTTGGACTATGGCTGAGGCGGCGGTGCCGGTGCTTCGTGCAAGCGCCCCGATGCCGTGGACAGTTTGGAAGTGAAATTCTCCGCCGGCCCCTTCGAACGCAACGGCGAGTTGCGCAGCAACATTCGCTGAACGCCGTGATGGCAACAGCGCAACCGATCTGGGTGGGGGCCAAGCGCGAGACGACCAGCGCGAGCTTCGAAGTGCACG
Source organism: Singulisphaera sp. GP187 (assembly GCA_945907755.1). Classification (GTDB taxonomy): domain Bacteria; phylum Planctomycetota; genus SXUL01. The sequence goes on along the minus strand of CAMDTN010000007.1, from coordinate 63,290 downwards.
ATAAGTTTGATGGGGCACTTATTGCGCGCGTCGGACGCGCCGACGAATCCACCATTCTGCGTGGCATCGCTGCGGCGGTGGAAGCCGCCCCGCGCATGGCCGCGCTGGCCGCCCACGAACGCGAGCGCATCCTGCTGCACATTGAAGCCGCACTGCGCACCCGAGCCGCCGAGTTCACCACGCTGCTGTGTGCAGAAGCCGGCAAACCGCTGCGCGACGCGCGCAACGAAGTCGCCCGCGCGTGCGACACATTCCACACTGCAGCCGGCGAGGCCGTGCGCCAGTACGGCGAAGTGCTGCCAATGGATGTCACTGCGCGCGGCGACGGTTACATGGGCCTGTGGACGCGCGTTCCCGTTGGGCCTTGTTCGTTCATCACGCCCTTCAATTTCCCCCTGAATTTGGTGGCCCACAAAGTGGCACCCGCCATCGCAGCTGGTTGTCCCTTCGTGCTGAAACCCGCGAGCCTCACGCCGCTGGTGGCTTTGCTTGTTGGCGAATTGCTGGCCGAAGCAGGCATGCCGGACGGCAGTTTTTCCATCTTGCCTTGCGAGCGCAGCGCCGCCGCACTGTTCAGCACCGACGCGCGTTTGAAATTGTTGTCGTTCACGGGCTCCCCCGCCGTCGGTTGGAACTTGAAGGCCCAAGCGGGCAAACAAAAAGTGGTGTTGGAACTGGGCGGCAATGCAGCGTGCATCGTGGAGCCCGACTGGGACAGCGCCGACGCAGTGGCTCGCATCTTGGTGGGTGCCTTCAACAACTCTGGGCAAAGCTGCATCAAGACACAGCGCTTGTTCGTGCACGAAGATTGCTACGACGCGGTGCGCGCGGAATTGGTGCGCGGCACCCGTGCCCTTGTCAGCGGCAACCCCCACGACGAAGCCACGCAGATTGGGCCACTGATCACCGAAGGCGATGCGCAACGCTTGGAAAGCTGGACCGCAGCTGCGGTCGCTGGTGGCGCGAAGCTGTTGTGCGGTGGCACTCGCAACGGAGCGTGCTTCGCGCCAACCGTGTTGGAAGATGTTCCGGAATCGGCGTTCATCTCGTGCGAAGAGGCGTTTGGACCAGTGATCGTCTTAAGCCGTTACGCACGCTACGAAGATGCGTTGGCCGCGGTGAACCGCAGTCGCTTCGGGCTACAAGCAGGTATTTTTACGCGAGATTGGGCCAAAATCAGCGAGGCGCTGCGCGTCTTGGAAGTTGGCGGTGTGGTCTGTGGCGATGTTCCAGGCTTCCGCGCAGACCATATGCCCTATGGCGGCGTGAAAGACTCGGGGCTGGGCCGCGAGGGTCCGCGCTTTGCTATGGAAGACATGACAGAGAGGCGACTGCTCTTGCTGCGACCGCATCCGATGTCCTGAGGATGATGAATTGGTGCGCCGCATCTCGGCGCGCCAGCGTTCAACCCCGCGGTGACTGAACCAATACGCTCGCCTTGCGCACGAGGCGCTTCGGAACCGGCGCGGCGCCGCTGATGCGCAGCGTGGTAGGGGTTTCTTGCGGTAACGGCAACAGCAAGCGCGTGGTGCGAATGGGTTTGTCCATGAACGCCGTCAGCGAAGCGCCGTCAACCATCGGCGCGAACGCCGCGATGCGCAGTGCCGCCGGAAGAGTTCCCGTGACATCCAGTTCCAGCAGCGCTAGTGCATGCGGACGCGACTCGGCGGGACACTGAATGTCCTGAGTGAAGCCGCTGGCATCTGCATTCACGAGGCCCACCGTTGCGGCCTGCGCTGTTGCCGCCAGCGTTGTCATCAAGCGCAGCGAATCCACGCGCACACGAGCGCCGTCTGCCGCCTGCAGCGCAACACGCAAATTGTCCGCAGGACTCGCGCCAACGAGGGGGATCAGCATGCGCGTGGCACTCGCCTCCCAGCGCAATGACAATCGGGTGTCGCCCACTTGCACACTCACTCGCGGTGCGCCTGCCAGCACTGCACCTTCCAGCAGCAAGGCCAAGCAACCATCCGCCGGTTGCAGCAGTGCGCCGCGTGGCAGCCAAGCAGCCAATCCCTTGGGCCCCAGCGTGTGTTCCCCCGGCACCAGCAACGACGATTGCGACAGCGCGATGCCCCATTCCGCAGGGGTTTCCGAGTATCCCGACAGCGCCGGCCCAACCTGCGCCTTCATAAAATCGGTGAATGAATAGGCAGAGTTCAATACATCGGTGGCCAGAAACTCGAGCACCGCTACGCGTGGGCGAATGCCGTGTGTGACTGCCAATTCAAGATCCGCTACGAATTGGCGCAGCACTATGGGAGCGGTCACTGCACTCAGTGAGCGCACCAGCGGGCGTTCCGACGCACTGCGCGCGAGGCATTCTTGGAAGTGCCCCGAAGCGGAGAAACTGGTGCCCACGAGAATCCATGGGTGCACGAGATCCGGTGCCTTCAACGGCGCGTCGGTGAAGTCGATGTGCTCCAACGGCACTTGATGCAATTGGTTGGCGAACGAAAGCATGTGGCTTTCGAATCCACCTTCGAGAACCGCTGGCGCTTCGATGCCACTGAGAACCAACATATCGCCAGTATCAATCTGCGTTGCGTCTTGCACAACGCGCCCGGGGCGCTGCTCTACCGGCACACTGATGCCTGCGCTGTCAGCAATGCACTCTGCTGCGATGCGACAACCCAACGGCGTCCAGTGCGTGTCGGTGCGCATGTAACGCTGGCCTTCTGCCGCCTTCAGCGCAGACAGCAAATCCGCCACCACCAGCCCTCGCGCGCGCAGTGTGCGCACCAAACGCTGGTAGCCAGCGTCTGAAGCCACAAACCCTGCGGGCAGATGTTCCGGATGCACCCACGCCTTATCGGGCACCGGCGCCAACACCAATTTTGTGCCCAACGCTTCGCAGCGGCGCGCGAGCGCTGTAAACGCGGGACCGAATGCATCGATGCCACTGTCGGAAAGATGCTCCACTGGTTGCAAGCGCTCGCGCAGGTACAGCCAACCATCAGTGCCCACCACAGTTTCGCGCCGCATGCACCCACCCAGCGCGTACAGCAGCGACGCCCACGGACTGAGCACCCACGAACGCACACGAGAGCTGCGCTTCAAGTCGCTTTCCAGCAAACGCATGCGCGTGCCATCCGCAATGGTTGCAGTCATGCGCGTGGAATCTTCGAGTTCCTTGTGAACGCCCATCAGTTGCTTCTTCGCGATGGGAAAGAGCGTGTCGACGCTGCCGCACAGAATGAGCGTGCAAAGGAAAACCAGCGTGACCGCGAGCATGGCGGGTGGACAAGCGAGCACAGAATCCGAGCTGACGGCTCCTACAAGCTCGTGCGGCTTCGTACCCGCTGCATGTGTTTCAGAATTGGTAGTAGAGGAAGGGCACATGGTCTTGCCAGTGAAGGTGAATCAAGGACATGAAAAAAACAAGGGCGGCCCAACCGAGCGTTGCCCAAGTGGCCTTGTGCACGAGGTGCTGCGTGGATCGCCCGAATAACGCAATGCTGCCACCGATGATCAGCAACGCGATTTGCAGTGCGTTCAGCGGTTCTGTTCCGCTGCCACTCGGCGCGCCGCCAAGCGCGGCGAAATAACTGCCCGCGGCCCCCAGAGAATCGCAGCGGAACAGAACCCACGCTGCCATCACCGCACCCAGAGTCAACGCGATGCGCAGGAAACGCGGCAACGCTGCGCGAGCCTTGGCCAACAGAGGCACGCGCTCCAGCGACAGCAACAATCCATGCAGCCCGCCCCACGCGACGAATGTCCAATTGGCGCCGTGCCACAGCCCGCCTAAGAGCATGGTCAGCATCAAGTTCATGCGGGTGCGCCACGGGCCGGCGCGGTTGCCACCAATGCCGATGTACAAATAGTCGCGCAACCATGTGCTCAATGTCATGTGCCAGCGCCGCCAGAAGTCCGTAATACTCTCTGCTTTGTAAGGCGAGTCGAAGTTGAATGGGAAACGCAGCCCTATGATCAGCCCAAGCCCGATGGCCATGTCGGAATAGCCAGAGAAATCAAAATAGATTTGCAAGGTGTAGGCACTCAGGCCCAACCACGCAGTATCTGTGCCGCCAGGCGCTCCGTGGTCGAAGGAAAGCGCCACCACCGGTGCCAAGACATCTGCCAGCAGCACTTTTTTGGCCAAACCCAACATCACGAATAAGCACCCTTGTGCGAAGAACGGCAACGAACAGCGGTGCGTGGCCATCTGCTCGGCCACATCGCGATAGCGCACGATGGGGCCCGCAACGAGTTGTGGGAACAGCGACACGAAGCACAAGAAATCGCCGAAGTTGCGCGTCGCGCGCAGTTCGCCGCGCCACACATCCACCGTGTAGCTCATGCTCTGGAATGTGTAGAACGAAATGCCAACTGGCAGCAACACGGATGTCCACAGCACCGGGTCGTTGCCGCTGAGCGTCATCAGCGAATTCCATGAACCCACGGCCAAGTTGGCGTACTTGAACCAGCCCAACAATCCGAGATTGGCGCACAGCGACACCACCAACCATCCGGTGCCGCGCCCGCCGCGCTGGCGTGCACGGTCGATCACCATGCCGGTGCCGAAATCGAAGGCCGCGGTGGCCAACATCAGCAGCGAATAATCAGGGCGCCACCATCCGTAGAAAACAAAACTGGCGACGGTCAAGAACGGATTGCGGAGCGCGCGCGGCAGGCTGATGGCGCCAAGCAGCACGAGGGGCAAGAACCAGTAAAGAAAAACGCCGCTGGCGAAGACCATGCCTGTAAGTACCGCAAAGTGCGGCGCTGCAGAGATTACCACCACATCTGTGAAAGCGGCGCGGCTGCGCTCCGACCAACCACGAACGGCAGCCCAACCTGCGGCAAGCTTTTGGTTACGGTTGTGCCCATGAAAGCAAAGAAACGGACAAGAGCTACGAAGAAGGCAGCGCCGATACGTTCCAGCGCACTGCCGCTGCACGGCAGCGAGTGGTTGGAAACCAATGGGCTTGGTGGTTACGCCAGCATGCCTGTGCACGGCAGCCGCACGCGCCGCTATCACAGCCTGTTCACCGTTGCTGCTGCGCCACCGGTGCGCCGTTACAACCTGCTGAAGGACATGATCTTGTTCGTGCAAACCGATGCGGGCACATGGCCCATCAGCACGGCGCGTTTCGCCGACGGCACGGAATCCCCAGCAAGTGTGGGCACGCTGCTGTCCTTCAGCACCGAGCCTTGGCCGCGCCAACGCGTGCGCGTGCCTGATGGCACAGAGATCGAATTGGAGTGCTTCATGGTGCATGGCCATGACGCCATGGTGCTGTTGGCGAAGCGCGTCAAAGGCGAAGGCGCCGCGTGGTTGCATGCACGCCCGCTGCTGTCTGGTTCGCCGCACCACCACTTAATCCGTGCGCACGACAGCGCGCGCATCTGCGCTTGCGACGAACACGGGTTCGAAGCAGAGCTTGGCCTAGAGGCGCCGCGTTTGCTGCTGCGCTCCAACGCCCCTTGGACTAGCGAGCCGCAGTGGTGGTTCGATTTTCATCTTGCAGAAGAAGCCGCGCGTGGTTGCGACAACATTGAAGACTTGTGGCAGCCCGGAGTGTTTTCAGCAGACCTTGCAGCGTCTGAGGCTGCCGTCGTGGCACTGGCCGGCGCGGAGTGCAGCGAAGCACCGCTGGATGTGCTGCGCTTTGCAAAGCTCGCGCGTAGTGCTGAAGCCCGCCGTCGCCGCGCTTTCGCACGCCCCATGGAACGCGCCGCCGATGCCTTTGTGGTGCGCCGCGTAGATGCTCCGGCGCTCGGAATGCCGCAGCTCGCGAGCGATCCCGGTGCCAACGGGCTCTCGATCATCGCGGGCTATCCATGGTTCGTCGATTACGGTCGCGACACTTTCATTGCCTTGCGCGGGCTGCTGCATGCAACCGGGCGCATCGACGATGCCAGCAAGGTCTTGCTGACTTGGGCCCGTTTGGTCGGCACCGATGGTTCGCTGCCCAACTGCTTCCACGAACACGATGGCGCTCCGTTGTTGAACAGCGCCGACGCCCCGCTGTGGTTCGCATTGGTGGTGGCCGAACATTTGAAATGCGCCACCTTGCGCCCGCGCGATGCAAAACTACTGCGCGCCGCAGCGCTGACGGTGCTGCGCTGCATCGCCCGCGGCGAACATCCGCTGCTGCAACTGTGCGCCGACGGTTTGCTTTCGCACGGCACTCCCAACTCGCAATTGACTTGGATGGACGCCATGCACGCCGGCACTGCTGTCACGCCGCGCACAGGAAAAGCAGTGGAAATTCAAGCGCTGTGGCTGAACGCCCTATCCGCCATGAAGAAGCACGACCGCACCTTCGCCGCATTCTTGGCGCGCGGGCAACGCAGCTTCCGCAAGCGCTTCGTGGTGAAGGGCAAGACACACTTGCGCGATGTCGTGGACTGCGAACATGTGCCCAACCAAGACGATTCCACTTTGAGGCCCAACCAAGTTTTGGCGCTAGGCGGGCTGCCGTTGGCATTAGTGCCACGCGCCACGGCCAAAGCCATGTTGGAGCATGTAGAGATGGCGTTGCTGACGCCACACGGATTGCGCACGCTGGACCCTGGTGACGCGCGCTATTGCGGCCACTGCACCGGCACCAGCGCCGAGCGCGACGCGGCCTACCATCAGGGCACGGCGTGGCCATGGTTGGCTGGGCCGTTCGTCGAAGCGTGGGTGGCCGCGCGCGGACATACAAGCGCTGCGAAGCGAGCGGCGCGGAAGCGTTTCTTGAAACCACTCATGGCACAACGGGGGAACCCTGGGCTCGCGCACCTGTGCGAAATCGCCGATGGCGACGAGCCGTTTGCTGCACGCGGCGCCCCCTTCCAAGCGTGGAGCCTCAGCGAAGTCATTCGCCTCGACCGTCGTGTGCTTGCCTGATGGCATTGGCCGAGGCCTTGACGATCCGTCAAGGCCTCGTGCGCCCACTCTCGCGGGCCTCCTCTAAGATCTGCGCAGTGAGTCAGCGATTGCGTGCAGCAACTCCGTGGATCGTGTGTGTCGTGATCATTGGAGCGCTCAATGCGTTCTGGATGATGCGCCACGGGGCTTTCGCACGCCCACAGATGAGCGACGCTGCCACATGGCACTTCGAAGCGCAACAGTTTCATTCCATACTGCTCAATCAAGGTGTGACGGATTTCTTGTGGGCAGGGCACACTCACCCTGCGCATCCACCGCTGCTGGCGATGTCTGCAGCGGCCGTCGCCGCTGTGTGCTCACGCAGTGTCGACAGCACAACACTGTTCCTGACCATGCTGCTGTTCAGCGCGCTGTATTTCTGGGCTGCTGCGCGCGTGCTGCGTCTGTGGCTGGCACCAATGCCTGCCGCCTGTGCGCTGGCTTTGTGCGCTTGCTTGCCGCCGCTGTTCACTGAAGCGCGCTTGTTCAGCGCCAATCTCGCTGCCGCGGCGATTTCGTTGGCGGCATTCGACCAACTGTTGCGTTCCGCACGCTACCGCAACACTTGGCGCGCGTTGGCCGCAGGCACCCTCGCGGGGTTTGCTGCGCTTGTTTCCAACATGGGCGCTTTGTGTTTGCCGGGCGCGCTGGTGTGGGCCAATGTCTTGGCCTTCGCGGATGGCGACGAGCGCATCTTGCGCGCGCGCATGCGCAATCTGTTCTATGTGGTGAACATGGGGCTCCTCGTTGTGTCCCCTTGGTACCTCGCTCACCACGAAGACGCGTGGCGTGCAATGGATTCGCTGGCCGCGGCAGCGGCGGTGCTGCCTCATGCGTGCGACGCAGCGCTGCTCTCTGTCAAGCGCTTCGCATGGTTCCCGCTGGAAGTGCTGCGTTCTTTCGGCGTGGCCTTCGTTGCACTTTTCGTGTGGGCCGCTTGGCGCATGCTGCCGCGTCGCAGCGAGCGCGCCGCTCCAGACGCAACGCATCACGACACTGCAAGCGCGGGCCAACTGCCACCGCGCGAACAGCGCCATGCCAGCGCCATTGTTGCGTCAGGCGCTGGTTGTGCCGTGATTCTGCTCGTCGTGTTGCGCCCCGCAGGCGCGCTGACATCGCTGCTGCCGTTGCTGCCGTTCGGCGCGCTCCTGTTGGTGCAGGCAGTCTTGCGCAGCGCACAACGAAAGCGCGCTGCTTGGTGCACAGCGCTGTGTGCGTTGCTGCTCGTTGGTTCAGGACAGCGCGGCGCGGAAACCGACAATCCCGTGCTGGCCGTGAATGGCATCGGTCTGCTGCCGCAAGCCGATCGTCAATTAGTGCCCTTCGCGCGCAAGGTCGGTGTGCCGCGGCGCAACGCAATGGAAGCGTGGCCCATCGATGCCAGTGTGGCCGCTGCCTTGGCGCTGTCGCCAGAAGATGTAGCGCTTCTGTGCGTGCTGCACGCGCTGCCCGGGGGCACACCCGGGCTTGAGCCCGCGAACTTCCGCCGCGTCGCAGCAGAAAGCGGGCGCGCCCTATTTGTGACAAGTGTTGAGCACACCGCAGCGGACGCCACGGCGCTGCGCCCGCTCGCGTTGCAAAACGCAACCTTGGTGCTGGCCGACGATGCGGCCTGCGCCGTAGACTTGCTGGTTGCTGCGGGGCGCGCGAACAACGCGGCAGTGGATGTCACACGCAAGCTGCCATTAGTGCCCGGGCTTGAGGTGGCGCCGCGACAAGTGCCCGGCACCGCTCGCACTTTCACGCTGTACGAATTCTCGCGGCCCGGCGCGCGCCCGAGGCGGCTGCGCCCCGCGCAGTGGGCAGCATTGCCAACGCTGCGGTCCAACACGCCACTGGAACACGGCTGGGTGTGCCTCGGTTGCGAGTACGCAGCGGATGCCAGCGGCGCGCGCACTTGCACGCTGTTCCTCGACAGCAGCGCTTCCGACGCAACAACGCTGCAAGCCGTGTTGGTTGCAGAAGATGCCTCCGGGCGCATCAGCGTGCAGCGGCATCCGTTGGAAGCGCTGTGCGCCTTCGACCCGGACCGCACGGTCGTGGCTCTGCGTTTCGCCTTGCCTCCAATGGACGGCGTGCGCCGCGCTTTCAGAGTCGCTGCCCCGGGCCTAACAACGCGGGCTCTGCGCATCGCGGACGCCCCACCCGCCGGTGTGTGGATGCTGCCCACGCCCTGAATCGCAGCCATCCAACGCGTTGCCGCAGCAGCATGCGGCGGCTATGTTCTGGCCGTACCAGCGGAGAAAATACCGTGGCTGAAACCACCATCCCGAGCATGCGTTACACCAAGACCTTCAAGAAATACACCAGCGAATTCGAAGCGCCGGTGGTGGAGCATGTGCGCATTTGGGCAAAGGCCGACAAGTCCATCGTCTTTTACGAAGACAAGTCCATCGTGAAAGTGACCAGCACCCAAGCGCGCATCGTCGCGTTGCTGGAGGAGCTGAAGACGCGCTTCAACTACATCCCGCCTGAAGAGCGCGAGACGAAATCGACCGAAGACGCGCCCGAAGACGGTTGAGCCCTCGCGAAGCCTGCCATGAACTCCAAACCCATCATCGATGTGAAGTGCCCCTGCTGCGGGCACATCCTTGAAGTCAGCGTCGAACGCGAGCGCGTGCTGTCGTACCGCAAGGGCGCGCACTTGAAGGACGACCGTCGCGCTGGCGAAGACGACATGGATGTCGCTATGCGCAACAAGCACGAAGCGGACGAGCGCGTGAAGGACGAGTTCAGCAAGGCGCAAGACAATGTGCGCACACAGTCCGACCGCATCGATGAACTGTTCCGCGAAGCGCAGAAAAAGGCCGCTGAACAGAAAGATGATCCGCGCGACCCCTTCGGCGGCAGAAAAATCTGGGATTGATGCTGGTGGCGCCTCCGCAACTCTTGGGCATGCGCTTGGACGCTGCCATCGCTCATGGTGACGCGACAGGCATTCGCTCGCTCGGCCGCGAGCTGCCTAGCATGGCTTGGCGCGCGGCGCAACGCACTGGCATCGAGACCATTGCCGCTCTGCCTGGCATGAATGCGCACAAGCTGGACGCGTTGGCGCTTGTATTCGCGCACAAGCCTCCGGAAATTGTGGCGGTGCACCCGTCGTGGGATAAAAGCGTGCGCTACGCCATGCGCCTTGCCGACGGTGCCATCGTCGAAGCGGTGTTGCTGCCGCACCACGGGCTGTGGTCGGTGTGCTTGTCGTCGCAAGCAGGCTGCGCACTGGCCTGCCGCTTCTGCGCCACTGGCCGCATGGGGTTGCAGCGCAATCTCGAAACCCATGAAATCGTTGGGCAAGTGACGCAGATCCAGCGGCATGCCAGCGTGCGCGTCAGCGACTTGGTGTTCATGGGCATGGGCGAACCGCTGCAGAACGAAGAAGCAGTGCTGCAATCTTGCGCAGTCTTTGCCGAGCCACAGGGGTTACAGATCAGCCCGAAACGCATGGTGATTAGCACTGCAGGCATCGTGCCTGCCATCGACCGCTTCGCTGCCGCGCGCCACAAGATGAAGCTGGTGTTCAGCCTTGGATCGGCGGTGCCCGAGAAGCGCGCGCAATTGATGCCCATTCAATCGGTGTGGTCCTTCGAGCGTTTCATCGATTCCATCCGCGGCTACGCCGACACCCTACGCGGCAAGCATGTCACGCTGGAATACATCGCCATCCGCAACCTCACCCTAGGCGACGACGACATCGATGCCATCCGCACGCACCTGACAGGCTTCCGTTTCATCCTGAACATCATCCCGCTAAACCCGGTGGACCCAGCGCTTGAAGCCCCCACGCGGGAAGAAGTTTTGGCGTGGACGAAAAAGCTCCGCCCCTTAGGCTTCCCTTTGAAAATGCGGCGCTCTTCTGGGCGCGATCAATTCGCAGCCTGCGGGCAACTTGGCCGCACACTCTTGAGCGCCGAGCACTTGGCGCGAATACCCGTCCTCGGACGCTAATAAGCCGCTAGGCACGCGTGCAGCCCGGTGTAGGCTGTGATGCGTGGCCTACTCTGTGGATGCGCTGCCGCGGCAGCTCCTGCTCTTTGAGGAAAGCGGTTCGGACCGCCGCACGCCACTGCTTGTGCCACTGGGCACTGATGCAGTACCAGAGATCGCGGTCTGCGGCGACGCGCTTGGCGCGGCGCTACTGCGCGTGAACCCGACACGCAGCGTCGCTGTGCACTACACCGCCAATCGGCGCGTCATCTTGAGCTCCAGTGAGCAACGCGACGGCAGCGTCGTTTTGCGCGCCCATGCTGCTTTTCGCATCGCGCCAGAGCCCATCGCGGAGGCTGCGGTACGGCTGTACCTCACAGGGACGGCACGCGACGAACAGCGCCGCCTCGCTCGCGCCATCACGCGCTGGCACCGTCAACATGCGCTGCCGCCAGCGGGCATGGCCGCAGACGAACAATGCAGCGGCGTGCATCACGACCTGCGCGCCACACTGCACCGCGTCAACCGCCAACACTTTGAAGCCAGCCTCGACATCGACATCACCTTCGGGGCACATGTGTCGCGACGACTGATGGGGCGCCACGAACGCAGAAGCCCGCGCTCGCTGATCGTCATCAATCCGCTGTTGGACCACACTTGGATCACGGCGTGGTATCTCGACTTCTTGGTGTTTCACGAATGCCTGCATGAAGTGGTGCCACCTCTCTTAGATGGCATGCGCGCCGTGTTGCATCCGCAAGAATTCCGTGAGCGCGAACAAGCGCATCCGCACTTTTCACGGGCCCGCGAGTATGAAGCGTGGATCTTGGGCCCCGGCTGGCGCAAGCTCAGCGCCGCCGCGCGCGCAGCCAGAACGAAGGCTATCCCATGACGACACGCCGTGAGTTTCTTGGTGCAGGCTTCGCCGGGTTCGCAGCCCTTGGCATCGGCAGCATGATCCAGCGGAATGAGTTGCTATTGAAGTGGCCACCGCCTGGGCCAGTCCACACGACCCCATCTTGCAATTGCCCGCGTTCCCGCAATCGGTGATGCACTCGGGCTTGCCCTTTGCGCGTTTTTCACCGGCGACGATTTCGGAGACCCCGCAGCCATCCCATTCCACGCATCTTGGAACGGCACCATTCCCTCGGGTGGCCAAGACGTGGATGTGGCTGTTGTGGGCGGCGGCTTAGCGGGGCTCACCACGGCCTACTTGTTGCGCCAGCGCCATCCGGTCTTGTTCGATCTGCGCCCAAGATTCGGCGGCAATGCTCGCGGTGAGCGTTGGATGGGCACAGATTTTTCCATCGGCAGCGCCTATGTGATGACCCCAGACCCGGGCTCGTTTGTGCACCGCCTATACCACCGTTTGGGATTGCATCTGGTGAAGCGCAGCAGCATGCCGCCGGACCCCGTTGAAATCGCTGGCCAAGTCGCGCAGGGCTTCTGGCAAGGCGCAGGCCTGTCGCCAGCAGAGCAAGCAGCCTTCCAGCGGTACGCAGCGGTCGTGACTGACATGGCGGAGAACCACTATCCAGAGATCCCGCTCAGCAGCGACCCAGTTGCAGCGGCTGCAGTGCTGGAAATGGACACCACGAATTTTGAAGCCGATTTGCAACAGCGCATGGGGATGCCGCTGCCGCCCCTACTCGCCGCTGCCATTCAAGCCTATTTCCACTCCTCGTTCGGCGCAGGCATGCAAGAGATTAGTGCCGCGTCGGGCTGGAACTTCGTGGCCGCAGAAGAATATGGCCGCTGGGTTTTTCCCGGCGGCAACGCAGCGCTGGCTCGAGCCTTGTGGCAGAAGCTGCACCATGTCGAACTCACGTCACTTCCCAGCAATGCGCCACCCATGCTGCGTGCTGGCTGCCGCGTAGTGGATGTGCGCCGCGACAACCAGCGCATGCGCGTCACCTGGGTAGACGCCGCGGGTGCAACCCAGACTCTGAGGGCCAAGACGGTCGTGATGGCTGGGTCGAAGCATGTGGCGAAGCATGTGCTGCACGACATTGCCGCCTTGGACCCGCCAAAATATGAAGCCATGCAGCGCGTGAACACTTCGGCGTACCTCGTCGCCAATGTCCTGCTGACCGCTCCCGTAGCACTGGATTTCTACGACATCTTCTTGGTGCACAACGCTGCGTATCCGATGGACCCAGTGGCTTGCGAACTGAATTCGCGGCCTGCAGATGTGCTGAACGGCAATTACGCACGCGTGCAAAACCTGCCGCGCTCGGTGCTCAGCTTCTACTGGCCGCTGCCGTGGGCGTCAGCGCGCTTCGCGTTGATCCTGAACGATCCTTACACCACATGGGCGCAACGCTTGGTTCCGCATGTGCTGGATACTCTGTCGATGCTGGGCGTGTCGGCCAGTGCGGTGCGCCAAGTGCGCATCAGCCGCTGGGGCCACGCGATGCCTATCGCCGCGCCGAATTTCATCGCTGATGGAGTGCCGCAGGAATTGCTGCGGCCGTTCCAGCAACGCGTGTTCTTCGTGAACCAAGACAACTGGGCGCTGCCTGCCGTGGAAAACACGTTGGAAGATGCGCGGAGCGTCGCCGCAGAAGTGAACGCGTTCCTCGGTTGATCAGGCGTTAGCGCTCGTAACTCCACACGACCACATCGCCGGGCTTCAGCACCCAATCGGCAGCGGTGGTTTGCGGATAGGCACCATTCAATGACCAAGCCCAGTGGCTGCCACTGCGTGGGTCGTTGTCGGTACTGCGCCACAACATGCGGTTGTAAACACCGATGCTGTCGGCATGCAGGCCGCTCTGCCACGGGTTCCGGATCAGTTGGCGCGTGGCGTCTTCCACGGTGCTGCCACGATCCATGCTCATGATGCGGCGCGGGTTGCTGGCCAAACCCAACCGCGTTGGGTATCTCACTTCAACCGTCACGCTCAAATCGTCCTGCGAGGCGCAAGCCCCACAACCCAGCAACAACAAACCAAGGAGTGCGCCGCGCATGATCTGAGCCTATCTCCGCTTGCGAATCGGTGCATCAAGCAGTGCCCAGATGCTGGATTCTGTGCGCCCGCCCCCTACGCGGGTGGGGGTGGACGCGCGCGGCATTGGCGGGCAATCTGTCCGCCTCGGAGGTGCATCCATGCGCTGGTTCTTCTTGCTGTCGTTGGTGGTGGTGTTGCCGCAAGTCGCTTTCGCCCAGCGGGCAAAAACGGAAGTGCCCCAAACGGAGGCGGAATGGACCGCACTTTTCGCAGCGCCGCCCATGCGCACGCCCGACCGCTTACGCACCATGACTGGGGCACCGGGGCCAGATTATTGGCAACAGCAAGCCGACTGCGAGATCAGCGCCACGCTGGATGCCGAAGCGGGTGAAGTGAGCGCGACGCTCACGCTTGAATACACCAACAATTCCCCCGAGGCCTTGCCGTACCTGTGGTTCCATGTCGAGCAAAATGTTTTTCGCGCGGACAGTCTTGCGCGCGCTGTGGCTGCTGCGGGTGGTGCTTCCGCCGATCGCATCGATGCCACAACTGACGGTGTTCGCATGCAAAGCGTGCGTTGCCGCGGGCGCGACCTGAAGTGGGCGGGCTACGACACGCTGATGCGCGTGGAGCTGCCTGCGCCTGTGGCGGCGGATGGCGGCACGGTCCGACTTGAGCTCGCGTGGAGCTTCGAAGTGCCGAAGGACAACTCGCTGCGCATGGGCCGTACCAACACGCTTGACGGGCCGATGTTCGCGCTGGCTCAGTGGTTTCCAGCGGTGGCCAAGTTCGATGATGTGCACGGTTGGAACACGCTGCCCTACATCGGACCCGGCGAGTTCTACACCGAGTATGGCGATTTTGATGTGGCCTTGACGGTGCCACGCAACCATGTGGTTGCAGCCAGCGGCACGCTGCGCAACCCGCGCCAAGTGTTGACTGGGCACCAACGGGAACAGCTCGATGCCGCCATGAAAACTCGCGACACCGTGATGGTGCGCTCCGCCGACGATGTCACTCGCGGCGCGGGCAGGCCCGAAGGCGATGGCCCGCTCACATGGGAGTTCCGTGCGCAGCGCGTGCGCACCTTTGCGTGGTGCTCGTCCGCAGCGTTGGTTTGGGATGCATGTTCCACAGCCGCCGGCGTGTTGTGTCAGTCGTATTACCCACGCTCCGCGTTGCCACTGTGGAATGAAGGCACGCAGGACCTGCGCCAATCCATCGAGCATTTCAGCGGCAAGTGGTTCGCTTACCCCTACCCGCAAGCATCCAATGTGAATGCCTACGGCGACGGCGGCGGCGGCATGGAATATCCGATGATTATTTTCAACGGGCGTTGCAACGACAGCTACGGGCTGTTCGCGTTGATTGCGCACGAGATCGGGCACAACTGGTTTCCCATGGTGGTGAACACCGACGAGCGCCGCCACGCGTGGATGGATGAGGGCTTCAACACTTTCGTTGATTACTACGCGATCGTGGAACGCTTCAACGCGCCGGGCGCGTGGTTTGACTTGGATGATTGGAGCAAGAGCTGGCAGCGTATTGGTGCCCCCATGAGCACGGCGCCAGATCGCATGCCGCCGGGCTCGATGGGTTTTCTTGGTTACGACAAGCCCGCTTGGATGATGCGCATGCTGCGTGAACAAGTGTTGGGCGCAGAGCGTTTCGATGCGGCGTTCCGCGAGTATGTCGCGCGCTGGGCTTTCAAGTCGCCGACGCCGGCAGATTTCATGCGCACCATGGAGAACGCAGCGGGCAAAGACCTCGGCTGGTTCTGGAACAGTTGGATCTACGGCGCCGGAAAACCTGACATGGCGGCTGGCGGATTGGGCGGTGAAAAAGCAGCGCGCCTGCAAGTGGTGTTGCAAGGGCGCTTCGTCAGTCCTGTGCCGTGGCTCGCGAAACTGAAAGACGGTTCAACTCGCGCTGGGTGCATTCCAGCCGAGGCTTTCGCTTGGGGGCGCAGAGTGTCGCTGGACTTGGGCGTGCCGGAGGCTGCAGTGGAGTCCGTCGAGTTGGACCCAGCCCACTGCTGGCCCGACATGAACCGCGAGAACAACATCAGCAAGCCGGGGCAGCCGGGCCTCAAACCGCCGGCGCCGAATAAGAACGCGAAGGCAGGCGCCGCGAAGGACTAGTGCTCATTCAAGCTGGGCTACGAATAATGGGCGCTGAGGGATTCGAACCCCCGACCTCCTCGGTGTAAGCGAGGAGCTCTAACCGCTGAGCTAAGCGCCCCGGCTCATAGAGTGACCGCGCACGGCCTTTGCATCAAGCCGCACTCAGGGCCCGATGCGAATATGCAGTGCATTCGTCAGCCCGATGCGGCCCGTGACTGCATCCACCAGCGCGCCCTGCAAGAACAGATTCGCGCTGACCAACGCAGGCTGGTTGGGCACCAACAACACGAACCCTGCTGGCGCACCCGGCCCAATCCACGGCGGCGCAGGCAACAGCGGCAGCGAACCAAGGCTCATGCCGGAGCCCGTGGCACGCCCATGCTGCCGTCAGGCTCGACATTCTGCGTGTACACATCGTTGATGTCGGTGCGCGCATCGTTCCACGCAAGGATCGCGGTGCCGTCGGTGGCCACCACCGCGCTGCCCGCGAGTGACACCATGCACGGGTCGAGATCGGAGCGGTTTGCTTCCAGCGAGACTTCGATGCCGCCGTGCGCAAGCACCTCAACGCCCGCTGAATTCACATGCTGCACGCGGCCTTGGAAGAAGCTGCCAACGCTGACATGCCATGCGTTGAACGCACCGCCAGCACCGTCAGCGAGCAGTTGCGCTTTGTGCGCGATGGGCAATGAGGCAGCGTCGTAGACGGCGAGGGCCGAGGTGCCCCAGAGCGGCGTTCCGAGAGTGTCCAGTTTCTGCACGACAAGACGCCCGGCCGCACCGGTGACGCTACGCATCCACGCAAAAGCGAAGGTGCCGTCGGTCATCTCGGCCACCACGGAGTTCGCCTCGAAATTGCCGTCATTCGACAGCGCTACTCCATTAGTGCCCCACAAAAACGCGCCCGCCGGACTGATCCTGTAGGCGTAAATGTCGTAGTCGCCGCCAGCGCGTATGTCGGTGAAGCACAACACCGCGTTGCCAGCGCTGTCAGTGATCAAATCCCAATCCATCAGCGAAGTCGCTTGGGCAGTGCCGCTGATGAGCAAGCCGTTGTGAGGCCACACCTCGTAGGCCATTGGCATCCAAGCGCTGCAATGTCACATCGTAGTTCGCGCCTGCGTGATCGAACCAAGCCACATAAGCGCCACCATCGAGGGTGGCCGCCAGCTTGGGCACTGCCTGATCGCCAGTGCGGTTGGCGACCGCAAGGTTGGTAGCGGGGTTGGCAGACCACTGAGCTGGCAACAGCGCAGCAGCCAAGACGAGCATCGCCGACAGTGCAAAAGGCTTCATAAGCCGAGACTGCCAAGCCAACTACCAAGCAGACCTTGCCGTCCGTTAAGTCGCCCGCCACAAGATCCGCCCGCCGCAATGGGATTAGTGCGCGACCAGCCGATAAGCTCCTCCTACCCCGCTCTCTTGGTTGGGCGTAAGCCGCGCGGTGAGGCGGCTTTGGGCGAAAGGAACTGTTCCCATGCGGATCGCTGTTTTCGGTGCTGGTTATGTAGGGCTCGTGGCAGGCACCTGCTTCGCTGAAACGGGCAACGACGTGTCTGTCGTTGATGTCGACGCCGTGCGCGTCCAGCGCCTGAATGCTGGCGAAGTGCCCATCTATGAACCCGGCTTGGAAGAGCTCGTGAAGCGCAATCGCGAAGAAGAGCGCCTGACATTTGGCATGGACGGGGCGGCAGCAGTGCGCGGCGCTGATGTGATTTTCATCGCCGTGGGAACGCCCATGAGCGATTCTGGAAAAGCGGACCTGCGTTATGTGCTCGAAGTAGCTCGCACCATCGGCCAGAACCTGAACGGCTACAAGGTCATCGTGGACAAGAGCACTGTGCCCGTGGGCACGGCAGATCTCGTGCACGCGGAAATCGCGCGGCACACCACATGCGAATTCGATGTCGTCAGCAACCCAGAGTTCCTCAAAGAGGGCGCGGCCATCGACGATTTCATGAAGCCTGATCGCGTAGTGATCGGTGCCGCTTCCGAGCGTGCACGCGCCGTGATGACCGACCTGTACGCACCGTTCGTGCGCACCAACAAGCCCATTTTGCACATGGATGTGCGCAGTGCAGAACTCACGAAGTACGCCGCGAATGCCATGTTGGCCACGCGCATTTCGTTCATGAATGAAATGGCGCGCTTGTGCGAACTGCTGGGCGCAAACATCGAGCATGTGCGCAAAGGCATGGGCTCGGACGCACGCATCGGATTCCCATTCTTGTTCCCAGGGCCGGGATACGGAGGCAGCTGTTTCCCCAAGGATCTTCAGGCGCTAATGAACACCGGGCGTGAGGCGGGCTATGAACCTTCCGTATTGCGGGCGGTGGAAGATGTGAACACGCACCAAAAGCACCGGCTGGCAGAGAAAGTGAGCCAGCGGCTTGGTGCCGACTTGAACGGCCGTGTGGTGGCGGTTTGGGGCCTCTCCTTCAAACCCAACACCGACGACATGCGCGAGGCGCCGAGTTTAGTGCTCATTCAAGATCTCTTGGCCGCCGGCGCCAGCGTGCGCGCTACCGACCCAGAAGGCATGGGCAACGCGCGCAAGATACTGGGACCGCACCCAAGGCTCAGCTTCCACGAGCGCAACTATGACGCGGCCCATGGCGCCGATGCGTTGGTGCTTGTCACCGAGTGGAACGAATACCGCCGTCCGGATTTCCGCCGCATCAAAGAGCTGATGCGCACGGCCAACCTGATCGACGGCCGCAACATCTGGACCCGCACCGCCGTCGAAGCGCTCGGCTTCACCTACGAAGGCATCGGCCTCTAAGTTCACCTGCGCCCTCCCGCCCCTCCCCTCCCCAAAACCACGATTAGTGCGCAATCGAAATTGCCGTTTTCCTTCACCCTGTTCTCGGCAGTTCGTGGACTCCGATCAGCCCGTGCCGGCGCCACCCCTCCGTCAGCATCCAAGTGCGCGCGTCGGTGACAGGGCGCACCAACGCTTCCAAGCCCGCCACCCGAATCACTTCCACAAACCCGTCAAACCACGGCGCTGAGGTGTACATATCGATGGGCCCTGGCACCTTCACCTTGCGCCCTTGCGCCGCGTGCTTCTTCCCGTTTTGCAGCACATAGCGCAGCACGTTGCGCACATCCCTCGTCGATTTGAGGATGCGGTCGTGATAGCGGTCGAAAAACACCTTGCCTTTGCGGCACCACAGTTTGTTCAGCGCCTTAGCAATGCGGATCAGCAATCCTTGCACGCCTCGGGTGAGCGCGGTGCGGTCTCGCGCCTCAACCAAGAAGTGCATGTGTTCGTTGAGCACCGCGTAGTGGATCAAGCGGAAACCCATGCGGTCGCAGCCTTTGGCGAAGCACTTGCGCAGCGTCGCGTATTCGCGCGGGCGACGCAGTAGCGGCAACAAGCGCTGCAGTTTCACGGTGACATGGGCCGGGTAGCTCGCGGCGGTGGCAGCGCGGGTGCGGTGGCTCACACCGGCCTTGGCGCCCTTCGGTTTGGGGCCGGAGCCGGGGCGAGGGCCGCCGCGGCGGGATCGGTTGCGCACTAGTGGGGCTTGCGAGAGGGGGGGCATGCGTGACTCCAGGGTTTCGGGTCAACCACCCAGAGGTGATTTGCAGCGCAAGCGTCGCTAGGGGCTTAGGAAGTGCGCACGGGAGCTGCGAGGGCGCGGGACGGATCGGTTGCGCACTAATGGGCCAAGAAGGCGCGGAGGGGGCGCGGGGCGGGTGGTGAGGCGGCGGAAGGCGGGCATCATGGCGCGCGTGAAAGCGATTGCGGCAGCGGAGCTACCTTGCACCATTCAGGCGGCACAGCGAGAAGCTGGTGATGCCCTATGGCGTGAGGGGAAAGTGCATTTGGTCCAGGGCAGCACCCCTGATGCGGGGCGCGCCAAAGTGGATTTCTTCAGGCGCCATCACGACGTGATGGTCGCACGCGCACCCTCTGGAGTGGTGCACGACTGCACCTGCGCACACTTCGCAAACACCGGCACCGGCTGCGCCCATCTCTGGGCCCTGCTGCTGGCTCTCGAGAAGCTCGCCGCAGAGCGCGATGCCGCGCTGCAACCTGCCGCATTACCGCTGTATCCTTGGTTTTTTGTGAGCGCGGGCACTAATGCTGTTGGAGGGACGAGCGGAGGTGAGCGGGCGGCGGGGCGCGAGCACCTCGGCAGCGGCAACAGCCGCAGCGGCGTGGCGGAGGCTGGCACCGCATACCTCAGCGTCATGGCGGATGGGGAGCAAGGGCAGCTTGGGGCGAGGGACGCGAACGGTCGCGCACTAATGCTGGATGGCGAGACCATCGACCGCATCGCAGACAAGGGATTGCGCACCACCGTCTTGGGAATCGGTGCCATCGCTGGAGGGCGCGATGGTTTTGGTGGGCTGACGCAGCCGCAGGGGCCGTGGGCTTTGCGCGGGCCAGATGCAGCGCCGTTGCTCATGCGCATCGTGAGTACTGGGCTCGCGCGCTGCGGCGCCATGCCCCTGCAAAGTAAGCGCGGCGCAGATTTGGATTTGGTCCTCGCCTTCATGCCAGCAGAGCGCGGCGGCGAAGTGACGCTGCAAGGGCGCCTTGTCGACGAAGGCGGACGCAGCTTCGCGCTGCAAGATGCCGACGCCATCGTCGAAGGCCGCGACTGCCTCGCCATTAGGAATGGATGCGTGCATCGCGTGAATCAACACGGCGCAGACAAATGGCCAGGCTTGATGCTGCGCGGGCGCAGTGTGCAGTTGCCCGCTGCGGACTGGGCCAGCCTCGTCGACAAGCTCGCGCGGAGCGGCCCTCTCCCCCGCCTGCAACCTCCCGGCGCCACAGCCCCGCTGCCATTGACGCTCTGCACTCCGGTGCCGCGCATGACCCTGCAACACCACCCGCGCACTTTCGAAGGCCGCGTCAGTTTTCTCTACGGTGGCACCGAAGTTCAACCAGAGAGCGCCGCACGGATCGTCACCGACAGCACCGCCCCAGCGCAGTACTTGCGCGATGCCGAAGCGGAACAGCGATTCTTGCAGGAGGCCGAGGGAATCCCTGGCCTCGCAGTCGAGCCCGGCATCGTCGGGCGCTTCGATGCCGGCGCCGGCGCGTTCGACACCACCGCACGCATGTTGCTGCAACGCGGGTGGCGTTTGCGCTTAGACGGCCGCCCTGTGCGACGCGTGGTGCACTCGCAATTGTCGCTGTCCACCAACAATGGACGCCTCTGCCTTGGCGGCGAAGTGCGCTGCGATGACGGCGAAATCATTTCGTTGCTGGGCGCGTTGAAGGCAGCCAACGAACGCCGCTTTCTCGATCTCGACGCTGAAGGCTTGCTGCTGGTTGACGGCGACCTCGCCGAACGCCTGGGCGGCATTGCAGCGTTGGTCAGCGACCCAACCAAAGTCAGTCGTGCGCAAGCGCTGCTGTTGGAACCGTTGTTGGAATCTGATGCCAGCGGCGCGCTCTCGTTGAAGGGCAGCCTCGCTCGTCTGGCCGCGCCGGAGGCCATCGCACCACCAACAGACTTGCAAGCCACGCTGCGCCCTTACCAATGCGACGGTTTGTCGTGGCTGCATTCGCTGGCGCGCGAAGGTGTTGGCGGTGTTCTCGCCGACGACATGGGCCTTGGGAAAACTGTGCAGGTGTTGGCGTTGCTGTTGGGGCTGCGCGCGCAGGCCCGCAACGCGGGAGAACCTTGGCACCCTGCACTGGTGGTCGCGCCGTCATCGCTGCTATGGAATTGGGAATCCGAACTCGCGCGTTTCGCACCGACGCTAAAAGTTCTGCGCCACCATGGCGCTGCTCGCGAATTCGAATCTCTCGGTGATGCCGATGTGGTTCTGACAACGTACGGCACGCTGCAACGCGACGTTGTCGAACTGGAAGGGCACCAATTGAGTCTGTTGGTTCTGGATGAAGCGCAAATGGTGCGCAACCCAGCAACCCGCAGCGCCCAAGCAGTGCGCGCAGTGCAAGCGCCGCTGAAATTGGCACTCACTGGCACGCCCGTAGAAAATAGTGCGCGCGATTTGTGGGCCATCTTGGACGCCGTGAACCCCGGCATCCTCGGCGAGGAGCGCCGCTTCATGGCCGCAATGAACGGCGGCGTCAGCGCCAACTTCACAGCATCGCTCGCACGCGCAGTGCGCCCATTCGTGCTGCGGCGCACCAAGGAAGCGGTGCTACCGGACCTGCCACCGCTGACGCAACAAGTGATTCACGCCGAGCCCGAACCAGCGCAGGAAAAGCTGAGCCAAACACTGCTTGCCGCCGCGCGCCGTGATGTGCTGGGCCCGCTGGAAAGCGGCAGCCGCGTCGACAACTTCACCGTGCTGGAAGCGCTGCTGCGCTTGCGCCAAGCAGCATGCCACCCAGGGTTGGTCGATCCAGCGCTGCGCGACGAACCCAGCGGCAAAGTAGAAGCGCTGGTCGAAGAGCTTGCCGATGTCTTGGCCGCCGGGCACCGCGCGCTGGTGTTCTCACAATTCGTTTCGTTCCTGGACATCATCAGCGTGCGCTTGCAGCGTGACGGTGTGGCGCACGCGCGGCTGGACGGCACCACCAAAGATCGCGAAGGCGTAGTGCGCGCTTTCGAGCAGGAGGGCGGCGCGGCAGTGCTCCTCACCAGCCTGAAGGTTGGCGGCACGGGCCTGAATCTGACCTCTGCAGATTATGTATTCCTAATGGACCCGTGGTGGAACCCGGCAGTGGAGGCGCAAGCCATTGGCCGCGCCCATCGCATCGGCCAGGAAAAGCCAGTGTTCGCGTACCGCATGGTTACGCGCGGCAGCATCGAAGAGCGCATCCTCGAACTGCAAGAGCGCAAACGCGCCTTGGCCGAAGCACTGCTCGGACCAGATGCCGGCGCCACCCCCGGCATGGAAGCCGACGACCTACGCTGGCTTTTCTCGGCATCGTGACCACTTGCAAAGCGGGCGCAAAGGGGCCAATCTATGAGCGGTTCTGGAATTGAAATCACAGCAAGATAGGAGCACTGCCATGACTTGGGTTGTTACTCGTCTCTGTCGCGACAATGTGGACACAGCGTGCGTAGCAGAGTGTCCGGTGGACTGCTTCTTCGTGCCTACGGACACGACCCAGCACACCAACCAGCTTTACATCGCGCCCTCCGAGTGCATCGACTGCGGCGCCTGCGAGCCAGCCTGCCCTTGGGAAGCAATCTTCCAAGACGATTCCGTGCCCGCCGTTTGCACGGACGACATCGCCCTCAACGCTCTGGCCGATTCTAGGCGCTCTGAGTTCGAGCTTGCGGTCGAAAACCCTGACACCCCAAAGCCCACTCCCGCGCAAGTTGCCGCAAACCGTGCCAAGTGGGGGCTCTGAGTGCTGCTTGAACTCACCCCGCCTCTGATACCCTCTAAGCGCCGACGGAGCTTGTCGGCAAACTGCAAAGCACGAGCCGCATAAGAAAGCACACCAGCATGGACATCAAGTCGAGCAACTCTCCGGCGATGGCCTTCATCCTCGATTACCTGAAGGCTAACGGCGACCGCCCCTACGGCGAGCTGCGCGCTGCGGCTGAAACTGCTGGATTCTCCATCTATCCCATCATGTATGGCCGCGCCAAGGCGCTGCTGGGCATGATCACCGATGACGGCCGCGTGCGCCGCAAGCGCCTGCGCGACGAAGCGGCCGCGCAGCAACAGCCTTCGACGCAACATCTCGACGGCGGCGGCGGCGGCGAAGGGCTGCACCAGCGCACCCTTCGCAGCGCCCGCGCTTCGCTCTCGGAAACCTCTGCCGCGCAACTCAGCGTGTTCCTCGAACGCTTCAAAGAAGTGGAAGCCGACCGCGCGCGCTATCGCGCCGCATTACTTCAAGTCGAACGCTTGCTGCGCCAGGCCCTCGAAGCCACTGAGTGATTGCTGCTTGCGCGCGGCGCCGGGCGCTGCGCGTGGCAGTGGCCTAGTGCAAACGCAGATCGATCACTCCGGGCACACTCGTGCGTGGCATGTCGACGCGCACCAAGGGCCCCGACTGCGAGAACGGCACCTCTTTGCCGTTCAATTTGACCCACGCCGCTTGATGCAACACGCCCAGCACAATCGGCGCAGTGGCTCGCAGCTCTGCATTCCAATGCAGCGCACCACCATCGCGCGTCAAACTTTGCGCACCTAACCAGCCCGGCGGATTGAACGCGTGCTCCACACCAAAGGCTGCAATGCCCTCGTGCACTGGCACCATCGTCAGCACATCAAAGCCTGACGGCGCAAGCTCGATGTCAATGGTGTCGTCCAGCCCCAGCGCACCCAGCCAACCGCGCTGTTGCGACAGCAGCGCATAACCCTGCGGCGCCCCTTCGCCCGCGAACTCAAGATCCCGCGGGCCGATGTTGCACATGCCGCCCTTCCCTGAAATGTCGAAACAAGCAGCGATGCGCGCAGCGCCACTGCGATTCCAAATAACCAGTGGCGCGCCTTCGCGTGGATCTTGCAACAAGCAGCGCCGCGTCGGCACCGCGTGGTCATCCAAATGCGGCAAACGCCCATCGGGAAACACCAACTTCCCCAGCAATTCCCAATCTTGCTTGCCCGGCGTATCGGTGATGGTGATGGGCCCGCCACTCACCGCCCGCGCTGCCGCGTGCCACGCAGCCTGCGCGTGATGTGATTGGAACATGTCCCAGTCCGGAATAGCGAGGGTGCGACACCACAGCGCGTTCCACGCATTCTGCAAGATGTGCTCTTCAGGGTTGCCGGCACGATCGGGGTAAAAGTCATCCGAGTTGCGCAGCACATTGGTGTGCCACAGTTGGTACAGCACTGTGCTCTCTTGCGACATGCAGTTCAGCAAAGTGCTGTTGAGCCAGCGTGCAGAAGCGGCCTCGACGCCATCGCGCAAAAGGTGCATGCCCGACACATGCGCGTAATGCTCGCGCAGCAGCGCCCCTGTGTAATTCTGGTTGTCGGCCTTGGTGAAATCCACACCGGCACGCGCAAGCTGCGCATAAAAGTTGTCGTAGAAACGCGCCCACTCGGTGGGGTGCAGCAAACCGTTGGGCAACACGCGATACTCTTTCGCAATCGGCCCATCAGGGCTAACGCCTTTCCAATAGCCTTGCCATGCGTGCCACACGCCGAAATGCCGCAGGCCCAAGCGGCGTTTCGCCTCGTGAATCAGCGGTGCAAGCCCACGCGGGAACTTGGCGTTGGGCTCGCAAGACAGCAAACGCCCTTCGGCATCGGCATCCTGCCAGCCGTCATCCAACAACATGTAGCCCAACTGCACAGGCGCGCCTTCGAAGCTGGCAATGGCGCTGCGCATGTCCGCCTCGTTCACCTTCACGCCGAACGCATTCCACGAGCACCAGCCAATACGCCGCGTCCACTCTGGCACCAGCTTTTGGTCGCGCCGCCGACAAGTGCCGATCAAGCGCGCCGCGTGATCAAACAAGCGCTCAATCAACGCATACGGATTGTCGCCGCGCCCGCCGATGGCCAGCGGCACCGCCTGTTCGAAAGTCTCGTCGTGGCAGGTCTGCACCAGCGCGAACACACCGTCGCCGCGAGCCGCAAGCTCCACGCGCGCATCGCGCCCAGTCAGCGGCAACAACGCTGCATAACGCGTGCCCTCTTGCCACAGCAGCAGCATGGAGCGGTCGGGAATCTGCGCAGTTTGCTGCCAAAACTGTGGCGCTGCCCAGAAATCTGTACGTCGATACACCGCCACGCCCGGCCCCACCGTGCCTTGCAACAAGCGCACAGCCGCAGAGCAGATGAGCACTTCCGTCGGGCTCCACGCTTGCCAGATTTCGGCATCCAGTTGCTGGACGCGACAACCCGGCGCGGAGAAGAAGGGCGCCTCTGCATTCATGAGCTCAGGCCTTGGCGCGCCCCTGAAACTCGCCGGTCTCGGTAGAGACTTTCACCAACTCCCCTGCTTCGATGAACGACGGCACCTTCAAAGTCAGGCCCGTTTCGGTGACAGCATTCTTAAAGGTGTTGTTCACGGTGTTGCCACGTGCAGCGCCTTCGGCTTCTTTGATAGTGAGCACCACCGACGACGGCAGCTCCAGTCCCAGCGCAAGGCCATCATGAAAAGTGACCACAACTTCTTGGTTCTCTTTCACGAAATGGATCTTGTCGGCAATCAGCGCTTCGATCAGTTCGTGTTGGTCAAACGTTTCGAGGTCCATGAACACATAGTGCCCAGTGCCCTGATCGCGATAGAGGTATTGGCACTTGCGCTGATCTAAGAATGCTTGCTCCAAGATTTCGCCGCTGCTCATGCGTTGCTGCACGCTGGCGCCAGATTTCAAATTGCGCATCTTCAGTTGATTCACCGCGCGCAAGTTGCCGGGCGTGTGATGTTCGAATTCCAACACGAGGTGCAATTCGCCGTTGTAGATAACAACCATGCCTTTGCGCACATCAACAACTTTGATTCCCATTGCAACAATCTCCGGCGCAAGCCGCTCGGCGGAAGCGCCCAAACTATGGTCACCGCAGTGCGGACACGTCACTGACCTGCAGTCGTTGACGGCGCATCCGTCGGTGCCTCGCGGGTTTGCACCCAAGTGCGCCACAGAGTTAGCGCAACGGCCACAACGACGGGCCCAAGGAACAAGCCCACCAATCCGAAGCTGGAAATGCCGCCCAGAATGGCGATGAACACCAGCAAGAAGGGCAGTTTGGCCGCGCGCCCAATGAAGATCGGGCGCAGGACATTGTCGATGCTGCTGACCACGAGGAACCCGTAGAGGATCAGCAGCACGCCGGCCAACGTGCGTTCTTCGGACAGCAAAGCGATGCCGCTGCCGAGCCATACAAAGACCACGCCGAAGGGCGCGAACGACAGCAAGAAGGTCAGTAAGCCCAACAACAGCGGATAGGGCACATCTGCCACCCACAGGCCCACCGCCATCAGCACACCTTGGGCGGCGGCGGTAACGACAAGCCCGTAAACCACTGCGCGCAGCGTGTTGCGAATGGCGGGGATGAACGCGCTGGCATAGGTACCGCCCGCACGCGCAATGGCGCGCTGCGCTTGCCCCGCAAGGTCTTCGCCGTTGCGGAAGAAGAACCAACTGGTGACCACGCAAATGGTGAGCTCGAACAAATTGCGCGACAACCCTCCGATGACGCGGCCCACAAACGCCACCAACTCATTCTTATTCGCGTTGACCACCGCCGGAACGATGGTGCCTTGCGAGCGCAGATCTAATAGCCCGTCAGCGAGGTTCTCGCCCACCACGGGCAAACTGCGCAGCACGCCGACCAAGTCGCCGGTGCGGCCTTCGAGCAAATCTTGCAATTGGCGGATCAACTGCGAGGCTTCGTTAACTACGATGACGCACACAACCACCACCGGCACTACCAACATCAGCGTCATCACAGAGGTGGTCACTGTCGGCGCCAACCACAACGGAGCTGGCATCAAGCGCCGCACGCCCTGATGCAGCGGCCAGAGCACAAGGCTGAGGATGATCGCCCACAACAGCCCCGCCAAAAACGGCGCGACGATCATCGATGTCAGCACAACGACTAAAGCCAGCAGCCCGAACGCGAGGATGCGGCGCAGCATTCCCGTTTGAGCTGGTTGCGCTTCTGGTGTGGCCATGGGTGCGGATGTTAGCCGAGGCCCGCGTCTTTGCGGAACTTCGCGGCGTGATGATGGGCACTGTCTGCGGCATCCGGCTGCAGCAAACCTTCGCGAATCATGCGGCTGTTCACGAAAGTCCGGTTGTCCAAGTGCACATAGGCCGCGCCGTCCGTTTCGTCGAATGGCGCTTTGCGGCGGTCTGTCAGCACCAAGGCGTGGCCCTTCAGCAAGGCTTCCAGTCGTTTCATCGCCGCGGTTTGCTTGCCTGTCTTTGGAGCGGTGCCCAAGAGCATCACACTGCGCCCCGCCTTAGTGACAAAGCGATTCGGGCCGAGGATTTCGGCCACGCGATCACGCACACCGACAAAGCGCTGTTTGCCGCGATCCTTCTTGCTTACCACAGCTCCGAAAAATGCACCGTCCGCAGGTGCCGCTGGGCGCGCGGCAATACGCTGCTCCACCACCAACTCCACGCGCTCGAAGAGCCCGCCACCTTCGGGGCCGGAGAGTTTCTCGCGCACGTGCGCTTCGCTGGATGGGTCGATGTCCACGCCAATACCTGCCCGACCAAACGCATTCGCCGCCGCAAGCGTAGTGCCGCTGCCCACAAATGGGTCCAACACCGTTTCGCCACTGAAGCTGAACATGCGGATCAAGCGTTCGGGCAATTCTTGCGGGAAGGGCGCGAGGTGTTTTTCGCTGCGAGCCCCTGGGATGGTCCAGTGCCCTGAGAAAAACTCTTTCCACTCTGCGGCAGTCAACGCAGATTTCGCTTTGGCGCTCTTCGAAGGCGGCGGCGATTCCCCCGGCTTCTTGAACATCAGAATGTGTTCATAGTCGAAGCGCACGATGCCGTTGCGCGGGTACGGATACGAACCCATCACCACGCCACCGCCTGAGCTGTGCGTGTTGGTGAGTTTGCGCCAAATAATGCTGCCAAGGAAATCGAAGCCCAATGCCACCGCCGCAGTGATCACATCGGCGTGAATGGGAAAAACGCGGTAGCGGCCATAGATGCGCGCGCGCGCAAACTGATCGCCGACATTCACGCACAAGCGACAACCCGGGGCCAACACTCGTAGGCATTCAGCCCACACTTGCGCCATGTCGGCGCAGTACGCCGCGTAATCCTGTTCGAAACCAATCTGCTCGCGGAAACCGTAATCCTTCAACTGCCAGTACGGCGGCGAAGTGACCACCAGTTGCACGCTGCCTTCGTCCAAGAAATCCAGCTTGCGGGAATCTGCAATGAACAGTCGTTGCTGCGTCATGGCATTACTTCCGCGGCTCGGGCACCAGCCCAAGGTCCAAAATCAGACGCGCCAATAACACTGTGCGCTGTGGCAAGCTGGCCAAGTCCACCCATTCGTCGCGGGTGTGGAATGCGCCGCCCACAGCACCCAAACCGCACAGCGCGGGGCAACCGACATCCGCCGCAAGGGCCGCATCGCTGCTGCCGCCGCGCGCTTCTGGCACCAACACTTGGCCGTGCTCGGCTGCAAGGCGCACCAATTCTGCCGCAAGACCCTCGCTAACTACGCTCGCTTCCATCGGCGGCCGGAACACGCGCTCGCGAATGGTGGTGGCCACGCGCGGCCGCCCCGCAGCATCGCGCACGACCGGCTTGCGCAAAATGCCTTGCAAATCGTCTTCCACTTGCTGGCGCACATCGTCGTCATCGAAGCGCACATCAATATCCAATGTGGCTTCTTCGGGAACCGTGTTGGCTGCTGTGCCGCCATGAAAAGTGCCCACCAAAACCGTGGTGCCCGTCGCTGCGTCGGCGAGGTCTTCGATGGGCCCAACTTTGCCCGCGAGTTCGCGCACAGCGCTGGCGCCGAGGCTTGGTTCCACTCCCGCATGCGCACTGCGGCCACGAGCGCGCACGCTCAAACGCATCATGCCTTTGCGCCGCGTCACAAAAGTGCTGCCGCCATCGGCGACGCGCCCTGCTTCGAAGCACAAGCACAAGCCGCAATCCGTCGCTTCCGCGCGGATCAGTTCGCCACTCGCTGGCGAGCCCACTTCTTCGTCGCCATTCAGCACCACGCGGAGTGCGCGGCGATCCAACAGGCCTTCGGCATGCAACGCCTCCAACGCGTGCAACAGAACTACCAACCCGCCCTTCATGTCCGCCGCCCCTGCGCCTTTGGCGTGCGTGCTGCCTTCCACGCGCTGCAAGGAATTGAAGCCCGCCGAGGCCGCATGCACCGTGTCCATGTGCCCCAGCAACAGTATGGGGTGCGTGGCCGCGTTGCGCGGGCCGTCGTCGCCACCACTAACATCCGTTGGACGGGGGCCGCGCCGTGCCACCAATGTGCGCCCATGCACACCGTTCACCAATTCAGCCACTCGAAAGCCCATGGCTTCAAGACGCGTGCACAGCAGCGCTCCCAACGCGTCCACGCCCTGCTTGTTGGCGCTATGGGTGTCCATTGCCACCCAAGCAGCCAAGTCCGCCTCCATGCGCGTTGAATCGGCATGAATGCGCGCGAACAGCGCTGCGTGTGGGTTTTGAATGGGCATGGCTGCGCAATGGTAGCCACTGGATGCGCCGCCGCGTGGAGCCTCGCCCCTGCGCGACCCGTAAGGCCCAGCAAGGCCGTCGCTGACGACCCGGACACATCGCGACATGGTCGCGGCAGCCGGGCACCGCAGAAGACTGGTGCCCTTTCCTGCTCGAACCTACGGAGAAACCTGATGAAAAATGCGCTACTTGGACTGGTGGCCTGCGGGCTCTTGTTTGCGGCTTGTTCCAGCACCACCGAACCCGCGGCGGCCGAGGCCACCCATGCCAAGGTGGTGCGTGTGCGTACGGTGAAAACTAGCGCTCCCGATGGTGCCAAGGCCATCCGCCTTCGCGTGGCCGGGCCTGAAGCTGGTGACAGCGGCGGCAGCAGCACAAGTGCGCAATCAATGAGGCTAATGCATCTCGACGGTGCAACGCTCAATCTCGAAGGCATCAAGGTCGAGGGCTCTGAACTCAAACTCGGCGAGAGCTGCGAATCGAGGATCGTCACCGAGGGCATGAAAATCGATTGCGCCGAGTGCCCCGAGGGCGCGGAAGGCGTGTGCGAGGTGATCTGCGAAGTTCAAGACGCCGATGCCGCCAAGTCCGACACCACCAACGTCGAAGTCTGGGTCAACGGCAGACGCGTTACGCCACCTGCGGCTTCTCCACATGGCCGTCCGATGCTGAACGGGCTCATGCGTGGGCAAGTTGCGGCAGCGCGCCTCGGTCAAATGCGCGAGCACATGGTCCAGATGACCAGAGGCGAGCACCTAGGCACCGCTGGCGCAAAGATGCGCGTCGATGCACTGCGCAGGAGCATCGAAGAGATGAGCAATCGCTTGGAAGAAGCTGAAAAGGCACTTGAAGTCGCCGAGTCGAAGGCCAAGGAAGCCGGCCCGAAGCCTCCGGCGGCAACTGAGAAGAAGGACGGCTGAGACGCCCTGATACGCTGCCACGCGCATGGATGCACTTCCAGCGCGCGGCGCACCTTTTTCTGGCGTCAGTTGGTCGCTGCAAGATTGCGCTGTGCATTTCGCTGGCAGCGCAGTCATCGCCGGCCTCACGCTGAGCGGCACCGCAGGGTCCTGCACCGCCCTCGTTGGCCCTAGCGGCTGCGGCAAGACCACATTGCTGCGCTTGCTGGGCGGGTTGCTGCAACCCTCCTCTGGCAGCATCACTTGCAGCAATCCTGAAGGCACCGCGCTACGCGCTGCGGATTTCACCGCCGCCTTCTGCTTCCAAGAGCCGCGCCTGTTGCCGTGGCTGAGCGCGCTGGATAACGCGGCACTGCCGCTGCGATTGCGCGGTGCAACGACAACGCAGGCGCGCAACGCGGCGCTTGAACAACTGGGTTTGGTGGGGTTGCAAGACGCGGCCGCCAAACTGCCCGCAGCCCTCAGCGGCGGCATGCAAATGCGCGTGGCTCTAGCGCGCGCTTTGGTGACGCAGCCGCAACTGTTGCTGCTGGACGAACCCTTCGCTGCAGTTGACGAAATCCGTCGCGCCGCACTGGATCTCGAGCTGCGCCGCCTCTGGGAGCGCTTGAAACTGACCCTAGTGCTCGTCACGCACTCTGCCGCTGAAGCGGCTTTCGTTGCAGACCGCGTGTGTGTCCTTGGTGCTTCGGGTGGCCGCATCGTGGCAGATTTGCAAACGACACCCAGCGAGCGCTGTGCCGCGCTGCGTTTCTCCGCTGAACACCAGCACGATGTCGCGCGCGTGGTGCAAGCGCTGCACAACGCCAATGGAGTGGCGTCATGAATCGCGCGCTGCGCGTGGTGCTTCCTCCTCTGCTGGTATTGCTTGCACTGCTCTTTGCCTGGCAGTGCGCAGTGTGGTTGCTGCAACCCGGCGACTATGTGCTGCCCGCGCCACTCGCCGTCGCAAGCGAGGCACAGGCACAGCCGCTGCTGCTGTTGCGCGCGCTGGGGCAGACCGCATTGTCGGCGGTGCTCGGGTTCCTTCTGGCGGCAAGCTGCGGCATCGTTGCAGGCAGCATCATCAGTTTCAGTTCATTCTTGCGGCGCGGGCTTTACCCACTGGCCACGCTGCTGCAAATGGTGCCGGTCGTTGCCATCGCTCCGGTATTAGTCATCTGGTGCGGCTACGGACGCCCCACGGTAGTTGCAAGCGCCACCATCGTCGCCGTGTTTCCCGTTCTGGCCAACACGCTCGAAGGCATCCGCTCTTGCGATCCCAAACTGCACGAATTGTTCAGCGTGTGCGGTGCCAGCAGGCTCGCGCGCTGGTGGCGCTTGGAGCTACCCGCAGCGCTGCCGCAAGTAGTGACCGGCTTGCGCATCGCGGCCGGGCTCGCTGTGATTGGTGCGGTGGTGGGCGAATTCATCGGCGCGTTCGTGTCCGACCCGCCCATCGGCACGGTCATCCAAACGGCGATGCGTGAAGGCAACACCGCTTTGGTGCTTGCCGCAGTGGCCTGCAGCACCGTGGCCGGATTCGCCCTATTCGGAGTGGTCAGTTTGATCGGGCACTTGTTGCTGCGGCGCTGGCACGCGAGTAGCCGCTAAGCTGCGCAGCATGAAACCGCTGCAAACGCTGTTGCTCTGCGCCATGGTGTTGTTGCCAGTTGCGTGCTCCGATTCTGGTTCGAGCGAAAACGCAGGGCACACTCAGGTGCGCGTGCAACTGAATTGGGTGCCTGAGCCAGAGTTTGGCGGCTTCTACGCAGCAGAAGCCGGAGGCAGCTTCCGCAACGCCGGCTTGAATGTGCAACTGATTCCTGGCGCAGTGAACACGCCCGCAGGCCAGTTGGTCGCGCGAGGATCAGTGGAGATCGGCGTTGTGTCAGCTGAAGAAGTGTTGACTCTCACTGAACAAGGCGCAGAGCTTGTGGCCCTGTTCACAACCTTTCAGCGTTCGCCATTTGTGTTGGTGGTGCGCGCCGACAGCCCGTGGCAATCGTTGGAAGAACTGTGGCGCTCTAAGGCGCGGGCCGCGGTGGAACCGGGCCTACCGTGGATTGCTGAACTCGACCGCAAACTTGGCGGCCATGCGCTGGAATTGGTGCCTTACAGCGGGCAACTGGCACCCTTCGCAGCAGGCGCTGTCGATGCCACTCAAGGCTTCATTGCTTCAGAGCCCGTGCAACTGCGTTTGCAGGGCATTGCCGTGCGCACTTTCTCGCTGGGTGACAGCGGTTACGACCCCTACGCGCAAGTGGTTGTCTGCAGTCGCGCGTGGTTGCAGGCGCACACAAGCGAAGCGACGGCCTTTGTGCGTGCGCTGCGCGCAGGCTGGAATGTCTACAACACCGATCCGCGCAGCACCAACGCCATACTGGCCAAGCTGAACCCCGCCATGAGCCGTGAAGCCATGGACATCGCGGCCGAAGTGCAATTGCCGCTGATCACTGCGCAGGGCGCAGGCGCCGCACAAGTCGGCTGGATGACGCGCGAGCGCTGGGCCACTCTCGGCGCACAAATGTTGGCAGCGGGAAAACTGAAACGCGCGCCTGCGGATGCAGACGCGCTCTTCGTCAACCTGCAATAGTGCTGTCGCGGAAGGCTGACAGCGGCGCCTTGCTCACAGAATGAGAATCCTCGCAGTGGGTGACACGGCTGAAGGCACTAGGGTGAATGGATCGAAGGTCGCAGCGGCGATGTAGAGGGTGAAGCCCGACAGGACCGGCAGCACAGGGATGTACACATGATCCGGTCCGCTGGACAAGCCTTGGGCGTTCAACAGCCCCGCTGGCGCAAAGGACAAATATGGGTTCGGCGTGAGCGAAATGTCGAAGATCCAATCCCAACTGAGGCCGAGGCCTCCGAGCGCAGTGGGCAGAGGCCCGGTGCCTGCAGATGCAGCCACTTTGCTGAGGTGCCCAGGAAGGCCGGGGCAACGCACGGTCACATTGATGATGTTGCCAAGCTCGGGCACGCCGCTCAGTTTCACGGAGATGCCGTGGGTGGGCACAACGCGATACACGCCTTCAGGCCAGTTGGGCACTCCCCACTGCACGGTGAAGAACAGCTCGCCTAGCGCGCCGATTTCCACATCCAGCGGATGCCCACAATTGGCCAAGAAATCCCACGAGTTCAGCACCCACGAACCATTGGTGCGTTGGTGCAAGTTGCCTTGAACAATCTTTTGTCCCACTGGCGTTGGCGTGATGCCGTTCCAATTGCCCCATTCCGCGACAAACACTTGGTTCACGAAGCCCGTGAGCATCGAACCGTTGTCGAATGCAAATCCATTGGCCGAAGCATGAGACTCGAATAATCCGATGGGTGCGGTCGTTGGGTTGCCCACGGGCGGCATGCCGCTGACAGTGGGGAAACCATAGTCTTGCCCCATCACCACGCGGTTGAATTCATCAGGTGGATCTGTGGCGCCCAAGTCGTCGCGCCCGTTGTCGGTGGCGAAGAGCTCGCCAGACGGATGGAATTCGATGCCCCAAGGATTGCGCAACCCCGTGCCCACGACGATGACTTGCGGAGAGCCCCAAAGCACATTCACTGCATTGGAGGCCACGCGCGCAACCATGGCGCCGCCGCCGGCGGAAGTGTTCGCCGTCGCGCCTTGCGCGATGTACAGCCACTGGCCCGTTGCATCCAACTTGATGTTGTTCACTTGGTGCGCCCCGGAGGGCAATGTCAGCACCACTGTCGTGACCACATCAAAGATGTCATCGCCAGTGAGGTCGGTGAAACACGTGATCGTGCCGGTGCCGCCCGATGGCGCCGTGAGGTGCGATACATAGAGGTCATAGCCCGTCGCCCCGTTGGGCTTCCAAGCGAGGCCATGGCAACTCCACGCACCGAACACAAAGTTGATCACATTGTCCACAACGCCATTGTTGTCGTTGTCTTCCAAGATGCGCACAGACCCGTCACCGCAGCCTGTAAAGATGCGCCCCCCCGGCCCCAGCATCAGCACTCGCGGATCAGCGGCACCCCCCAACCAATAGGTATTCGAGGTGTACTGATTCATGGGCTGCTGGGCGGCGATTCCGCCCAGTAACAACGCGATCGCGATGCAAGTGCGCAAGGTTTGGGTCCTCAGGGCGTAACGGTGAGCGCCAGCGTGTTGGTGCGCTGGAACACTCCGTTCGGCGCCAGTGGAGTGACGTTGAAGGACTGCACGAACAAAGTGAGGCCGATGACGTTGGGCGACAGCGGAAACGGACCGATCTGCAACAATCCTTGTGAGTCGATGTTGCCGCCGAAGGCTGGCCACAGGAACCCGACGGGATTGTTCATCGCCACCATCCATGGGCTGAAACCGACGCCCGAGTAACCAAAGGGCGGAATGGGCGTGGGGCCGGGGATCGGATCCCCCAACACCACCGGAGGCGTGCCTGGAGTCCCGAGCACGCGAATGTAAGGCGAGTTGGGGTTGCTCACGGACATCGTTCCGAACAATTGCAATGTGCTGGTGTCGCGCACGCCGCCGCCGTAAACCAGCGAACGCCCGCAATTCAGCGCGCCAATGGTGTCCTCGTTGGGGCAGCCCACAGCAAAGTCGCCGATGCCGTCGTTGTCCCAATCTCCGAGGCCGCAGACGCTGCGCCCGAAGAGGTTCTCGTAGCCAGTAGTGGTGATCGTGCGGATGGCAGCACCATTCGCACCGCTCACGGTCGACACGCGACCGTAGTAGATGCCACTTCATGGTGGGATGTATGGGAGGCCGATTATCAAGTCGCCGATGCCGTCAGCGTCGGAATCTGGAATGGCATCCAAGTCGATGCCGGTTTTCATATGGACCAGCGGCCCCACGAAATCCCACAGCGCCACACCCGTGGCACTGTTGAACGCGCGAGCCCGTCCAGCGTCAGTGATCGTCACCGCGTCGTAATCGGGCGCACCCACCACCACATCGCGCACGCCGTCGCCAGTCAAATCCGGCACGCTGCAAAGCGCCCAGCCGTGGTGCTCCGCAGATTGCGTCCCGAAAAATGTTTGCAGCAACGCTCCGGTAGGCATGGCGTAGATGTACGAACGCCCTGCGATGCCGTTGATGGCTTGATATGGCGCGCCGACCAATAAATCTGGGGTGCCGTCAGCGTTCATGTCACCCGCATAG
Organism: Singulisphaera sp. GP187; assembly: GCA_945907755.1. Classification (GTDB taxonomy): domain Bacteria; phylum Planctomycetota; genus SXUL01. Next base: position 27,362 of record CAMDTN010000007.1, on the reverse strand, counting down.
GCCACTGCCGCGCCGAAACGATCGCCGACAGCCTGCCCACCCAAAGTCAGCATCAAGCTGCCGTCGAGGCCGCTGAACACGCGCACGCGACCAGTCATGCTGCTAGCACCGGACGAGCCCACCGCGAAATCCGCTCTCAGGTCGCCATTGATGTCGCCCAACCATGCAACAGAGAAACCGCAGTTCTCCGCGAAGGCCTCGCCGGTGACGGAATACAGCAGCGTGCCCGTGGCACCGGAGTAGACATAAGCCCGCCCACGATTGTCGAAAGATGAACCCACATCGAAGCCAGGTGCACCGACCAAGACATCGTTGACGCCGTCGAGGTTCGCATCGAAGCCGCCGGCTACGTCAAAGCCAAACTGGTGGCCATTGACTTCGCCCACGTGGGTGCGCAACACAACGCCGGTGGCTACAGAAATCACGCGCACGGTGCCTGCACCTAAGGCGGGGTCGTTGGCACCTACCAACACCTCAGTGATGCCGTCGCCGTCGAGGTCTCCCGCTCTGGCAGATGACCAGCCGAGACCGAAAGCCGTAGTGGTGCCCTCGCTGATGCGCATCAGCGTTTGACCTGGCAGTAACGCAGCGCCGACCAGCACCATGAGCGCTAGCAGGCAAACGAACCAAAGGCGGCGTGCAAAGGTGGGCGCAACCGCGCACCTCGCATTACAAGGAATTCGGGCAAGTGACATGGAAAGTCTCCTCACGATTCGAACGGTGACACGAAGAACTTTACCGCAGAGGCCCCCCCCGGGAAAAATAGGCATATTGTCTCGCCTCAACCATGTTCTCACCGGTCGATGGGGCGATGATGAGCCATACGTAGCTCGCTGCTTGACCGCTGAGGGGCATATTCGTAACAATGGCCCCGCTTGGGGCTCGTGCTGCAGCTTGCTGTAGCCGATCCTTGAAGCAATCGGGGCGTGGCGCAGCCTGGCTAGCGCGCTTCCTTGGGGTGGAAGAGGTCGGAGGTTCAAATCCTCTCGCCCCGACTTCGTGAAAGCTAAAGACCCTCGCTCACGCGGGGGTCTTTTTCTTTCCTCTCATCGGGTCGTTGGGTGCTGCGCACCCTGCGGCCTCGGCCCCGAGGCGTGGCCTCCTCCGCAGAGGATCTGCGCCGCGCTACGCACGGCGTCAAATCTCCCCACCGCTACTGCGGTGGGCTCTCGCCCCGACTTCGTGAAAGCTAAAGACCCTCGCTCACGCGGGGGTCTTTTTCTTTCCTCTCGCCCGGTCGAGCGAAGACGGTCGGCTGCCGCGCCCATCGGACACACTCCGCCTCTGCAGCGCACGGTCGGTCTTGCATTGCGCTCGCAGGCGTGGCTCCGTGTTGCCCATGGGCGCTCGGCCGGTCGGGCGAAGACGACCGGCTGCCGCGCCCATGGAGCACACTCCGCCGGTGACCTCTGCGCTCGGCCACATGCCCATGCCCAACGTTGGCGGAAGCGGAGCGCTGACTTGGTGAGGCGGAGCGGTCCGTTGGAGTGCATCCGACCGGTCGACAGGGCGATCAAGGCCGTTCGCGCTCAATGCGGCTTGACATGAGGCGCGTGCAGCAGGACTAACTGTGCGTAGGCGCCCGGCCCCCGAGATTCCGGTGCCGTAAGACGCGCTGCGTTGGCGAAGGGCGACGCTGCAATGAGCGCGCTCAACGCTGCGCCACTCATTGATGCGCCGCGCAAATGATGCATACCGCCGGCTGCATTCGCTGCTGGCTCTTCCAGCGCAAGGGGTTCGTAGAGCAGTGCCATACCGCCGGGTGCCAGCGCGCGGCGGATTTCGCGCAGCGTAGATGCGGGTGCAGCACTCTCGCTAAGCACCCCCACCCCCACAGCAAGATCGAAGCAAGCATCGGCCACTGACAGAATCCGCAGGTCGCACACACTGAAGCTCACGCGCGACTCCAGCCCCGCCGCGCGCGCCGCGCTGCTGGCACTGCGCACCGCATCTGACGCTGTGTCCAGCCCCAGCACGCTGCACCCTGGCGCAGCATGGGCCATGCGCAGGCTGAGCACGCCAACGCCACACTCGAGCTCCAGCACGCGTAGCCCTGCAGGCGCCGCACGCACCCGCGTGAGAATGCCATCGACCAGCGCAGCATCCAAAGCCGGGCGCGCAGCACGCGGGGCTCTTGTGGTTTCAGGCCGACGTAACCAGTCGAATAAGCTCATTGTTGCGAGCGCATGATAGCCGCCAACAGCGTGCCACAGCGACTATCATTCGCTCATGGAAGCCGTTGCAACAATGCGACAATATGCCGTGGGGATGGCATGGCCGTTTGCGCTGCTCGCAGCAATCACTTTTGCAGTGGTGCTCTTCTTCATGCCATGGAACGCGGACGGCTGTTTCGCGGTGAACGATGCGCTGTGGTACGCACACGCTGCAGAGCATGATGGACTGGCCAGCATCAGTGGGCATCATCCGCTCTTCCATGTGCTGCTGTTGCCGCTAACGGGCGCACTGGACTTCGTTGGCGCAGATCACCCCGGCCACTGGGCAACTCGGTGTGTGAATGCTGCAGCCTTCGCTGGCATCGTCATGCTGCTCGGCCGCCTCGCGGGCTGGCGACGCACCGCGTTGGCGCTGCCGCTGCTGCTGTTGGCTACACGCAGTGTGCTGTTGGAAGCGAGTGTTGGCGAAACCGTTGTGCCCGCAGCAGCACTGGCTCTCTGGGCTTTGGTTGCAGCATGTGACGGGAACTGCTCACTCCTGCGCGTAGGCGCAATCACTGTTGCCGCCCTGCTGCTACGCCAAGACAACATTCTGATCGTCCCCGGGTTGGTCTTTGCGCTGGCCACGCGACTGCCACAGCAACGTCGGCTGTGGCGCATGTTCCTGTGGCTCGCGCTCACCGGCCTCACCACACTTGGTGCCTATGTCATCTGTTGGCAACTCGCCGGAGCTGCCAACTTGCGCGCATTCATGTTCACAACAGCCGAGGTGGCAACACGCAATTGGGCTCCCGCCGAGCTACCAGGGCTGGATGATCTGCTGCTGCGCTGCACGACGCTTGGAGTAGCAGTTGCTGGCGTGCAACACGATTACCGCGCATTCACTCTGAACATCAGTATCGGCCTCGCCTTTTTCGTTGTCCTCTGGGCGGCCTGCAGGCTCCTCTGTGTGCGGACTGCCAGCACGCAGCCCCCAACGACTAACCGCCGCGCCATGTTGTGGGCTGTGCTGCTGATCGCCGCCACACGCTTCTGTTTCTACTGTTGGTTCGAGCCACAGAATTTTGAATGGTGGATATTGGAACTGCTCCTAGGCACCGCGCTCGCCGCGATCCACTGCCCGCGCTCGTTGAGTGCCGCAATGCTGTTGCTGGTCGCGGCTGCGACAACATTCATGCTCCACGCCACCAGCACCATGGCGTTGCGTGACACCACCTTGCACGATGCGGCGGCACAGGCAGAACTGTGGAGCCACGACCCCGCCCGACCCATCGTGGTCACGCATGGTTTTCGCTCGCACACTGCGATGCACTTGCGCCAAGTGCCCCACGATCCTTGGCTGCTCCTAAACGCTCCTACCGCTGAAAGCGCCGGCCCGCTGCTCACCGATTACATCGCCCGCGCGCAACGGCCCGTGATTCTGTTGCTGGACCGCTTTGTCGGCGACGGGCACCCAGCCCAAGCCATTTCGGGGTTGGACTCGCTAGCCGTATGGGTGGACACCGTGCCTTTTCAAGCGCCGATGCGTGCTTGGCGCCAGCGCGGCAAAGCGCAGGTGTTATGGATCCCTCCGCTCCCGCGCTAAGTGCACAGCGAGCGCGCAGAGGGCGCACGTGCCGCACAGTCGATGGCTACACAAGCATCGCGTCGTTTTTGAGCAACGCGATCACTCCGGCGGTGAGTTTCTCCAGCACACCGTTCTGGCGCAAGCGCAAGTTGAGGTGCGCGAAGTCCACATGATCCAAATGCTGATCTTGGTCGAAGCACGAAAACACGAAACTCTCCTTGCCGGTGACTGGGTCCACATGTCGCTGCAGACACTGCGCGCAAACCTCTTTCAGCATGCACTGCATGGGCGAATTGATAGATCCCAACGCCTCATGCGGCCCAAGGTACGGTTGCAACTTGGTCGCATCGCGCCGTGCTGCCGCCACTGCAGCCATCATGCGATCGGAGCCAATCACGATGATGCGCGTGGCTTCGCTCAGCGGGAACACTCCGGCACCGTGCACGCCACGGGCGTAGGTGAGCATGGATTCGACAATATTGCCCCGGAAATGATGGTCTTGCGGGCGGCGCGGTGTGATGGCTGCGCCGGCATCGGTGCTCCAGATGACTTGATCGGTGCCCGCTTCCACTTCGTCGCGCTTGAACAGGTCTTCGCCATTCTTGTAGCCCGCGAAATACAGCACGCTGCAACCGTTGTCCTTCAGCGCCCGCGCAATGCTAAAGAGCACAGCGTTGCCCAAGCCGCCGCCGCACAAGATCACTTTTTCGTTCTTCGGAATCGTGGTGGGCGTGCCCGTCGGGCCCATGCACACCACCGGCTGCCCCGGCTGCAACAGTTCGCACAAGCTGGATGAACCGCCCATTTCCAGAATGATCAGCGACAGCAGACCGCGTTCGCGGTCCACCCAGGCGCCCGTCATAGCGAGCCCTTCCATGCTCATGCGCAGCCCGCGACGCAGCGTGGCAGTGGATTCAAAATCCTGCAAGCGGAAGAACTGCCCAGGCTGGAAGTGGCGCGCAGCCATGGGCGCCTTCAACACCACTTCGATGATGTTTGGTGTGAGGCGCTCGACGCGCACCACGGTGGGTTGCAGCATTGCAGCAAGGTGCGCGGTATCGCTGCGCCAACTGGCATCGCGTGCAGGCTGCTGGGCGGCGGATGGCCGCAGCGTTGCCGCGCTGAACAGCGCCAACACCTGCGGATAGCCCTTCCGCGCAGAAGCCATGGCTTTCACAACATTGCCGTTCCACGCGGGGTGGTTGTCACCGTAGTAGCTGACACTCAAGCCGTCACGCAGGTACGAAGTGAAGAACGCATCGCGCGTGGTGTCCGCCACCAACTGCACGGCGGCGCCGCTGCCTTCGATGCGGTGCGAGCGGAAGAACTTGCCATCGAAGCCAAACGTGCCCGGGTGCTCGCGCTCGTAGATGGTGTTGGGGCTGGTGCCCGCAGCAATCATCAAGGCGCGGCAAGGCAATTCCATGGCACCACTGGGTCCGCGCAGTTTCAACGAAGTGACGCGGCCACCCGCATCCGACACCACTTCTGTCGGTGACACATTTTCGATGAAACGCACGCCTTCTTCCAAAGCCTTCACCACTTCTTCGTGGTTCAAGCGATAGGCCGGCGCATCTTGCAAACTCTTGCGGTAAGCGATGGACACACCGCCCCACGCGCGCACCAATTGCGACAATGCCGCAGCGCGCCCTTCGCGATGCGCCGCAGCGCGCTCTGCACGCACAGCACGCCCGTGTTCCATGAATGTCTGATAGGTGCCACGCTCTTCGGGGTTCAGCGCTTTAAGGAACGCTTCCAGCCGACCTTCGGATTGCAACAGTTCGCTGCGCACCAACACGCGTTCCACTTGCAGCGGGTAGTAAGCCATCAGCTCGGTGGCAGTGTCGATTGCGGTCAGCCCGCCACCCACCACGATGCCCGGCAGTTCCACTTGCAGATTGGTGAGGCTCGAGTCTTTGGCGGCACCCGTCAACTGCAAAGCCATCAAGAAATCGCTGGCTTGGCGCACGCCGCGCACCAAGTTGTTCTTCATGTCCACGATGGTGGGCTTGCCTGCGCCGGTAGCGATGGCTACATGTGCGAAACCAAGCTCGTGCGCGTCATCCAAGGTGATGGTGCCGCCGAAGCGCACGCCACCAAACATGGACAAATTGCGCTTGCGCGCCAGCGTCAAATGCAGCAGTCGCAGGTAATTCTTGTCCCAGCGCACGGTGATGCCGTACTCACTGACACCACCAAAGCCCGACAACACGCGTTGATCCAGCGGTTGCACGAAGGCCTTCCAATCTTGCAGCGCGCGCGCAGCAGCACCCACAAGATCCGCGGGCAGCGGTTCGATCTTCAGTCCGTCGATGGCCACCACACCGAAGCCCTCGTTGCTCAAGTAGTGAGCGAGTGTGTAGCCCGCAGGCCCGAGGCCCACGACCAGCACTTTCAATCCGTTGAAAGGCAGTTGGAAGGGCCGCCGCATGTGCAGCGGATTCCAGCGCGTCAACAGCGAATAGATTTCGGCGCCGAACGGCAGCGCCAACACCGCCGAGAGAATGCCTGTCTCGGCTTGCGGGATGTTCACTGGTTCCTGCTTTTGAAAGATGCAGGCCTTCATGCAGTCGTTGCAAATGCGGTGCCCAGTGCCGGGGCACATGGGGTTGTTCACCATCACGGCGGCCAACGCCGCGACGGAGTCTCCGCCCTGCTGCAGTTCATGAGCTTCCGATATGTGCTCATCCAGCGGGCAGCCTTCGAGTTCGACGCCCAGCGGGTTTTTCTTGGCCTTACCGTCTTTTTCGCGCAAGCCTGTTGCGCACGAATCGCGCTTTTGGTGGTGACAGAAGATGCAGATGTCTACTTGCGCCGCCACTTCCCGCGGGTTCATGCGCGCATCGGTCAGGTCGAAGCCAGGACGCTCGCGACGCGTAGCCTCTGGGCCCTCGAAGCACGTGGGCATTTCTGCGAGTGGCCGCACCAGCGGCACCAAATCTGCGTGATGCACGGCGTGCTGTTGCTCGAACAGCACCCAGCCAGCCGCGGTACTTGGCCGCGCCACGGAACCTGCGCAGAAGACTTGCAAGTCGCGGAGCAACTGTTGCAGCGCTGCGCTGCGATCCGTGCCTGAAGCGCTGAAGCGTGCAGGCCATGCTGTTGCGAGAGCGCCGCATGTCGCCTCGCCAGCACCGCTCAGTGCGGCACCAACACTCAGTTCTTTTTCCAATGCCAGCAGCGCCAACACTGCGCGGCTGAATGCGATTTCTTCGTGCTCGTCCGGCGCTGGGCTGCCCAGAACCTGCGCCACGCGCGTTGCCAGTGCTCGTAGTGGAACCAAGTCCGCTGGGATGTCCGCCGCAGCCACTTTTTTCAGCGCTCGACGCTTCACGAATTCGCGGCGCACCGCGAACACAGGCTCTAACGCGCGCGCTTTGTCCACCAACAGCGCGGCAGCGCCGTCAGCACAAAACAGTGCGCCTAAGAAACGGCTGAGGTGCGGCCCAACGGCGGCAATGGCCCACGATTCCTCTTCGCGCGTCGGAGCACCTGCTTGCAGCAGCGTGTCGTAGCGCAGGCCGGTGGCAGGGTCGCGGCGCTTGAGGTCTTCGCAAAACAAACCGTGCAAGCGCGCCAACGCTGCTGGGTCGAAAAGATCGGCGTAGTTCCAACCGGGAATGCCGAGTTGCAAGTGGCCGAGGCCGGGCGTCGCGTCCTGATGACTCATGCGCAAGAAACCTCCTGTATTCATGTGCGCGGGATCCTAACGCGTCGATCTTGATCCGCAGAGCTATGCTGGTGGCATGGAAGCGCGAAAACACATTTCCGACGCGATGGGATCGCGCGCTGACAAGCCCTACAAGGCCACGCTATTCGAAGGCCGCACGCTGTTCCTCGGGCTCAACACGCTTGAGCCCGGACAAGTCCAGCCACTGCATAGTCATCCGTCGCAAGACAAGTTCAGCTTTGTGCACAGCGGGAGCGGGCACTTCGTCGTGGGCACCGATAGCTTTGACACCAAGCCTGGCGATGTCGTGTTCATGCCCGCGGGCATTCCGCACAGCGTCGAAAACCGTGGGCACGAATTGCTGGTGCTGCTGATGGGCATTGCGCAGACTCCGGTCGGCCACGATCACTAAAGAGACCGCCGGCGCGCCGCCCCGTCGTATCGCTCCGGATGGAAACATGCTCCTCACTGCCACTGATCTTTCCAAATCGTATGGAGTGCGCGAACTCTTCCGTGGAGTTTCGCTCGGCGTCGCCGACGGCGAGCGCATTGGATTCATCGGTCCCAATGGCGCAGGCAAAAGTACGCTGCTGCGCATACTGGCCGGCATCGAGCCACCTGATGACGGAATCGTGCGCACACAACGCGATGCAGTCGTTGTCTATGTGCCACAGCGCGACGAGTTTGCAACGGACGCAACGCCGCGTTCGGCGGCAACCGCCGCAGCAATGCATGCGGCGAGCGTGCACGGCGACCCGCACGAAGCCGAAGTGCTTGGGTGCCTGATTCTTGGCAAGTTGGGCTTCCCTGACGCACGCATGGACGAGCCTGCTGAACGATTGTCCGGCGGTTGGAAGAAACGACTCTCGATTGCGTGCGGGCTTTGCGAAGCAGGTGGTGCGCCTGATCTTCTGCTGTTGGACGAACCCACGAATCATCTTGATGTTGAGGGCCTGCGCTGGCTCGAACAATTCCTTGAGCGCAACACCAACGACATCCGAGCAGGCGCATGCGTCTTCATCACCCACGACCGCACCTTCCTCAATCGCATCGCAACGCGGGTGATCGAACTCAGTGGCGCCTATCCGCAGGGAACGCTCGTTGCCAACGGAAACTACGACGCATTCCTGCGCCGGCGCGAGGAGTTTCTGCAGGCGCAAGCCCACGCGGAAGTAGCACTCTCGAACGAAGTGCGCATCGACGACAAATGGCTCGCACGCGGTCCGAAAGCACGGCGCACAAAGGCGAAAGGACGCATTGAGGACAGCGCAGAGCGCCGCGACGAACTCGCTGCTCTTGCCACGCGCAACGCGGCCGCGAGCGCAGGCGGCGCGCGCGTGGATTTCGCGGCGAGTGGTCGCCGCACGCGGAAACTCGTTTCTGCGCACGGCATCTCGAAAAGCTTTGCGGGGCGAACGCTCTTCCGCGCGCTCGATATCGAACTCGCTCGAGGCGATCGCATAGGTTTGATGGGGCTCAACGGCAGCGGCAAGACGACGCTGCTGCGGATTCTCTGCGGCGAGCTGGAGCCTGACACGGGAACACTTCGCTTCGCGGAACCGAGGCCCCGTATCGTCGTGCTGCGGCAACAACGCGCGGACATCCCGCCCGAGACGCTGCTACGAGAGGCCCTCTGCCCGCTCGGCGATTTTGTCGACTTTCAAGGACAGTCGTTGCACATCACCGCGTGGGCGCGGCGCTTCTTGTTTCAAGATGCCCAACTGTCGCAATCGGTCGGAAACTTATCTGGCGGCGAGCGTGCCCGAGCGCACATCGCGCGCATGATGCTCCAGCCCGCGGACATTCTGGTGCTCGACGAACCGACAAACGACCTCGACATTTCCACCCTCGAAGTTCTGGAAGATTCGGTCGATTCTTTCCCGGGCGCCGTGTTGCTCGTCACGCACGATCGCACGATGCTGGAGAGATTGGCGCAGACCATCACGGTCGTCGGCGCGCACGATGCTTCAGTTGCAACCGTCACGAGTTTGGATCAGGCGCTTATTGTGCTCGAACGAGCAGAACGCAAAGCGCAGGAGCCCATGCGCGCAGATGCGACGCGCGCCGCGAATGCTGCCGAAACTTCGCCGACAAACGCCTCCACCCGGCGCAAACTGAGCTTCAAAGAACAACGCGAAATGGACGGCATGGAAGCGGCCGTGATGGCGGCAGAACGCGCGCACGCCGAAGCTGAAGTTCGAGTGAGCGATCCTACTGTGGCCACAGATCATGTGAAGCTGGCCGCCGCGTGCAAAACGCTCGACAGCGCAAACGCACTGGTCGCTGCGCTCTATGCGCGCTGGCAAGAATTGGAATCGAAGCTCGGCGGGTGAACGCGCATCGTGGCGCCAGACTTCAAGGACAGATGACGAGTTCGAGGCCGTTGCTGAGGAACACAGAGCCCGCGGACACTTGCAGCACTTGCAAGTCCAAGCGCAAGCCTGCGAGCGCAGGGCCCGGCGGCAGCCCCACTGACAAACCGCCGACACCAGCGCCGTCGAACAGAGCTGGGAAGTAGTCGATGATCGTTGCAGGATCCACAAGAATCGTTCCGGTGAAGTAGGGCAGTGCGCCGCGCTCCCCGGCCAGCACGAGCAGCCCTGCGTCCAGTGGGAATCCAGTCCAAGCCAGCATCAATTGCTGCCCCGCCGTTGCGCCGCTGCCATTCAGGCTCAACGCGTTCACACCACCAACGACGCCGCCTGGCCCGTAAGCCTCTGCGCCGCAGACATGGAAATTGCGCGCAGGAGTGACCAGCACATTGCCAGCATGGTCCGTGACGCTGACCGACCAACTCACACTCGCGCCCATCAACACCACGCCACCTGGAATTGGCACTTCGCCGTTCCACAGAAATCCACCCATCATGGTCATGGGCACCGAGAAGCTCGCCACGCCGCTGCGGTGCGTGACTGTGCCGACGAGATTTACCAAACGCACGGAGGTTTCACCGTCGTCAACTGCCGAATCATGCAAGACCACTTGGACTCGGCGCGAATCCCCCGCCGCCCGTGCGCCCTCGGGTCCGCGGAGCCGCAGCGCTCGCGCTGGCTGTGTGTCGAGCACTGTGCCCAAATACAGCCTGTTCAAGAAATTGCCGGATTCTCCCTGCGCCGTGACCATGTCTAGCTTGCCGTCATTATTCAGGTCTGCGCAGGCCACATCCAAAGTGGAATCAGAAACCATTGAGAATCCCGTGGTGCTGTTCGCGAAACTGAAGGCGCCGTTGTTCACATACAGACGCTCTTGCGTAGCCGTCAGCGAACCAATGACAACATCCAAGTCGCCATCGTTGTCGGAATCGGCGTAAACAAACTCGTTGTCGTCGAAACCGTTGCTGCCGGTGAAGAAAGTTGATTGGGCAGTAAAACTCAAAGTGCCACTGGGAATGAGATTGTTGCGCAACACGGCATCGGTGAAGCCGCTAGTGGACAGAAAGCACATGTCCATGTCGCCGTCGGAATCCAAGTCGCACACATCGGTTTCGTAAGTCAACGTGGTTCCCGCCGGCAGCAATGCGCTGTTCACAGTGAAGTGCCCGGTGCCGTCGTTGAAGAAAATCTGTTGCCCGGCGCTCTTGCCGGTGTTCACCACATCTAAGTCCCAGTCGTTGTCGATGTCGCAAAGGACCACATCTTGCTGATTGGTCTTGGGCGCAACGGCAACATGTGTCGCGGTGACGTTGGTGAAGAAGCCAAGCCCGTTGTTCAGGAACAGTTTCAACTGCCCATTGGTGGCGCCGTCGTTGAAGAACAGGTCGAGGTCGCCGTCTTGTTCCACATCGCCGGCCACTGCGCAGTTGCACACCGCGCTGAACACACCCAAGCGCGCCACCGAAACATCAGTGAACACGCCTACGCCGTTGTTCAGATAAAGCCTCTGCTGGGTGGGTCCGTTGCAGGTGATGACAAGGTCCAGATCTCCATCGCGCTCAATGTCCACCGCAATCACTTGAGTCGCCTTCAGCAGCGTTGCCGGCAAGCGCGCAGCGCTTTCATCCACCAAACCCAACGCAAGGTTGAACTTGTTGATCAACAGTGTGGGCAACACCGCGGCGCTGCCAGCGCTGCTCAGCACATAGCCGTTAGCAAAAAGCACATCCTTGTCGCCGTCCCCATCCAAGTCTGCGGCGATGCAGCCTTCGGTCATGGTCACGGGCCCCGGCACGGCGCCCGCTTGCTGCACCCAGATCTGAGCACCACAGAATGATGCGCTGCAAACAAAGGCAAACACTGCGCAAACCGCGCGCTTCGAAAACTTCATTGGGGGCTCCTGCTGCAAAGTGGTGACGGGGGATTCTAATCCGCCACCCGGGGGCCATGCCAACCCATTTGGGCTACCCCCCTCTGCACGTTACAGGTCGTCTATGCTCTGGGGCCGAAACGAGGCATCTGGCACAGATCCGCCAGATTGGAGGTAGATCACATGAACACACTCTTGAGAATGTCGTTCGCCATGGGTGTGGCAGCCTGCTTGGTGAGCTGCTCTGATCCGCTGCTGCTGACGCTGTCTGCGGACAAAGTCCAGTACGAAGGGCGCCTCGATGATTCCACAGTGGTCCCACCAACAAGCATCGACATCGAGCTCAATTGCTCAGCATCTGAAAAGAGCGTGCAATGGTCCGCAAGCTGCGCGGCACCCTTTGTGCAACTCAGTCATTCGAGAGGTGGAACGCCAGCTCGCATCACCGTCACATTCCTCGTCGCTGCACTCGCCTACGGGCAGAACACTGCGAGCATCGCGTTCACAGCGGGCGAGCAGCGCATCGCTGTGCCCATTCAGTACACGCTCTTGGGGAAGCTGAGGGCGACGCCGACTGCCACTATCGAAGTCACGCTGAGGAAGGGTGACACCGCGCTGACCACGACGAAGCTCGTGCTCGAGAGCGCCGGCAATCCCGGCCTCACTTGGAAGATCAGCACAGAGGATTCATGGCTTTCCATCGAGCCCCGCAGTGGTGTCACTCCTGCGACGGTCCTTGTTGGTGCCAATCCCGCCGAAATCTCTCGCGACTTGTCTGGTCGCCTCACAGTCACCGCAGAACATGTATGGACCGCACCAGTCACCGCGTTTCCCGTCCTTGTGAAGGTGCTTGACCCCGCGCTCTTCGCTCGAAAACTCGGCGAGAAGCGAAACACCACCGCAGCAGAGATCGAAACGCTCGACCGCCGCTGGGATGCACTGCGCAAGCTCGCAGAAGATGGCAAGGGCGCTGTCGGGAACCTGAATGAGATCGTCGCTACGTTCAAAGACCTGCGCGACAAGATCGCTGATGGGCAGGGCCGCATCTCTCCGCTGCTCGACGACTTGGCCGCGTTCATCGCTGACCAACCCGACTACTCCAACGAGCCACCCGTGACCGCTGTACGCAGCTTCATTGAATCCGCTAGGCAAAAACTCAAGAACACCGCGGCTGAAGCGGATGCCCTCCATGCAGATTTCATCAAGAAGGCTACGGCACACAATGCCACAGCGTTTCTTGAGAAGATCCGTGAGAAACGCGCAAGTATCACCACAGGGTTCGAATCGGCTGAGAGAAAACTCGACGGAGTTTGGACTGCGCTCAGGCCAACAGGTGACGATTTTTGGGATGTCAAGCAGGTTGTCGCGACAGTCGTGAGCATGCGCTCAAAGGTCGACGAAGCTACTACCGTGATTACGCCGCTCCTCGATGACTTGTCAGCGCACCTTGAAAGTCAGCCAACCCTTCATGGAGAGTCAGCCGTGATCGATGCGAGAGCCTTCCTCGCCACCAAACGGCACAAGTTGAAAGACGCTGCTGCCGAGGCAGATGCCATGCGGTCCTCATTGCGTGATGTAACGGTCAGCGTTTATGCCAACGGCGAGTGGCAGGCGCTAGGCATCGCAGCCAAGGCGGGCGACTACATTTTTGTCCGCGCAAGCGGGACATGGACCATTGGGACATTTATCGGATCGTGTGGCGTCGAAGGATTCGACGGCTGGGGTGACTATTGTCTGTACTCAGGCCACAAAACAGGTGCACTGCTCGTGTCGATGGACAATCAGATTCTCTGCAGTGGGCAGGATGATGAAGCAGCGCCTTCTCCTGGTGGCAGCCTGATGGCCCGCTGCAACGACAATGGCCATACCGACAACTCCGGCGCACTCAGCGTGCGCGTCGTGTCCTTCACTCTGCCTAAATAGTACGCCAGCTACCGTCGCTCCCGATGCACTGCTCGTTGACATGCGACGCGTCGAATGCTCTGGCGCCAGCTACCAACACTGCTCACCGAGCGCGGCGCGAGTTCTTGGCTCCGGACATCCGTGTCGGCTCTTCAAGAATGGTGAGGATGCTCTGCGCGCAGTAGACCCGATTGCGCTTGGTCTCGGCCGTCAGCGCAACAACGCCAACTGACTCCAACCGGTCGACCGCACGCTGCGCGGTCGTGAAAGCCACTTCCATCCTCTCTGCCAGTTTGTTCACCGTCCAGTAGGGGTTTTCGACGAATAGGTCCAATGCGCGCTCAGGCAAGCGTGTGGATAGCGTGGATAGGCGCTTGCGCCACTCAAGCAAGCGCGCCTCAATTCTCTGAATCCGGCTGAGAGCGTCTTCGGACTGCTCAGCAACGCCTCGCAGAAAGTACTCGAGCCATTCCTCCCACTCGCCTCGCTCGGTGATCGCAAGCAACCGTGCGTAATACTCTTGGCGCGTGGCCTCGAAGTACGCGCTCAAATACAGTAGCGGCGCAGGGAGAACTTCCTTCTCCACCAACAGCAGGGTGATGAGCAGGCGCCCCGCTCGCCCGTTGCCATCAAGGAACGGATGAATCGCCTCGAACTGCGCATGCGCCAGCGCAGCATGCACTAGCGGCGGCAACGCTGCGTCGTGCAGGAAGAGCTCCCACGCGCCAAGGCAGTCGGCGAGCGTGTCGGCGGGCGGCGGCACATAGGTGGCGTTTGTGAGCGAGCATCCGCCTGGGCCAATCCAGTTCTGAGTTCGCCTGAATTCGCCTGGAGCCGCAGCGTTGCCACGCACTCCTCGCATCAGCTTCTCATGAAGCTCCTTCACGAGGCGCAACGAAAGCGGCAAAGCAGACAACCGGCGAACTCCATGTTCCAACGCAATCACATAGTTGCCGACCTCGCGCAAATCTTCCGGACTGCGATCAACAATGGCCCCAGACTCCGCGGCAAGCAGCTCCCCCAAGGTTGCTTGAGTGCCCTCGATGCGGCTGGAGAGCACGGCCTCCCTCCGCACGAATGGCCTAATGAGCATGTGCGGATTTGCCAGACGCCTACCTTCTCCCGCGAGTCGACCAATGGCGCGGTCTGCGCGCGAAAGTGCCGTTGCTAACACAGCATTCCAAGCGATGTGCGGCGGCAGCGGTGCCGGCACATAGGCGTGATAACCGCTGGGGCAGCGGATTTTTCGGCCATTCGGTAGACGCTTGCTGCGTGCACTCATTGGTTTCCTTACTTGCGGCCGTGAAAACAGCCGCCGACCATATTATCGAAATCTAACTTTTTGAAAACAATGGGTCCGCTGGTCTGAGACCATTTGGAGGCCCAGCGCAGCAGGAGGCGCGGCCCAGCGTAGGCGCGAGGAACGGGAATGTGGCTTCAACAGGCCGACAGGGCATGGGCCAGGTCGCGCAGGAGGTCGGCGGGGTCTTCGATGCCGAGTGCGAGGCGCACGAGGTCGTGGGGCGTGCGGCTCTGCGCACCCTCCACGCGCCAGCGGTGTTCGGCGAGGGAATGCACGCCACCAAAGCTGGTGGCGCGCGTGAAGAGTTGCAAGGCCGCCATGAAACGCGCTGCGCCTTCGTCGCCACCACGCAAACGCACAGACACCAGCGACCCGCCGCCGCGCATCTGCTGCGCCACGATGCCCGCAGCGGCATGCGCCGCGAGCCCCGGCCAAATCACTTCGAGCACCGCCGCATGACCGCACAAGTATTCCGCCACCGCCCGCGCATTCGCTTCCTGCGCGCGAACGCGCAACGCCGCCGTAGCCAGCCCGCGCTGCAACAACCAGCAATCGAACGGTGAGGGCGCAGCACCCGTGAGGTCGCGCTGCGCCGCCGCTGCAATGTGCAACGGATGCCGCGCATCCGCAAACAGCAGCACGCCCATAGTGAGGTCGCTGTGGCCCCCGAGCGCTTTGGTGGCTGCGTGCAACACCGCATCGGCACCCAGCAACAGCGGCGACTGCAACAACGGCGTCGCAATGGTGTTGTCCACCACCAGCGCTGCGCCTTGCGCATGCGCGAGGGACGCAACAAGCGCGATGTCAGCGATGCCAAGCAACGGATTGGTGGGCGTTTCGCACCACACAAGGTGCAAGGGTTGTGTCAATGCGGCACGCGCTGCTCGTGAATCGGTGAGGTCTGCACTCACAACCTCCACGCCTGCGGCCGCGAGCGCGTGAAACTGACGCATTACCCCGTAGTAGGCACCTTGTTCAACCACCACGCGAGCACCTTGAATGCCGCCACCGCCCGGACGCAGAGCGCTCAGCAACGCATCCGCAGCGGCGAGGCCAGAAGCAAAGGCCAGCGCCGCGTTGGCGCCACCTTCTAATGCAACCAGCGTGCGCTCTACCGCGTCACGGTTGGGATTGCTGAGGCGCGCGTACAAATGTGCCCCTTCAAGTGCACCATCAGACCCGCGCGCAAAAGTGGTCGACAAATGCAGCGCCGGTGCCACTTCGCCCGCCAGCCGCGGCAAGCCATCGGCATGCACGGCACGCGTCGAAAACCCGTAGCGCGGATCGGTCATGACGCCCGCCCCGCAGGGGCGCGGCGCTGCGCGAAGGCAGCGATGGCGTCGCAGGCTTCGGCCAAGATTTCGCAAGAAGGCAGCAGCACGATGCGGAAGTGTTGCGTACCAGGGCGTTGGCCGAAACCACTACCAGGCACCACCACCACGCCAGTCTCTTGCATCAAATCGCTGCACCACTGCGCGTCGTTGTCCACCGTGTGCAAGCGTGCGAAGGCGTAGAACGCGCCGCTCGGCACCACGCAGGAAATGCCAGGGATGGCGTTCAGACGCTGCATTGCCAAATCGCGCCGCGCCGTCAGTTCCACCAACATCTGCGTCAGGTGCTCTTGCGAGCCCTGCAAGCATGGCGCGATGCCGTACTGCTCGGGGTGGTTTGCCGATAAACGCGCGCGTCCCAACTGACGCACCGCTTCCAGCCACGGCTGCAAGCGCTGCGCGTCGCCACTGACCACGCCCCAACCAATGCGGAAGCCTGGCGCCAACCAGTTTTTCGACAGCCCACCCAAAGTGAGCACGCTCGCGTTCGGATCGATGGAACCCAGCGGCGTGTGTTTGCAGCCGTCGAACAGCAAGCGGTCGTAGATTTCGTCGGCGAAGACCACGAGGTCGCGCTCGACAGCAACGCGCATCACGCTGCGCAACGCAGCGGCACTCGCCAACGAGCCCGTTGGGTTGTTGGGGTTGATGACCACCACCGCGCGCGTGTTGGCGTCGCAGTGCGCCGCCATGTCAGCGACATCGGGCTGCCAGCCGTTGGCTTCATCCAACTGATATGGCCGCGCTTCGATGCCGAGCTTCGCGGCCAGCGCTGTGTACAGCGGATAGCCAGGCGAAGGCACCAAGATATTTTCGCCCGGGTCGCACAGCGCTGTGAGCGCCATGTCGATAACTTCCGAGCAACCGTTGCCCACCCATGTGTGGCAGATGTTGCTGATGCCGCGCGCGTTGGCATCGGCCTCGATGGCTTGCAGCGCTTCGGGAATGCCTTCGCTGGGCGCATAGCCGTTGCGATTGCTGCGCATGGCACCTTCCACCGCACTGATCAGGTGCTCTGGCGGCTTGAAGCCAAACTGATTCGGGTCGCCGATATTCAGATACAGCATGCGCATGCCGCCCTTGCGCAGACGCTCGGCTTGCACCACCACATCGCGCACGGCGTAACGCACCCCGGCCACACGCTGTGCGGCCCGCACAGGCTTGATCGCATTCTGAGTCGCCACGAGGTCCCTTCCGGATCCGCAAGAAGCTCGCGCTTCCATCAGAGCCATCGGCGCCAAGCCTACGCCTCGCGCACAGCCCGGCCAAAAGGGCGAAGAGCCTTGCTCCGGGCGTCGCCGCCGTCTGAAGCAAGGCTCCTCTTCGGACCCATCGGGCCCCCTCGGTGGATGCCGCCTGAGGGTTTGCACCCTTCAAGCTGCGCTCGCAGCCGATACTCGCGCTTATTCACCCCCGGGGCGCGCGAACTCCCCCTCGACCCGCTCAGCAGCAGGCGACGCCCTGGCGCAAGCCGGAGCGACGGGAACTTTGCCAAGGTACAAACCCGGACAACATGCTGATCACGATGGGCCCACGGCTTCGCGCCTCGTCTTGGGAAACCCCAAGTTGCGAAGCACTCAACCGCGAACCAGCCGCGAAGTGGCAAGTGTGGGCGGAAACGCGTTGGATCTGTCTGCAATCGCCCCGGGGTTCCCCCGGTACGCGGCTCAGTGCCAGCCGAGCGGCAGCGGTGCATCCAACATTCGTTCCCACGCACCCACCGAACCTGGTGATGTTTCGGCGGCATAGTTCTGAAACTCGAGAGCGGGCTCCCACCCGCCAACGAACTTCAATTCCATGCGCACCCGGCATCGGGCCAGACATCGCTGCGAACTGCGTGGATCTTTTTCAAGGGTGCCAGTTGAGGCGCCACCAACAGGAGCTGGTGGAATCTCGAAAGCCAAAGCTCTCAGTTGCTGCCGGGTGACCTGATCGGGCGGGCCTGCCTTTGCAAGGCCGTCAGCAACCGCAATCAGTATGCCGTCCGGAGCGGTGCCAAAGCAAGTAGATTTTGTGGATTGTGTTGAGAACTTGGCCTGATCTGGGCAGAAGCAATGGTGCCCAAGCGCGCCCAATCGGCGCAAGCTACTGTGATCAGGATGGTTGCGCGGATTCATCTGCGCGTGGACAAATGTCAGGAACTGCCTAAGAAAAACATGACGCCCTAACGCCAGCGGCGTTCAGAAGCTGGCCGGAGCGCGCGTCGATAGCGCTTTGGCCACGGCCTCATTGAGCTCGGGGCCACGGATGGGCTTCAGCAGAACACCGATGGCACCAGTGTCGCGGCAAATGCTATCGGGGTCGATGTCGGTGTACCTGGTGACAAAGATCACCCGCACTTCGGCTAAGTCGGGGTTGGCGCGGATCTTGCGGCACACTTCCAATCCGTCCATTCCGGGCATCAGAATATCGAGCAGAACGACGTGAGGTTTGTTGTGCCCGATATGCATCAGCGCCGACAAAGCATCTGCCATCCATGTCACTGAATAACCGGTTATTTCAGGGTTTAAGTAGCTCTGCAGCACGCGCGCAACTTGTGCATCGGCTTCGACAATGAGCACGCGGCGCTCACTCTGTAACTCTTTCGGCACAGGCATTTCCCGCGCGTGCAGGAACTGCACCAGTTCGTCTGGAGACACGCGACGATGCCCACCGGGTGTGCGATGCGCATCGAGGTGACCGCGATCGATCCAGTTGGCAACTGTGCGTTCGCTGACCCCGATGAGGCCGGCGATCCGATTGGTCGTGAGAAAGCGTGCAGAACCAATGGCGGCGGTAGGAACGTGCATAGCGAGGACCTTGAACGCAAGCTATGAGCGTTAGACATAAGTCTGGCTACTAGCAAGCAAACCCACTCGGCGGAGCGGGCCTCCCATGTATACGAGAAGAACTTGCCCCGTGTCAAGCGCGGTTTCAGGCTCTGCAGATTTCGCCCGTGAAGGGTGCTCGCACAATTTTTTGATCGCCGTCTCCACACTTCCTGAGTGCGCGGAACGAAAATCCAAGAAACGAGTGCGCGCGAGAGCTGCTGGGGCACTAAGGTGACTCCATGCGCAGCTTCAGCCTATTGGTGGTGCTCTTGGCTTCGGTTCATGGTCAGGTTGCCCTGCTCAATTCCGCGCTGTCTCCTCCCAGCTTGGTGCGCTCCACCGTTGGGTCTGGCATCAGCCTCGACTACACCGTGCCTTTCCTCGGAGGCGGCTGCGCCGTGCGCACCTCTACCGCCGCCAACCTCAGCTACCTGCCCACGGGATTCACGCTCATTCCCTCGGGCGGCTTCACGATTCAGTTCCACTACCGTCCCTGGGCCGCGCAGAATTTTGGGTACATCTTTGGTGACGGCAACATGGTGTCGCCCATCGCGGGCTACAGCGGCGGGCGCTTCCGCATGTTTCAAAGCGGCGCCTGTTATTGCCCGGCCTACACGCCCACCAACACGGCAGGCCTAACATTGCGTGGCGTACCCAACGAAGTTGCAGTCACCGGTGGACCGTTACTCACGATGGTCAATGCGAACGGCTGGGTGCACATCGCGGTGCGCTTCGACCCCGCAACCAACATCATCGCCTTGTTCATGAACGGCACTTTGATGGTGAGCGTGCCGCAAACCGCGGGCAGCTTCAACTGGAATGGCACCGAACTCGACTTCATGGGTGACCGCGCTTCGTCTTCGCTGGCGGCGCAAGCGCACTACGACGACATCCGCGTTTACCCGTACGCGCGCAGCACTGCGGACATCCAAGCCGACTACCTCGTCGTAGCCGCTGGCAACGGGCCATCAGGCCAACCGAACACACCAGCTACCACTTACTTCGAGTGTGATTTTCCGCTGAATAATCACGAGGCTCTGGTGGGCATCAACACCGATGCCCCGGCGCGCATCCAGCGCACCATCACCGCGGGCACACTCATTTCTTGGGGTGGTGACTGCTTGACGCTGCCTGGCGTGAGCGCCAGTTGCCTCATCAATATTTGGCCCGGCGGCACCAACCCCAACTGCGTCACACCGGGTTTCCCCGCGGTGGAATTGGGCCACAATTTCAGCGTGCCGATGCAGCCGCTAGCGCTCATTGTTCCGGACAGCTTGGGGCTGAGTTTGGTGGGAATTGCTGCAGGCTTGGTGCTGCCCTACAGCTACACCGGCACGGGGGCGCCAGCGTTGATCTCCACTAACATCGCTGGTGGTTTGCTGGCCACTGGAGACCGCATCGCGTTCCAATTCCTCGCGCCGGACCCAAGCAGCCCAGGCTTCTTCGGTGGCTCGAATGTGTGCACGCTGCGATGGGCGGACGCGTTACCAGGTCCTCACGCACATATCGAATCGCGCGGCTCTGGCGCCATCCAAGTCTTTGGCTTTCACGAGATCCGCAACACTGGCAGTGAGGCCATTACTTCGGTGACCATCAACTGCATGCCACTCGGCGCTGGCATCGGCCTCGTCCCTTCCGGCGCGCTGAACAGCGGCGGGTCGTTGGCTGCGGGCACTTCGTATCGCAACGGCACTGCGCTCACCACCGGGCTCACCGGGCCGACGCCGGGCCTGTTCACGGGTACTAATCCGTTCCCGGTGACCGTGGGCGGACTGCCCGCAACCGCCTATGGCACATTGAACTTCACCTTCAACAGCTTCGAAGCCACCATCGACGCGCTGGATTGGGACTGCGAGATCATCCCCGCCAACGGCACCGGCGCGGCGCTCATCGGAGCCAGCGTCACTGTGGTTTTCGCCTCTGGCGCCACTCTCACGGGAACGCTGATAGCGGACCCAACAGACCCCTTCGCCGCTCAGGTGGATCTCTAACCCGAATGCGGCGCACGAGTTAGCAGATTCGTTTCCGTCGACGGCTGCCGGCCGGTTACGCTTCGACCCTCACCGCGGCTGCAAGCCCGCAGGCGCCGTGAGGGGGGACTGATGGACGACACGACTCGGGCCGATGCGACGCCTCAGACTGGTGATGCTTCTGTAACCAGCCCACGCGCACCGCTGGATCAGCAGCGCGACTGGCATCACATCCTTCCGGCGCACTTCGCGCTGTTGCAGAGCGCAAGTCCCGAGTCTCAATGTGCGCCATCCGAGGCGCAACGCGCGCCTACAAGCAGCTCAGGCGCTTAGCGCTGCGGCAACGCGGCCAGTAAGCGCGCCACATCTGCCGCATTGTTCGGCCCATGCAGGCTGATGCGCACGCCACCAACTCCGCCGGCATAGCGCACCGCGCACGCGATGCGCTGGGAACGCAACGCAGCCACCAGAGTTTTCTCCGCCGCTTCACCACCGCCTTGAAACACAACGATGCCTGCACGGGCTGTGGGCTCGGTTGGTGTCAGCACCGTGAAACCGCGCGACTGCAGCCCATCGATGAGTTGCGTGCCCAGAGTGCGCACATGGGCGACCAGCTCGTCCTGCGGCACAGTATCCAACAGCCGCAGCGCGGCGAGCAATGTGATGGCCCCGGCGTAGTTCGGCGTCCCACCACTTTCAAACGCCCGCGCTGTGGATGGCACCATCACTTCGTCGTGCAAGCTGCTGCTCGCGCTGCTGAACCAATCGGGCCACTGTCCCTGTGCTGGCGTTCCCGACAAGAAGCCAACAAACGGCGGCTGATGCCGCGCGGCGCATTCTGGGTGCACCCACAAAAAACCTTGGCCCAGAGTGCCCAGCAACCACTTGTGCCCACCGCACGCGATGAATTGTGCAGGCACGCTGCGCGTGTCCAAGGGCAACAGGCCGAAGGTCTGCGTGGCGTCGACGATCAAGTGGATGCCGCGCATGCGCGTTTCGCGCGCGATGGCGGCAAGGTCTGTCAGTGCGCCGCTGGTCCAGCAAATGGTGGACAGCGCAACGACGCGGGTGCGCTCGTCGATGCGTTCCAGCACATCGGCCGCTTCGATACGCCCTGCGCGTGCGGGCACGAAGCGCAGTTCTAAACCGTCACGGCGCGCGCGGTGACGCCACGGCATGGCCACAGCGAGGTAGTCGATCTCGCCCAAGATGACATTGTCTCCATGTTGCAAGCGTAAGGCCGAAGCCGCTGCATTCAGCCCCGCCGTCGTGTTTTCAAGCAAGCCAATGTCGCGCGGGTTGGCTTGCAAGCGTTGCGCGATCAACGCACGCAACGCGTTGCGCGTTGTCGCGCCGGCGCCATGCATCCAAGTGGAATCAGCAGAGTCGCAGCGCCCGCAGGCCGCGAGGAATTCCGTCAGCGCAACTTGTGCCGGTAGAGGCAGCAGCCCTGTAGATGCCCAATCAAGGAAGCAAAGGCCGTCCTGCAACGCCGGAAAGGCTGCCCGCAAATTGTGCAACGCTGTTGTGGACTCTGCCATCGCATGCTCCTTCAGGCGTCGACCAAGTGCGACGCCAACCAGCGCTCCACCACCGCTCGCTCAATACCTTTGCGCCGCGCGTAGTCATCGACTTGGTCGCGGCCGATGCGGCCCACCGAGAAATAGCGCGCCTGCGGGTGCGTGAACACCAACGCGCACACACTCGCGGCTGGGTCCATGGCAAAGCTCTCCGTCAAGCGAATGCCAGCAAGCTCTTCCGCCTGCAACAATTGAAACAGCACTTCTTTTTCGGAATGGTCGGGTTGCGCGGGATACCCAGGTGCCGGACGAATGCCTTTGTATTCGGATTCAATCTGTGCGGCGATGCTCAGGGCTTCAGTGGCGCCCGCGGCAGCGCGCATTTCGGAATGGAGTTTTTCGGCGTAGGCCTCGGCGAGCCTGTCCGCCAGTGCCTTCAGCATGATCACTTTGTAGTCGTCGTACTGCTGCTGTGCGGCGGCCACTAGTTCAGGTAGGCCTACACCGGCGCTGACCGCGAAAGCTCCCATCCAGTCAGCAGGCCCGCCCAGCGGCGCCACAAAATCAGCGAGCGCTGGGCACGCTCCCGCCACGCGCTCGCGCGGCGTTTCTTGGCGCCGCAAAGTGTGCAGGCGCTGCGTGGGCTTAGCCAATGCGTCGGTCGAGTGCGGCGCTTCTGCTGCTTCCGGCCACAGCACGATGTCATCGCCGTCACGCGCGGCACGCCAAAAACCAGCAACGCTGCGCGGGCGTAACAGATCTTTCGCGGCCAGCTCTGCCAAACACGCATCGGCGTCGCGTTTCAGTTCCAGCACGCGTGGATCTGCAGCGGCCAACAAGCTGCGCGCAGTGCCGCGCAATTCCCAAACATGAAAGAAGGGTGTCCAGTCGATCCACGGAATCAGTTCTGCAACGCTTGCTGCGCCCACACGCACGCCAGTCCAAGTGGGAGCACAAGGAATGTGCCCGCCGAAGGGCTGCGCCAAGGAGCGCGCGGCTTCCAGCGGCAACAATGGTGCGGCGCCGGCACGCGCCGCGTGTTGCACACGGGCCTTTTCCTGCGCGGCTCGCACTTCGGCCACGAATGCGTCACGCCCTGTGGCAGAACTGAGACGCTCTACTGCGCCCGGCGTGCGCGCAGCGTCCAACACATGCACCACAGGCCCGGAATACATCGGTGCAATTTTGACTGCGGTGTGCTTGACGCTGGTGGTGGCGCCACCAATCAGCAGCGGCAAGTTCAGCCCGCGATGCTGCATTTCCTTGGCCACATGCACCATTTCGTCCAGCGACGGTGTGATCAGCCCCGACAGGCCGATCATCACGGCGCCACAGCGCTGCGCTTCGGTGAGGATGCGCTCGCACGGCACCATCACGCCGAGGTCTTCCACTTTCCAGCCGTTGCAAGCGAGCACCACGCCCACGATGTTTTTGCCGATGTCATGCACGTCGCCCTTCACCGTCGCCAACAAGACCACGCCGCGCCCGCTGGCGGTGCCGCGCGGCATGTGCGGCTCTAACACCGCCACCGCCAACTTCATCACACGCGCGCTTTTCACTACTTGCGGCAGAAACATCTTGCCTGCGCCGAACAGATCGCCCACCACATTCATGCCAGCCATCAACGGGCCTTCGATGATGTCTAACGGCGTTGCGTAAGTGCCCAGCGCCTCGCGCATGTCGGCTTCGATGAACTCGCTGGTGCCGTGCATCAACGCGTGACGCACGCGTGCGGGCAGCGGTTCGCTGCGCCACGCGGCGTCCGCAAGCACTGCGCCAACGGCAGCACCCAATCCTTGACCGAAGGAAACCAGCCTCTCGGTAGCATCGCTGCGTCGATCGAAGATCAGGTCTTCGACCAGCTCTAACAACTCTGGAGTGATGTCTTCGTACAAGTCCAGTTCACCAGCATTGACGATGCCCATGTCGAGACCCGCACGAATCGCATGGAACAAGAAGGCTGAATGCAGCGCGCGGCGAATGCGGTCTTGGCCGCGGAAGGCAAAGGACAGGTTGGACACGCCGCCACTGGTGCGCACTCCGGGACAGCGCTGCTTCACGCCGCGCACGGCTTCGATGAAATTGATGCCGTAACGCGCGTGCTCGGCGATGCCGGTGCCAATGGTGAGGATGTTGGCGTCAAAGATGATGTCTTCTGCGGGCACGCCCTCGTTGCTCAACAAACGGACGACGCGCTCGGCGATAGCGATCTTGTGCTCGGTTTCTACAGCTTGGCCGGTTTCGTCGAAGGCCATCACCACCATGGCTGCGCCGTAGCGCCTGCACAGACGGGCTTGGCGCAAGAACGCCGCTTCGCCTTCCTTCAGTGAGATGGAATTGACTACGGCCTTACCCTGCACGCAGCGCAACCCTGCTTCCAGCACGCTCCACTTCGAAGAGTCAATCATCACAGGGATGCGGGCCACATCAGGCTCTGCGGCAATCAGATTCAAGAAGCGCGTCATGGAGGCTTCTGAATCCAGCAGCCCTTCATCCATATTCACATCCAGCAGATTGGCACCGCTGACCACTTGTTGGCGCGCCACTTCCACGGCGGCTTCGAAACTGCCTTCAGCGATCAGGCGCCGGAAGCGTCGCGAGCCGGTGACATTGGTGCGCTCGCCGACCATGGTGAAGTTGCTGTCGGCGTGCAGCACGCAGGGCTCGAGGCCCGAGTAGCGCGCGGTGGCTGGCGCGGGCTGAACAGCGCGTGGTGCTAAGCCCTTCACTGCCTTCGCCAATGCAGCGATGTGCGCGGGCGTGGTGCCGCAGCAGCCGCCAACGATGTTGAGTAATCCTTCGTGCGCGAAGCCCGCAATGATCTGCGCGAATTCGGCGGGTGTTTGCACATACGCGCCCATTTCATCGGGCAGGCCCGCGTTCGGAATGCAGGCCACCGGAACGCTGGCCACTGCTGCGAGTTCTGCCAACCACGGGCGCATCTCTTCCGCGCCCAAAGCGCAGTTCATGCCAATGGCCAACAGCGGTGCGTGCGACACGCTGATCCAACACGCCTCCACCGTTTGCCCCGACAGTGTGCGCCCGCTGCGGTCGGTAATGGTGATCGAAGCCATTACCGGCACGCGCATGCCTCGCTCTTCGAACACCGCTTCGATGGCGAACAGCGCAGCCTTCAGGTTGAGCGTGTCGAATGTCGTTTCCGGCAGCAACAGGTCGACGCCGCCATCCAGCAAGCCATGGACTTGTTCGCTGTACGCCGCCACCAACTGTTCGAAGTTGATGGCACGAAAGGCTGGGTCGTTCACCTGCGGCGACAGCGAAGCGGTTTTGTTGGTGGGGCCGATAGAGCCCGCCACGAAACGCGGTTGCGCGGGGTTCGCTGCTGTGGCCTTGGCCGCTTCCGCCTTCGCCAAGCGCGCCGCGGCAGTGTTCAGTTCGCGCACATGCGCTTCCAGACCGTAATCCGCCAACGAAATCGTGGTGGCGTTGAATGTGTTGGTCTCGATGATGTCGGCGCCCGCTTCCAAGTAGCGCCGATGAATACTGGCGATCAGGTCTGGCCTCGTCAGCACCAACAGGTCGTTGCAGCCGCGCAGCGGTCGTTCATGCGCCGCGAAGCGCGTGCCGCGGTAGTCCGCTTCTTCCAAGCCCTCAACTTGCACCATGGTTCCCATGGCGCCGTCCACCACGAGGATGCGGTTGGCCAGTGCTGCTACCAATGGATGTGGTGTCAAGATGTGCTCTTTCATGCGCCCTTCCTTGCGCTGCCCAGCAGCGCCACAAAATGCGGGGGCTTGGGATCGCGCGAGGCTCGCTGCACTTCGCGCTGCACCAGCCCTGCCGCTCTCATGAAACCCAATAATTCGCGTTCGCTGAAGCCCAAAGCGCGATGCCCCAAGCGCGTGCGCACCCAGGCTTCTTCGTGTGTGAGCAATTCCAGAACCAACAAACACCCGCCCTTGCGCAAACCTCGCGCGGCAGCCTTGACCGCAGCGGCGGGGGTTTCGAGTTCGTGCAGCATCTGGCTCAAGATGATCGCATCCACTTCGCCCGCGCGCAGCGGCGGGGCTGACGCATCACCGAGGCGGCAATCCACTTTGCCCACCAACCCCGCGCGACGAGCCTTCGCTTGCAAGCGCTTCAGCGCTGCGGCGTCGCTGTCGATCGCCACGACTTTTTGGGCCCGCGCTGCCAGCAACAACGCCATCTCGCCAGAACCAATGCCGATGTCGGCGATGGTCATGGCTGGCACTAATTGCAAGAGCGCGCGAGAGAAACCCTCCCAAGAGCGTCCAGGGAGGTACGCCGTCCCCAGCGAGTCTGGTGGCTCGGCCCCCGCACGCCGCCGCAGCGCCTGCGCCGCCGCTTCACGATCGTTACGCGCTTGGCGCGTTGCCGCGTGTTCTTCCAGTGCCACCGACGCCAGTGGCGGCAGCAGTTTGGGCTCGGCCCGACAGAAACTGCTGCGGCCTTCCCGACGCACTTGCACCAAGCCCTCTTCGCTCAGTCGCGCCAACTGCGTGGACACCAACGACTGGCGGGCGTTCAAAGCGCTGGCCAATTCGCCGACGCTCAGTTCCCCCGCCGTGAGAAGATGCAGTAGCCTCAGGCGGAGTGGTTCCGCCAACAGGCGCAGGATGCGAGTGGGCTCATGCTTGGCCATACATTCATCATCGTATCCGAATACATTGGAATGAAATGGGTCTTGCTGTGCATGTTTGCCGCAGTATTGATGGCCCAGCCACGTGCAGCAGCAGACCCCTGCGACGAACATGCCGCGGCGTGGCACACTGCCCGCGAACAGTTAGGCCTGCGCGATGCCTTCTTGTTGCAAAGCCCTCAACAGGAACTGGTGGCATGGGTGTCACTGCCACCCACATGGAAGCGCACGCGCAAGGATGTGCCCGTGCTG
>CAMDTN010000006.1 GCA_945907755.1 Singulisphaera sp. GP187 | reverse complement strand
TCGTTCTCGAGTTTTCATTCATCGCGGGGACCTCACTAACCCCGCGACCATGCCCGAGGCCGTTCATGGCGCTGAATTGGTGTTTCACCTCGCCGGCTTGACTCGCGCCAAGTCCATGGCGGCATTCATGGCCGCGAATGCCGTGGGGGTCGGGAATTTGGCGCGGGCTTGTCGGCAGCATGCGCCTCACTTGCGCCGCTTCATGCTGGTTTCATCCATGGCGGCAGCGGGCCCTGGGACTGCTGCGGCACCGCGTAGCGAAGAGCAGACGGAGGCACCTGTTTCTGGGTATGGCCGTTCAAAGCTGGCAGGCGAAGCGGAACTCCGCGCTGCCTTTTCAGCCAACTGGGCATGCCGCTGGACCATCGTTCGCCCGCCCATCGTGTTCGGCCCGTGGGACAAAGATGTGTTGACCCTGTTGCAAGGAGTGCAAAAGGGCTGGGCACTGCTGCCCTCTGGGCCAGAGCGTTCTTTTTCGGTGGTCTACGCGCCGGACTTAGCTGTTGCTTTGGTCCACTTGGCGCAACAAGCCGATGCCGCTGCGCAAGTCGTCCACGCAGCCCATGAAAAGGTCTATGGCCACGGAGCGATGCTGGACGCCATGAGCGCGGCGGTCGGGCGCGTGCCGCGCCGGGTGCGTTTGCCCGCGTGGGTCACCTGGTCTGCTGCCGCCGCTGGATCGGTGCTGCAACATTGCCGTCCGCGCCCCCCGCTGCTGACTTTGGACAAGCTGAACGAGGTGATGGCGCCAGGATGGGTGGCATCCAGCGCAAAACTACAACAACTGAACCCCGGCGCCTGCGCCACCAGTTTGGAGGTTGGATTGGAGCCCACGGTGCAGTGGTATCGCCAGCGTGGTTGGCTGCGTTAGCAAAGGACAAGCGTTTGCAGGGGCCTATCTGGTAGCCTCCTTCCGTTCGAATCACTGCGGAGATTGCTCATGCCCAAGATGTCGTTGTTAATTGCCAGCTTGTTGTCGTTATCTGTGTTTGTTGGTGCTCAGTGCGGCGGTAATGGAGGGAATGGGCATCTGTCCAGTTCACCCATGGCGCTCGGCACCACCGTGAACTTGATGATGTCTGGAGCAGCGGGGCAGCCCTGCATGCTGTTCGTGGCGGCGGGGCCTGGGCCTGTGCCGGTAGCTGGATTCGGCACCATTTGTTTGGATGTGAATTCCATGCAGCAGTTGGTGAGCGCAGCAATTCCTGGCGGCGGCACGCTCACGCTGCCGGTGGCGGTTCCTAACGACCTAGCGCTTCTGAGCTTGATCGCATTCTTGCAAGGCATTGTTGCAGACCCGGCTGCACCGCTGGGCTTCGCGCTGACTGAAGCGCTGCGTGTGCAATTCGGTGCACCCGACAGCTACAACGCGACACCGAGCATGAGCAGCGCTCGTGCAGGCGGTGCTGGCGCAGCATTGCTCGATGGCCGTGTGTTGCTCACTGGCGGCGGCGGTGGAACGCTGACTTCACCCAGCGGCAACGCCTCTACCGAGTTCTTCGATGCAGTGAATCGCAATTTTGTTGCAGGCCCGACGATGGCTGCTGCTCGTGGCATGCACACGGCTACGCGCCTGAACGATGGGCGCGTGCTCATCGTCGGCGGCGTCAGCACGGGTAGCGTCACCTTGGCCAGTTGCGAAATATTCGACCCCGCCACTGGGGCCATCACTCCGACGGGCTCGTTGGCAGGCCCGCGCGCGGGGCACAACGCTGTTCTATTGGGCAACGGCAGAGTGCTCGTAGCCGGCGGCACTAGCAATTTCATCATTCCCGTCGGTGGCACCATCGGTGCCGTTCTGAATGCGTCGCTGACCACGGGCGAGGTTTACAACCCAGCTACTAATCTGTGGTCGCCTGCAGGCAATGCCATGGCATCGAAGCGTTTCGGCTGTGCAGGAGTGCGCTTGAACGACGGCCGCGCGCTGATCACCTCCGGCATCAGCGGCACCACCGTTTTCTTTGGCTTAGAGACCATCAACTTCACCGCCACCACTTCGTACTTTGATCCCGCCACGAATCTGTTCAGCGCTGGGCCGTCCATTGGCACGGGCCGCGCGCTGCACTCCGCAGCGACGCTGCCTGATGGGCGCGTCTATGTGGCCGGCGGCGCGCTGGCGGCGCTGATCCCAGCGGTGTCGAATACGACACGCGTGCTTTCTGGTGGCGTGTTCGGCGCTGGGCCAACCCTTGCGCTCGCGTGTGCGATGCCAACTTTGGTGTTGCAGGGCAACGGCGCATTGCACATCGCTGGTGGCATCAGCGGCGATCTTGTGACGCAAACTTTCGGCGCTGTGGCAGCGGTCGCTCGCTATCTGGGCACAGTCGCCACGCCGCTCAGTGCGTTGCCCATGGCCATGGGCGGCCAATTCGGCTTCCGCTTGCTTGATGGCTCGCTGCTGTACTGTGGCGGCTCGGATGCCGCAGGGACAGCCACACTCGCCTCGTTTATCTACACGCCCTCACCCTGAGTCTGCCGCGACACATGATTTAGTGAAGACCAGCGTGGTCATCGTGGCTCTCGGAGAAGATCCGAGGGTCGCGCAGGCGTTGCGATCATTGCAGGAGCAGCGCAGCGGCGTTGAGTGCGTAGTGGTGCACCATGCAGTGCAAGAAGAAACCTCTGTGCGCGGCGCTGATGGCGTTCTGCATTTGCGCACGCGTGCGAACAGGGGTTTCGCTGGTGGCTTCAATCGGGGACTGGCAGCGACAGAGGCGGCATTCGTGCTCAGTCTGAACCCCGATGCCTCGCTGGCTCCTGGGGCCTTGGATGCAGCGCGTGCGCTCCTGGAAAGCGATGCGCGCTGCGGCGCGGTGGCGTTGCGCTTAGTGCGGCCTGATGGCGTCACACTGGACAGCGCTGGCATCGCACTCGGATGGTTGCGGCGGGGGCGAGACCGCGGCATCGGGCAGGTTGCTGCAGGCGCATTCGCTGCAATTGAGAGCGTGGATGCCGCGTGCATGGCGGCGGCACTTTTCCGGCGAACAGCGCTGGAAGAAGCCCGCGATGGGGCCGGCGAAGTGCTCGATGAGCGCTTTTTCGCCTACAAGGAGGATGTGGACCTGGGTTGGCGTTTGCGCCGCGCAGGTTGGAGCATCCTCTACTTGCCCGAGGCTGTGGCCATTCACGAGCGAGGCTGGAAAGAGGGTGCACGGCGCGAAGTGCCGCAGAGCTTGCGAACCTTGAGCCTCGGCAACCGCTGGCTGACAATCTTCAAGAATGAAAGCGTGAGTGGTGCTTTGGTGCGCGCGGTGCCGTGGCTGGCGCAAGAAGTGTTGCTGGCCGCGTGGCTGCTGCTGAGCGAGCCGCGCAGCCTCGCTGGCTACGCTCATGCGTTGCGCGGCCTCGGCGGCAGCTTGTGCCGACGCAAACCCCGAGGAAAGTCGGCGCCATGAGTCCGTCCGCCATCGAACTCTCCATCATCGTCGCCAGCTACAACACGGTGGACTTTTTGCGCGCGTGCCTTGCCTCTGTTGAGTCCGCAACTCAAGGGCTGACTTGCGAGCTCATCGTGGTGGACAACAACTCCAGCGATGGCAGCGTGTCCATGGTGGAACGGGAATTTCCCACGGTGCGCGTGCTGCGCAACCTCGCCAACGAAGGCTTCAGCAAGGCCAACAACAAAGCGCTGCAAGAGGCGCGCGGCGCAGCAGTGCTGCTCCTCAATCCCGACACACTCGTGCCCGTAGGCACGCTGCAAACATTGCTGAAGGTGCTGCACGAATCACCGCAGGTGGGGGTGTTGGGTTGTCGCATCGTGCGGCCGGATGGTTCGCTCGATGCGGCCTGCAAGCGTTCGTTCCCAACGCCGCTATCCGCGTTGTCGCGCTTCCTTGCGCTGGACCGGCTGTTCCCGCGGAGCCGTCGCTTTGGCGCTTACCGCCGCACCTACGAAGACCCGCGCGGCAGCTACGAAGTGGAGTCCATCGTCGGCGCCTTCATGCTGGTGCGGCGCACTGCGTTGGCAGACACCGGCGGGTTGGACGAAGACTTCTTCATGTACGGCGAAGACTTGGACTGGTGCTGGCGCCTGCGCCAACGCGGCTACGCCATCTGGTACATCGGCTCTGTCACGGTGGTGCATCACAAAGGCGCCGCCACCAGCCGCGAACCGCAGCGCATGAACTGGCATTTCCATCGGTCCATGTTCTTGTTCCACCGCAAGCACCTCGTCAACAGCTATCCGTTTTTTGTGAACTGGCTGGTTTATCTGGGCATTACGGGCCTTTATGCGTTGCGCTCGTTGCGCATGGCGTTGCGACGTCCCCCGCGGGCACGGCCGATTCCGACCACCATCAGCGCTTGAAGGATGCGTTGTAATCCCAGCGCGCGTGGCGCATATGATGTCGCGACGAAAGGGTGTGCTGCAGATGCGATTTGTTGGACTCAGTGATGTAGGGCGGAAGCGCGCCGAAAACGAAGACCGTTTCTCGCTCAGCGAGGCGGAAGGCTGGGCCGTTCTCTGCGATGGCATGGGCGGGCGCGCCTACGGCGAAGTGGCATCTGCGGCCAGCGTGCAGCGGCTGGCAGAGTTGATTCACGAGTGTGTGCCGCGGCGCATGGAGCGTTTGGACCGCGACGAGCAAGCAGCCGCGATGGTGAACCACATGGACGAGTGGGTGCGCCAAGTGAATGAGCATGTTTACGGAATGGGACTCGTCGACGAGCGCTACAGAGAAATGGGCACGACGCTGGTGTGCCTGCTGGAGCTGTCGCATCAAGTCGTTGTGGGGCACGTTGGCGACAGCCGCGCGTACAGACTGCACGGCGGGCGCTTGGAACAGATCACCGAAGATCATTCCGTCGTTGCGGGGCGCGTGAAGGATCAGCAAATCACTGCTGCGGAAGCCAAAGTGAGCAAGGATCGCAACATCATCACTCAAGCCATCGGCACTGCGCTTGCGGTGAGGCCCGATGTGCGCGTGCACACTGCCATGCCCGGCGACAGGTTTTTGCTGTGCAGCGACGGGCTGCACGACATGCTGAGCGCCGAGGAATTAGAGCGGTTGGTACTGCAAGGAGGCGACTTGACTGCGTTGGTGCGCAGATTGGTCGATGCAGCCAATGCTGCGGGCGGGCGCGACAACATCACCGTCATCGTCGGCGAAGTCGCCTAGTCTTGCGCGCTGTGCACCACTTCGCCGGCGATCACTGTGTGGAGCACGCGCACGCCGGGCAACGCGGCTTGTGCGCAGCGCAGCGGGTCGCGGTCCAGCACGATCAAATCTGCGGCCATGCCGGGACGCAGCATTCCGATGGTGCGTTCACGCTGCACCGCGTGCGCCCCCCACGCGGTAATGCCGAGTAGGGTTTCGGCTCGGGTCATGCACTGCGCTGGTGTGAATGGGACACCACTCGCTGTTTGGCGCGTGACCGCTGCGTGGAAATTGCGCCACGGTGACAGCAATTCCACCGGAGCGTCGGTGCCACAAGGGATGCGGCAGCCGCTGTCCAACAATGTGCGCCACGCGTAGGCGCCGCTGTTGGCGCGCGCCGCGCCTAGGCGGGCTTCCACCCACGGTCCATCAGAACTGGCGTGGCACGGCTGCATCGAGGGAATGATGCCGAGTCGTTTGAAGCGCGCAAAATCTGCGGCGGCGATGTGTTGCGCGTGTTCGATGCGCGGGCGGGCCGCGCTGGCGGCGGCGGGGGACAGACCCACAAGTGCGGCTTCCAACGAGTCCAGCGTTTCTCGCACCGCGCGATCGCCAATGCAGTGCACGCACACTTGCCACCCTGCGGTGATCAGCCGTCGCAGTGCGTCGCGCAGGAATCGCGGTTCCAACACAGGGAATCCGCTGTGCCCTGGGCGGTCGGAATAGGGCTGCAACAACCAAGCGCCGCGCGAGCCCAGCGATCCATCGGCGTACAGTTTCGCCATGCGCACGGACACGCGGTCGCCGTACAGCGACGGTGCTGGCGCACGCGCTAGCACTTCGTCGAGAGTGCTGCTGTTGTCGACGCCAATCATGGCGCACACGCGCAACTTGGCCTTGCCTGCCGCGTAAAGTCCCGACAACTCGTTCAGGCGCGCGATGCTCTCGCCGGCATCGACAAATGTGGTGATGCCTTGTTCGAAACAACTGCGCTCGGCTTCGAAGAAATCGCGGACTGTGCTGCCAGTGGAATTCCCTATGCCATCAACCAAGGCCATGGCGTTGTCCACCAACACACCGGTCGGCGTGCCATCAGCAGCCAACACGATTTCGCCACCGCTGGGGCTAGGGGTGGCGGAACTGATCTTCGCTTGTTGCAGCACAGCGCTGTTCACCCAGATGGCGTGGCCGTCGACGCGCGAAAGTAGTACCAAGCGCCCCGGAGCAGCAGCATCCAACGCCGTGCCACTGGGAAAGACCTTCTCAGGCCAGAGTTCTTGGTTCCACCCGCGGCCAAGTAAGGGCGCGCCCGCTGGCAGCGCCGCTGCGCGCTCGCGCACCAGTTGCAGTGCGGCTTCAAGACTCGGGGCGGTGCTCAAATCCAATTCGCGTCGCGCACGACCTAGCGCCAGTAGATGAGCATGCGATTCGACGATGCCGGGCATGGCGATGCCGCCATCAGGCACCCGCAGCACGATGGCACCAGGTTCGCGGGCGGCGGCTTCTGCCCGCGCGCGATCCAATGAAATCACTACGCCGTGTTGCAACACTGCAGCTTGAGCTACTGGCAATGCGCTGTCAGCGGTGCGCACACGACCCAACACAACGACGGGCGTCGCTTGCGCGCGCACCGCGCTGTTCGCGGCCAACATCACAAGCAGCAACGACAGCGCACGATTCATGAGGCCTTGCATAGGCGAGCATCTTAGGCGCTGTGTGCGGTTACGATGCGGCAAGGAGAAATGCTTGCAGCCAAATGACTCTGCCGCCGGTGCCGCGCCGCCGGTGCACCGCTTGTGGCTGACTATGATCGCTCTCAACGGTGCCCTCGGTGCCGCAGCGGTTTACTTGCCTGGGACAGCGGTGTCGCAGATTGGGTTGCTGACGTGGAGCCTGTTGCACTTAGGCATCCAGGTGGCTTGGACTGTGACACTGGTAGGCGATGCCCAGATTGCCGGTGCCAGCGGCGCGCTCACTCGCACTGGCACGGGCTTCTTCATGGTGCTCACTTGTTTCCTAGCGCAAGTCTGGAATGGCTTCGTGCTGGCCCAATTGCTGCGGGTGGCCGCTGTGCGTTTGCGCGAGACGAATGCTGCTGCTGCGGAGCACTTGGACCGTTGCGTCGGTGAAGCGGCCAAGCTGTTGCTCGTGGGGTTTGTTGCCGTGGTCGTGGACATCGTGTTAGTGAGCCGCGCAGCACCAGTGGATGAAAACAGCAATTACTTGCAACAGTTGCTGACCGAGCGTCCTTCGATGGCGGATGACTTCGGCATGGTGAATGCTGCGCTTCTCGCGGCCTTCCACTTGGTCTATGCGTGGTTCACACTGCGCACGATCCAACGATTGGTGCCCGAGTTGGCTAGGGCTCGAGTGCTGCTGTGCGCGACGCCGAAGACGCATGCTTGAAGCGCCCCTGTTGGACGCGCAGCAACTGTGCGTTGCGTTTCGCGGGGCCGGGGTAGGCACGCGCGTTGCGCTGGATGCGGTCAGTCTGCAAGTGCGCGCCGGAGAGATTCACGCGTTCCTTGGGCCCAATGGCGCTGGCAAGACGACGACCCTGCGTGTGCTCTTGGACCTGCTGCGACCGCACAGCGGCAGTGTGCATTTATTCGGTGCGCCCTTGCAACGCAAGAGCGGCACTTGGCGTGCGCGCATCGGTTTCTTACGCGGCGAGTGTGGCGCGTTTCACGACCTGAGTGGAACGGCTTTTTTGCGACTGATGGCCGCTATGCAGCAGCGCGCTCCTGTGCGTCGCGACGAAGTGCTGCATGCGCTGCGAGTGAATGAACGCACGCTTGCTTTGCCGCTGAGCGCTTGTTCGTCCGGCATGCGCCAAGCTGTGTTTATCACAGCGGCTTTGCAACACGACCCAGAGTTGTTGCTGCTGGATGAACCAACCAATGCGCTGGATCCACTGGTTCGCATGGCATTCCTCGAGCTGCTGTGCGCAGCGCGCGAGCGTGGGTGTGGTGTGCTGTTGTGTAGTCATGTGATGGACGAAGTGGAGCGTGTGGCTGACACAGTGACGCTCATTCATCATGGGCGCGTGCGTCTGTGCGCAGCGATGGCCGAACTGCGTTTGCGTCTGCCGCGGCGCGTGCGTGTGCTCGGTGAGGATGGCCGCGAGCACACGCGTTTGCTGCCGTGCGCCGATGCCGCTGCCTTGCGTGCCTTGGCGGCTGAGGAGCCGCGCGATGTGTTGATCGAGGATGCCGGTCTGGACACTTTGTTCCAAGAACTAGATGGCGAGGCGAGCTCATGAGCGCTGCGCTGACACGCTTTGCTCTGTGGCGCGCACGGCGTGGCTGTGCATTAGCGCTGCTGCTGCCCCTGCTGGTGGGCTTAGTGAATGGGCTGGCTTATCCGGGTTGGTCTCGCGAACGCGAAGTGCTGCGCCCCGTGGTGCAACGCCTGAGCGGCTGGCTGCGCTCGGATGTGATCAATGTGGATATTTTTACGCCGGAGGGCGCGTTCCTGATTCCCTTCCAGCATCCGTTGACGCTGCTGGCGGCAGCACTGGCGGCGGCCACGCTGATGCTGCAACTGCCAGCTGCAGAGCGCGGGCGCGGCGGCTTAGAAATCTTGCTGTCCACCGCACTCACGCGGCGTCGCTTGGTTGCTTCGCTGGCGTTGGCCTTGGTGCCGGTGGCACTGTTGTTGGGGCATGCACCTTTGTTCGGAAGCGTCTTGGGCGCGCTGTGCGTGGGCGAGGCACAGCACTTGCCGCTGGGCACCTATTGGTTGGTGGCCTTGAACTATGCGGCCTTGGTGTGCTGGTTCGGATGCCTCGCGTTGCGCGTTTCTGTAGCCGCGCGTGACGGTGCGCGGGCCATGCGCATCTACGCTTTGTGCGCGGGTGTGGCCATGTTGTTGGATTTCATCTCTCATGCTGTGCGCCATCTTGAGTGGGTGCGCTTGGCCACTCCGTACGGCTGGTATGAGCCTTCGGTGATCTTGCGCACAGGGAGCGCGCAGCCGCTGTCTCTCACAGTGTTGTTGGTCAGCAGCGCACTCTTGCTGCTCGATGCACTGCGCCACCAAGATTCGCGCCGCAGCGCGTGAAGATGCTGTGTGAGTGACGCGCCGCGCGCTGCGTCAACCGCATAACTGGTCGAAGAACATGCGGTGGCTGTGGGCCACTTCAGCCCATGTCACTTGGCGGGGGAACATCTTGGCGTCTGGAGCAGGGCGTGCCAGCGCGCGCGCGATAGCGGCTTCCAAAGGTTCGGCGGCTTCGATGCGAGTGTGTGTCTGTGATGGCAAGTCCATCACCAAAGAAGGGACATCTGGCAACAGCAACGCGCGGTGGTAGCCCATAGCCAAGTTGGCGACGCCAGAAGTGGTGGCGCTGCGGTAGGGCAACACCACGAGGTCCGCGGCGGAGAAAAAATGTGGCACCAATTCGTCCGGCACGCGCTCTGGGATGAAGTCGATGCGCGGATCTCCGTGGGCGAGTTGCTGCAAGACCTTTTTCAATTCGGGATTCGGACAGGATCCCACGATGAGCAGCGTGGCATCAATGCGCGAGCGTTTGAAGGCCGCGAGCAGTTCCTGTACGCCGCGGTAGGGACGAATCTGTCCGAAGCACAGAATGGTGGTGCGCTCCGGAAGGCCGCAAATGGTGCGCGCTTCGCTGCGCTCCGGTGCAGGGCCGTAGGCGTCGCGCAGCGGCCCGTGGGGGATGACGCGAACCTGCGCCTTGGCGTTGATTTCCATCGCGCTGTCTCGGCTTGCCGGGCTGTGCACCACGATGCCCTGAGCCGCGCGGGCCACGCGCTGCATCATTTCGCGCTCGGCAGAGCTGCCGTCGTGCGGGTCGGCGTTGTGCATGGTCCAGACCACCGGGCGTCGCGCGGATTCTGAGGTTTCCATGAGGCCAGCCAGTTCGCGGCGGCGCAGCAGATTGCGAATGGGATCCTTGTTCAGCCAGACCCAGTGCACATGCAGCACTGAGGCGCGGGTGCGTAAAGCGTCACGGGGGCTCAGGTTTTGGGGTGGATGGCAAGACTCCGACTCCAGCGCCGCGCCCAGGAGGCCGAGGTACGGATTCTCCGCATGAGGCCACGGAACACTGACCCAGCAGAGCGGGCTAAGAACAGACGCCTGATTCCCCACGCTTTGGACTATACTCCGAACACGCGGGCAGGGCATGGGCGCAGCAACTCATGCCATTGACCTCACGGAACTTGGAACGAATATGCGCTTAGCTTTAGTTGCTCCTCCTTGGGATGTCATGGTGAACGCGTACCCGCCCCTAGGGCTTGGGTATGTTGCCGCCGCGGTAAAGGAACGAGGCCACACAGTAAGTGTCCACGACTTCGGTTTGTTCCCCGGCGCAACGGTGAATGAAATCGTGGAGGCGGTGCTGGCAACCAAACCGAGCATCATCGGGATCACCACTTGGACGCACCTGTACCATGTGTGTTGTGAATTGGCGCAGGCCTTCAAGCGCAGTGCCCCCAACACGCCGGTGCTGATGGGCGGCCCGCATGTGACCATCTTTCCGGCCGAGACACTACAGGATGAAGCTACTGCAGACTTCGTGATCTTTGGTGAAGGCGAATTCACTTGCGGCGATCTCTTGGACGCGCTGGACCGCGGCGCCACAGAGTTTTCTGC
Source organism: Singulisphaera sp. GP187 (assembly GCA_945907755.1). GTDB lineage: Bacteria > Planctomycetota > SXUL01. The sequence goes on along the minus strand of CAMDTN010000006.1, from coordinate 61,081 downwards.
CATTGAAGGGCTTGCATGGCGCGGACCAGATGGCCCCGTGCGCAACCACGACCGTGAGCTGACGCGCGACTTGGGCAAGCTGCCGCTGCCCGACCGCGAGCTGATGCAGATTGAGCGTTATCCGTTGCGGGCGTGGGACGGCGAACCCATGACCACGATGATGACCAGCCGCGGGTGTCCCTACGCCTGCACCTACTGTTTCAAGGGTCTGTTCGGCCGCCGCTACATCACTACTCCGAACGAGCGCATCATCGCGGAGATGGACGCGATCAACGCGCGCTACGGCATCACGCACTTCTATTTCGTCGACGATCTTTTCGTGGTGAATGTGAACAGCCTGCTGGAGTTCACAGAAGCGATGATCAAGCACAAGGCGAATTATCGCTGGCAGTGTCTTGCCCGCGTCGATCGCTTGCAGCGCGAGCACTATCAAGCGATGGCCGCAGCGGGCTGTTCCAAAGTCCACTACGGCATCGAAACCGGCGACCCTGAAGTGATGGTCCGTGTGGACAAGGAAGCCACCCTCGATGAAGTGCGTAACGCGGTGAAGTGGTGCGACGAATCCGGAATGATGGCCAAGGGCTACTTCATGATTGGCTTGCCCGGCGACACCGAAGAATCGGTGCAGCGCACCATTAGTCTCGCCTGCGAGCTACCCTTGCACGAAGCGATGTTCTCGCTGACCACGCCGTTCCCCGGAACCGGTTTGTGGAACGACATCAAGCACCGCTTCGACGGCATCCCGCGCAAGGATCTATTCCGCCGCGCCAGTTACTACTATGGCACGCGCACCGTCAGCGAGCCCATGTTCAACCTCTCGCTCTTGCCTACGAAGCGCTTGATCGAGTTGATGGACGAAGCCGAATATGCTTTCCGCACCCGTGGGCATCGCGCGCGCATGATCGAAGCCGAGTTGGCCACACCAGTGAAGCGCTGGTTCTTCCGCCTCATTCAGCACAAGTGGGTGAAGCGCTTGGGCGTTGGCCCGCTGCGCAACTGCGGCAAGAATTGGTTGCGACGCCAAACACCGTTGAGCGGCAACACCCCTGTTGCTCCCGCGGCGCGGCGCTAAACAATCCTCATGCAAGCGCCACCCCGTTTACCAGGGCCATTAGCCCGCCTCCGCAAACGCATTCGCACCACCCTCAATCTTCCGCGACTGTGGCGGCGTTGGTCTGCGGGCAAGACGGACTTGACCGGGGCGTGGCCGGACCGTCTCTACATCGAGATCACCAACGCGTGCAATCTGGATTGCATCATGTGCCCCACGGGCCTGCATGTGCTGGAGCGCCCCAAGGGCTTCATGGACGAGGAGTATTTCAAGCGCATCGTGAAGGAGATGGCACCGCATGTGCGCACCACGACGTTGCACATTTGGGGCGAGCCGCTGCTGCACCCGCGCTTGGTGCCCATGATTCGCTACGCACGCGAAGCGGGGCTGGAAGTTTCGATTTCCACCAACGCCACCTTGCTGGACGAAACCCAAGCGCGCGCGATCTTGGCCTCTGGATTGTCAGAAATCTACCTGTGCCTCGACGGCATGGATGCGGCTACCTACGAAGCGATTCGCCGCAAAGCCGACTTCGTCACCACTGTGGCCAACATTGAGCGCTTTATCACCTTGAAGCAACAGTGCGGTGGCAGCGTGGCGCCCCCGCGCACGCATGTGCAGTTGATCGAGATGGCCCCCACGCGCGAGCAAGCAGAGAGATTCCGCAGCCATTGGTCACGCCCCGGCGTGGACCGCGTGAATGTGAAGGCTTTCGATAGCTGGGGCAATCAGGTGAAAGAAATCAACCGCCTGAAAGATCCTGATGCAGCCAAAGTGAGCATGCAGGGCCGCTACCACTGCCCACTGCTCTGGTACCACGCGCATGTCTATGTCGATGGCACTATGACTTGTTGCGACCGCGATTTCGGCGCCAAGTATCCACTGGGGAATGTGTTCGAGGCCGGTTCTGTGATGGCTGTGTGGAATGGTGCGCGCATGCAAGAACTGCGTGCCAAGCATTTGCGCAACGAGCTGTCTGATGTGGCGCCGTGCCGCGCGTGCACCGAGTGGTCTTGGTGGAAACCTGGGCCATTCCAATCTCACGGCAACGCACCTGGGGATCGCTGAGCGGTCATGCGCAGCATGGAAGTGCTGCTGCTAAATCCACCAAGCCCGCGTGGCTGCCGTGTCAACCGCGAGGGCATGGGTGGGCTTGGGCTGGTGGTTTCTGAAATCGGCTTTGTTTACCCCGCACTGTTGCTTGCGGAAATGCAAGCGTCGCTGAAATCCTTCGGCGCCAGCGTGCGCGCGCTGGATCAAACGCTGCAACCGAGCAAGCCTGTGCCGCAGGGCGCACATGTTCTTGTGATGCGGGTGGCGCTCGCGTCGTTGGAGCATGACCTCGGCGTGGCCGTTGCATTGCAGCGCCATCTGCCAGATGCGCAATTAGTCCTGCTTGGAACTGCGCTTGCTGCACGCTCGGCACAAATCACGGCAGCGCTGCCCCATGCGCGTTTGTTGGACGCTGTGGATGGACACGCCGCCGCAGCAACACTTGCAGGCTGTAGCCCATCCGAACCAGACGAAACTCCCGACGCTGATTGGTCGGGGCTGTCCCTAGGGGAAAAGGAGTGGTTGCCGCTGCAGCACCATCGCGGTTGCACGCATGAGTGCGTTTGGTGCCCCTACACAATCGCCACCGGACGGCGGCTGCTGCGCCGCAGCCCAGAGCGTACGGCGCGTGAATGCGCTGCCTTGGTGGCTCTGCACAAACCGCGTCGCGTCGTGTTCCGCGATCCGCTCTTCGGTTCCGACACAACCGATGCCCTGTTGTTGCTGTCGCTCCTAGCCGCGTCGCCGCAGCGTGCGCCCATCGAAGTCGAAACAAGGCCCGAATGTGTGACGGCGCCCTTGGCAGAAGCGCTGCGACATGCGGGGTGCGTGGAACTGAAACTGGGCATCGACACGCTGGAACCGCAGGTGTTGGAAACGCAACGCCGCTTGCTGCCAGGCTGCAACGCGGCGGACTACCGCGAAAGGGTGCGTCAAGCACTGGCGCACTTAGACGCAGCCGGTGTTCCTGTGCGCTGCTATTTGCTTCAAAACCTGCCGGGCGCGACAACGCGTGGCGAGGCGGAAGCGCGCGCAGCGCTTGGTGATCGTCATCAGGTGGTGGTGAAGACCTTCATCGATCCGGCGGCGCTTATGATGGCGCGCGGCTAATGGCGTCCACGCTGAAAAAAGTTTCTTGCGCCCTGTTGCTGCACGCGGCGCGTGTGCCGCTGCTGCGCACGCCTTTGTTGCACATAGCGCGTTGCCTTGCTGGGGTGCACAAAGAACGCCGCTTCCTCGCAGGGCTGACGAGCCGTCCATGGATTTCGCCACGCGCAGAAGTGCGCTTGCGAGGCCAAGCACAGTTCGGGCGCAATGTGTTCATCGATGATGATTGCGTGCTGTGGATGCCCGACGAGGCCTCGCGCTTGATCGTTGGCGATGGTGTCAGCGTTTGGCGCGGCAGCATCGTGCACATCGCCGAAGGCGGCTCGCTGAGCATTGGTGCCGACACGCATTTGCAGGCCGACACGATCATCACAGCACTGGCACCAGTGCGCATCGGTGCGCGCGTGCAGTTAGCGCCACGCTGCGCTCTGTATCCCTACGATCACGGTTTCGATGACCCAAGTGCACCCATTATTGGCCAGCCGCTGCGCCGCCGTGGTGGCATCTGTCTCGAAGACGATGTGTGGTTGGGCACTGGCGTTGTGGTGCTGGATGGTGTCACCATCGGCAAAGGTGCCGTCATCGGCGCGGGTGCCGTGGTCACACGCGACATTCCCGCTGGTGCTGTGGCCGCTGGCGTGCCAGCGCGCGTGCTGCGCCAGCGTGGAACGAGGCGTGGCTGATGGACTTGGCGCAAGAAGCCGATCGTTACTGGGCGGCAAAAGACGATCGCGTCGACCAAGAACGCCTCGGGATGTTGCTGGCCTTGGTTCCACCCCGATCGAAGGTGTTGGTCATCGACGGTGGTCCCGGCATGTTGGCCGAACGCTTGCGTGCAGCGGGCCATGAGGTGTGCATGACGGAAGTGTCTGTGCTGGCCACGCGCCGCGCGCAGCTCAAGAGTCTGCACGCAGTCGCTTGCGACACCGACGCGGAACCGCTGCCATTCCCGGACGCGCACTTCAACTGCGTCATCAGCGATTCCGGCATGGAGCACCGCTACCACCATCAACGCGTGCTCAGCGAAGGGGTGCGTGTGTTGGCTCAGGGCGGCACTTTCTTGCTCTTGATTCCAAACATCGCGCACTGGCGTCACCGCTTGCACTTGTTGTGCGGCCGCATGCCCGAAATCGAAGGCGCAGCGACAGACCGTTGCCATCTGCGCTTTTTCGCACGCCCTGAATTGCAGCGCATGTTGCGGGCGCAAGGCTTGCGAGTGCGCCACACCAGCGGCTACGCAGCGCTGTGGGTTAAAGGCCTGTGGCCCGCCGTGTGTCGCGCCCCTGTGGCGCGCTCGGTCTTTGGTGCATTGGCCAAACTCTGGCCTTCATTATTCGCACGGGACTTGATCTTCAGTTCGACGAAGACCGCGCCGCCAGATGCAGCATGAAGGCCAGCGAACGCAGGCGGCCTGAAGTCACCAGCACATGACATTGGTCGCCGTCGCGGATGACCACGACTTGGGCCGCGGTGTCGCCTAACACGCGCGCGCCACCAAGGACGCCATCCGTCGCAACATCAAGGCCCAGTTCCATGGCAGTGCCCAGAGTCAGTGTGAAGATGCGCGAACGATCAGCAGGCACGCGTGCTTCAGTGACGGGGCTGTTGCGTTGTGCGGCGGGCGTGAACAGCCGGTACCAACCTTGCGGGCGTTCGATGTCTGTGAGGCCGGCGTAGAACACGGCGAGTGCAGCCCCATCAAGGGTGCGCTCGGTGGTGGCCAGATTCTCAAGCCGCGCGAGGTCGACCAGCGGTGTGCGTTCGCTCTGCTGCACGCCGTCGGGGCCCCAAAAAGTGGTGCCGACTGTCGGGGTCTCTGGAATTTGCGGATCGCTCGCAGGCCTGGGTTGTTGTTCGAAGAACGGCAGGCAGCACAGCAAAATGGCCGCTGCGGCTCCGGCCCATGGCCACCAACGCTGCACGCGCGTGGCCGGCGCAGCCAGCAGCGCAGTCAACCCCGCTTGCACACTGGCGGGTAGGGCTTCGCTGCCCAGCGCCGCCACCAGCCGTGCACGAATGCGCTCTTCGTTGCGTGCGTGCTCGCTGCACTGCGCGCACATGTTCAGGTGCTGCAACATTGCGACCACATGAGCTGCTTCCATTTCGTCGCTGAGCAGCAAGGGCATGCGTGTGCGCACTTCAACGCATTTCATTCGGCCACCTCGTCTTCGCGTGCTGGCACTGGCCAGCCGATGTCACGGGCGTGCGCTGCTAATTGGTCTTGCAACTCCTCGCGTGCGCGGAACAGTCGCGACATGACGGTGCCGATGGGGCATTCCAAGACTGTGGCGATTTCGCGGTACTTCAGGCCTTCGATGGCGCTGAGCAAGAACACGATGCGCAAGTGCTCTGGTAATCGATCCACGGCGCCGCGGATCTGGTCGTCCACCGCGTCCAGCACGGCGGCCGCGCGCTCGGCATGGGTGGGTCGCTCCAGTTCGCGCAGGAGGCCGGCGCCGCTACGGTCGCGGTCCATGCTTTCGATCAACTGCAGCGCGTCGGGTTCGCGGTCACGCCGTTGGTTGATGTGCGTGGTGTACAGAACGCGGTACATCCACGCTTTGAAATTGGTGCCTTCGGCGTAGGAATCGAAGAAGCGCAGGGCCTTCAGCGTGGCGGCTTGCAGCAAGTCCTCTGCGCCGTGCCGTTCACGCACAAGGCGTAAGGCCGTGCGCCACAAACCGGGCAGCACAGGGTCCAGCAGCAGCAGGAAGCGCGCGCGCTCGAACGAGTTGATGTCGCTGGTTTTATTCATGGTGGCCAAGGATGCTGGGGCTGCGTTCGAGCCAGCAGATTGAACCGAAGGGTGGATGATTCTATTCCGAATCGGTGTTGCAGAGCACGGGGCAGAGGCGCGGGGCGCCTGCCGCAGCGCACAAGCCACAGTGCGCGGCGCGCCCCGTATACTGTGCGTCCGTTCTCCCGCGGAGCCCAATGCATGCGAATACTCCTGTTGCCACTGCTCTTGCTCGTTTTCGTGCGCGGCATGGCGTCGGCGCAATCTGCGCCAGAGCAACGACTTCTGCTTGTGGGCGGTCAGGTGCAGACCTCTGCGGATAGCGCTCCCCGCAAGGCGGATGTGCTCATCGTTGGCGAGCGCATTGAGGCCGTGGGCGAAGGGCTGAAGGCCGAAGGTGCCACGCTGTGGGATGCCACCGGGTTGGTGATCTCGCCTGCCTTTGTGGATGCCGCCAATTTGGGCCTACTCGATGATTCGGCGTTCCGTGGCGGCGCTGGCGATATGGCCGCAGACATGTTTGAGGGCCACGACTCACTGCCACGCGAACGGCTGGCCCGCGCTGGCATCGGTTTGGTTTATGTGGACATCGCCCTGCAAGACGCCTCCCGCGGGTTGGTCGGGTGCGTCGCGAGCACAGATCCGAAAGGTGCGAATGTCACAGTGCTCGAACGCTTGGCCGGTTTGAGTTTTGCCATCGGCACTCGTGCCCAAGGCATTGCTGGACGCATGGGGCGTTCGGGCGAAGTGGCTGCCGTGGGCGAGGCGTTAAGCGCTGCGCGGCGTTACCGCACCAGTTTCGAAAAGCACACGAAGGATGTCGAGAAGCACGCGAAGGATATGAAGGAGGCTGAGGCCAAGCAGGCCAAGGCTGACAAGCCCGACAAGCCCGAGAAAACCGACAAGAAATCGCTGCCTCCGCAGAAGCCGCGGATCGAAGAGTTGCACGAGACAGTGTTGCGCACGCTGGATCACAAGGCCCCGTTGCGCATCGAAGCGCATTGGCGTGAAGACATCGAAGCAGCATTGGAATTGGCCACCAAGCAGGGATTGCGTTTGGTACTGCTCGGCGGTGGCGAGGCCGATGAAGTCGCGGACAAGCTGGCGACAGCGAAGGCCGTGGTGGTCTTGGGCCCAGCGCAACCCTTGTGGGTGTCGCCGTTGCTGGCGCCGCGCCGTCGTAATGATCTTGCGGCCAAGCTGGATGCGGCAGGGGTGCGCATCGCTTTCATGTCTGCCGGTGCTCGCGGGTATCGCAGCGATTCTGCACCGCTCATCGCGGCGCTGCATGTAGCCGAAGGGCTCAGTGAGGCTGCGGCCCTGCGCGCGCTCACGCTCGGTGCCGCTGAAGCGATTGGGTTGGGCGGACGCTGCGGCAGTGTCGAGCCCGGGCGCCTTGCGCTGCTGCAATTGCGCACCTCGAAGCTCAGTCTCGATGGCGCGGCCCCGCAGAAAATGGTGTTTGGCACAAGCGTGATCGACGGGAAGAAGTCATGATGCAACGCACCTTGTCCCTACTGCTGTTGGTGGCCGCGATCACGCCGTTATGCGCGCAGGGCGGCACCATCGTGATTCGTGCGGGCACCGTCATCACCGTGTCGGGCGAGAATTACAGCCCCGGTGCAGTGCTCATCGTCGATGGGCGCATCGCTGCGGTTGGCAAGGATGTGGCTGAGCCAGACAAAGCGCTAGTCATCAACCATCCTGAAGGCGTGGTCGTGCCGGGCTTCGTGGATGCAGGTTGCGGTGTCGGTGCACGGCGCGGGCTTGCGGAATCGCAACGCGCCATGATGCCCGACTTGCGCCTCGCGGATGCGCTGGACCCATCCGACCCCGCCATCAAGCGGCAACTGGCGGCAGGAACCAGCACTTGGTTGGTGCTTCCGCAAGATGGCAATGTGCTCGGCGGCCGCGCTGCTGTGTTGCGTGCGACTGCCACCGGCGAATTGAAGGTGCTGAAAAGCGACGCAGGTTTGGCCGTGTGTTTGCGCGAACGCAGCTACGACCGCGAGCGTGAACCTACGAGCCTGATGGGCGCATTGGCACTGTTGGAACGCGCAAGCGCACCGGCCTATGACGCTGCTGCCGCCGTCGACCGCGGCGTGCTGGTGGGTTGCCACACCGACCGCGAAGTGGCAGTGGCCCTGCGTTTGGGCGCGCGAGCCAAGGGGCGCGCTGTCCTATTCACCACCGCGGACACCTGCGATTCCGTCGATGCTGCGGCCAAGGCCTTCAGTGGCACCGTGTTCGCGCGCGTGTTGCCAGAGCTGTCTGATCGCTTGAGCGCCGTGCCGGCGCGGCATGTGGCTGCAGGCGGCGTCATCGCTTTCAGCAGCGCAGCACCAGAGTTGCCAGCCAGTGCGCTGCGTTTGTGCGCTTTGACTGCCGTGCGCGGCGGCTTGGCGCAAGACGCAGCATTGCGTGCGTTGACCTTGTCGGCGGCGGAATTACTGGGCGTGGCCGACCAAGTAGGTTCGATCAGCAGTGGCAAGCTGGGCGATGTTTTGGTGTTCAGCAAACACCCCGCGGATGCGCGGGCGCAACTGCTGCGCGTGGTTCAAGGTGGCGTTTTAGTGACGCCTCACGGAGGCGTCGTAGTGACGCCTCACGGAGGCGTCGTAGTGGCGCCTGCAAGCAAGGAGTGATCCGATGAAAAAGATGCAAGGCCTTTTGGTGTTGCTGCTCTGTGCAGCTGCGCTGGACGCGCAAACGGTGATCAAGGCAGCCAAGGCCCATTTGGGCGATGGGCGTGTCGTGGCGCCTGCGTGGGTGGCGGTGTCTGGCGGTCGCATCACCGAGGTCAGCAACGAAGCGCTGAGCGGTGACGAAGTTGTGGATTGCGGTGCCGGAGAAATTGCGCCTGGGTTCATCGACGGTTGGAGCAGCGCAGGATTGGCGCGTGCCGGAGCCGAAAACGAGGAAGGCCGCGAAGTAACACCGCAAGTGAATATCGCAGCGCTCTACGAACCGCGTCATGTCAGTGTGAAGCGCCGCTTAGCGCAGGGCGTCACCACGCTGCTGGTGCGCCCGGGCACGCGCGCAGTGATTGCCGGTGCGGCACAAGTCGTGCCGACATCGCCGCAGTCCAGCACCCCGCGCCATGAAGGCGCATTTTTGTGCGTCACACTCGGGTTGGACCCCGCAGCCGGAAACTCTGGCGGCGGCGGGCAGGGGTTTTATTCGCGCCGACCCAATTCGCGCATGGGCGTTGTCTACGATGTCCGCACCAGCTTCACTCAGGTGCAAGAAGCCTTGAAGGCAGGCACGGCCATCGAAGCCGACTGGATGCCATTGGTGGCCGCGCTCAAGGGCGAATGCACTGTGGTCTGGTACACGGAAACGGAAAAAGAGATTTGGACGGCGCTGCGGTTGATCGACGAGCTGCACATCCCGCACAACATATGTGCTGGGGCTGTGCGCGCGTCCGGCGCGGCGGCGGACTTGAAGGCGCGGGGCGTGCCCTTGCTCTTGGGCGAACAGCATTGGGCGCAGTACGCGCGGCAGCGCGGGCGCGGCGGCATGGATGCTGTTCACGACCACGGCGCGGGCACGCTGCACAGCGAGCACTTGCACGAAGTGGAGCCTGAAGTGCGTGCGCGCTTGGGCGCGCTGGCGGCGCAGGGCATTACGCACCCCATCGATACCAGCGAAGAGCAGCTCTTCGACTTGGGCCAGGATTGTTGCATGGCTCCGGGCGTTGGCGCGGGTGAAACCACCGTCGACAAGAACCGCGTTCCCGTGACCACGCAGGCCCGCGAATTGGTGCGCGCCGGAGTGCTGTGCGCCTTTGCCGGTGGTGGCGACAGTGCAGGTACGCATCTGTTGGATTACGCGCGTCTCGCGGTGCGCGACGGGCTTGACCCCGCGCGCGCGTTGAGCATGCTGACTTTGGAACCCGCGCGCATCTTGGGCATCGCCAAGCACAAGGGTTCGTTGGAAGCGGGCAAGGATGCTGATCTCGTGGTGTTCAGTGGCGATCCGTTGGTGCCAACCAGCACGCCAGTGTTGGTGATGACCGAAGGACGCATTGTGTTGCGGCCAGCCGCCGCAAAGGGGGAGTGATTCATGATTCTCAGAAGCATTGCAGTTTTCTTGGCGGCGGTGGCGCTGGTTGCAGGGCAGGATCTGTTGGTGCGCGGTGGCAAGGTGATTCCTTGCAAAGGTGCCGAGCTGGCTGAGGCCGATGTGTTGGTGCGCAACGGGCGCATTGAAGCTGTTGGCCCAGGCTTGAGCGCAGACGGCAGCGCCACAGTGATTGATGCGCGTGGCCGCGTGATCATGCCGGGCTTTGTGCTGGCCCACACCAGCGAAGGCATGGACCGCAGCAACGAAATGGTGCCAGTGACGCCGTTCATTTCGGTGTTGGATGGCGTGGACCCAAGCCGCCCCTTCTTCGAGGACTGTCTGCGCGACGGGCACCTAACCATCGCTCTGATGCCTGGTGAACGCACCATCATCGGCGGGACGGGCGTCATCTTGCGGCCGCGTGGGTTGGTGGTCGAAGACCTGCTGCAAGTGGACAACGCGGGCATGAAGTTGTCGCTGATTCCGTCTGCCGGCAATCGTGCGGCGCACTTGGCGAAACTGCGCGCAGCGCTGGACGACGCCAAGCAGCATCTGGAGCGCAAGCAGGCAGAGAGCACCGCGGCAGCTAGCGGCAACGGGCGCTTTGATCTTGAGGCTTTCCAACTCGATCGTCGCAAGCGCGAACTCGCGCGCATGCTGCGCGGTGAAATCCCCGCGTGGATTGCCTGTGGCACCGCAGCCGATGTCGATCAAGCGCTGCGCCTCGCCGACGAATACAAGCTGAAGATTCGTTTGGTGCTTGGCGGTGGTACATGGCGTGCGTTTTCGCTGTTGACCGGCAAGAACTTGCCGGTCATCCTCGACAGCGAATTTGAGTTCCGCGAACAAGACCCAGAAAGCGGCGAAGAAGTGGTGCGCAATCTGCCGCAGATGCTGAAGAAGGCCGGAGTGAAATTCGCAGTGACCACAGCGCCATCGTCGCTGGGACGGCGCTACCTCTGGTATCAAGCGGCTTCGTTGGTGCGCAGTGGATTGACTCGTGAAGAAGCGCTGGCAGCAGTGACATGCGACGCAGCGGATGCCATTGGGATGGGTGCGCGCAAAGGCAGTCTCGAACCCGGCAAAGATGCCGACATTCTGGTGCTCACCGACGATCCGCTGAGCGGGCGCGCGTGGGTAGAAACCGGCATCATTGGCGGCAAGGTTGCCTACGAGCGTTCCAAAGACCCGCGTTTGACAGAAATCTTCGGGGTGGGTCGATGAGCTTACTGCGAGCCTTTGGTTTGTTGCTGTGTTGCGCGTTGGGCCTAGCGGCGCAAGAGCCCGCAGGGCAACCAGCCACGACGATTCTGATCCGCGGCGTGTCGCTGTTCGATGGCAGTGGGTTTCAAGAAAACCGTTCCGTGTTGGTGCGCGACGGCCGCATCGCCGTCATCGGCGATTCCACCTTGAGCGCGGCGGATGCACGCCTGATCAGCGTTGCTGGCGGCGTGTTGTTGCCGGGTTTAGTGCTGGCCGATTCGGTGAGCATCGCGCCGTTGCCAGTTAGCGAGCGCTCGGTGTTCCCGCAAGTGCGCGCGGGCGACGGCTATGACGCCTTCGCGCGCCAACCCACATTGTTTTCCGGCATCACGAGCGCGTGGCTTTCGCCAGGGCGCGAACGCTTGGTGCCCGGCACAGGCTCCGCCGTCTCGTTGGGGCCTGTCAGCGAAGGCGGCGGTGTGCTGCCCGCAGCGGGCGCGGTGCATGCCGTCCTGACTCCAGGTGCTTGGAATCCGCCAGCGTTGTATGTGCCTGCGATTCCGCCGGGGCCTGAGAACCGCCCTCATGTGCAGCGCCAATTGCCACGCACGCGCGGTGGCGCGGCGCTGGCGTTGCGCGAGTTGTTTGCGGAGTCACGCAAGCTATCTGCAGGCACCGATGGCGATTGGGACGAAGACGACCGTGGTGCGTTGGTGGCGTTGGCCAGCGTGGTGGCGGGCAAGACGCCGCTGCGTGTGCGCGCCGATAGCGAAGCGGAAATCCAACTGGCTCTCGAATTGGCTGCTGAAGCGGGTGCCTCGTTGGTGATCGAAGGCGGGCGCGAAGCGTGGAAGCTGGCTGGGCCATTGGCGCAAGCCAAGGCAGCAGTGGTCTTGCAACAAGGCGCGCACCCGGGCTTAGACCCACGGAACCAGCGCGCGTTAGAAGTGAAGCCCGACGCAGCAGCGCTGCTTCATGCTGCCGGAGTGCGTGTGGCCTTGGCGGTGCCCGAAGGTGGCGCAGAGCAGGACTTGCTGTGGTACGCGGGCCAACATGTCAGCGACAAATTCGATCGCGCCCAAGTATTGCGAGCGGTGACCGCTGGTGCCGCAGAAGTGCTGGGCATCGAAGCCGGCATCATTCGCGAGGGCGCAGTGGCCGACCTCGCGCTGTTCGATCGCGACCCGTTGCTGTCTGCGGCGCGTCCCGTTGCTGTGATTGCGCGGGGGAAACTCGTTCACGGCGGTGATGCTGCGATGATGTCCGGCAGCGAAGCAGCCGGGGTTGCAGCCAGCGCAGGGCCCGTCGCGCTGCGCGGCGTGAAGATTCTGACCGGCGATGGCACCACCATTGTTGGCGGCACCGTGTTGGTGGTGGATGGCAAGTTTGCCGGTGTTGGATTGGGCGTCACCATTCCACCGGGCGCAACCATTGTGGACATGCCCAACGCGGTGGTGGTCCCGGGATTTGTCGATGCTGGTACGCAGAGCGGCATCAAAAACCTGCGCGACGATGAGGGCGAAGTTGAGCCCGCCGCCACGCTGCCGCCGCTCGGATTAGAAACACATCCCTCTTCGCTCTACGACGCCACACAGGCCGATGTGAAAACCGCAGCGCAGGCTGGTGTGACCACCATGGTGCTCACGCCCGGTGGTGGCCGCAATATCAGCGGCGCGCTGTCGGTTGTGAAGGCTGGCGCTGTGAAGCCGAGCCCTGTGGTGCTGCCCGTGGCGGGCATCGTGTGCGACTACCGCACCATTCGCTGGTCGTTGGAAGAAGTCGATCGTTTGCGCAAGCAAGTGGATGGTGTGAAGAAGTATTTCGAGGCCTTGGAGAAGTACGACAAAGATCTTGCCGCGTGGCGCGAGAAAAACCCGGATGTCGTCGCAGCGCAACCGCGCGCGGTGACTCCCGCTGCTATGGGAATTGCGCGCGAAACTCTGGGCGGCGTGTGGCACGGAAAGGTGTGGTCGTCGGCGCTGGAGAAGGGCTGCAGTTCAGCGGAATTGCGTTTCGAGAAGCGCAAAGATGTCATGGTCGCCATCGTGAAAATCGAAGGCAAGGACCCATTGGAAGGCACGCCAGTCCTTGAAGATGGTGCGCTGCGCATTGAAGCCAAGTTGGGCGAAAAAGCGGTGGTGGCCAAAGGCACGCTGTTGCGCTCCGAGTGGCGCGGCACGCTGACATTGGACGCAGAAGCTGCCGGCAGCTTCTTGATGACGCGCGATGCTTCGGTGCCCGCGGCTGCCGACGCTGTGGCTGCCGACGCGAAGGAATCCAAGGACCCAAAGGACGCGAAGAACGGTAAGGAAGCAAAGGACGCCGCGCCAGCCGCAAAGCCCGCCGAACCCAAGGACAAACCCAAGGCTCCACGCAAGAACGCTTCCATGGAGCCATGGAAAGAAGTGCTTGCTGGCGAAGCGCCGCTGTATTTGGCTGTGGCTTCCGAGCGCATGGCGCGCGGTCTGATTGCGTTGCTCCGCGACGAACTGGATATGCGTGTGGTGCTGCTGAGTGCCGAGAATTTACCCGCGCTGCTGCCGCTGTTGAAAGAGAAGGGTGTGGCGTTTGCGCCCGCAGGCGCACCGGTGTTGCAAGTTGAAGGCAAAGATTGGCCCACTGTGGTTCACGCTGCTCGCGCTGGCGTTCCGGTTTTGCTGCGCGGCATGGGCGTTTCGGGTGCGGGGTTGTATGCCGCTGCGGCTCACGCGGTGCAGCAAGGCATGAACACCGACGACGCGCTGAAAATGTTGACACGCTGGCCCGCCATGGTTTTAGGGCAGCAAGCGCGCTTCGGCGCCATCCAAAATGGTCGCGACGCTGACATGGTGATTCTGAGTGGAGACCCGTTCGCTCCCGCGACGCGCATCTTGCGCGTCATGGTGGGCGGACAATTCGTTGACGGGGGAGGTCGCTGATGTTGAAGACAGCTCTGGTGCTTGGGCTTGTGTGCTGCGCACTGTTGCGCGCGCAGGTAGGCCCAACGGCTCCGCTGCAGGATGGTTGCTTCGCAATCACAGGCGGGCAAGTGTTTCCCATGAATGGCCCAGCCATCGACGACGGCGTGGTGTTGGTGAAAGACGGACACATTGAAGCGGTGGGCGCCAAGGGTGCTGTTGCGGTACCAGCCGGTTATCGCGTCATCGACGCCAGCGGACATCGCGTCATCCCGGGCTTCATCGATCTGCACAACCACACAGCAGCCTCGGACTTGCACGACATCGTTTATCAGGTGAACCCTGAGCTGCGCGTGCTCGACAACATCGAGCTGAACTCAGCGGAGATGCGGATTGCTTGTGCCGGTGGCGTCACCACCGTGCTGTCCATTCCTGGATCCGGCACCAACATGGGCGGATTCGGCGTCATCGTCAAAACTTTCGGGGACAAGCCTGAAGATGTGGTGGTGCGTTTCCCTGGCGCCTTGAAAATCGCGCAAGCCGGCAACCCTGAACGCGGCAATGGCGACCTTGGTTCTGGCCGCATGGGCATGAACTGGATGATTCGCAATGTGCTGCTGGAAGGTAAGGCCTATCACGACGCGTGGAACGACTTCGAAAGTGGCAAGAGCAGCACCGCGCCAGCCAAGGATTCGCGCTACGAGTATTTGCGCGGGCTCTTCCGTGGCGAATACCCCTGCGCCGTGCACACGCAGATCTTCCAAGTAGTGCAAAGCACTCTGCGCATGTTGGCGCGGGACTTGAAGCTGAAGATTGTCATTGACCACGGCGAGTTCGATGGGTTCATCAACGCGCCGTTGGCAGTGGAATTGGAAGTGCCGGCTGCTTGCGGCCCGCGCATCTTCTGGCTCAGCCCCAACGACGGGCACTTCTATGGGCTCGCGGCCAGTTGGTTCTGGCTGGGCGTCAGCTCTGACCGCATTGGCTTGAACACTGACTCGCCAGTGGTGCCACAAGAAGAGTTGCCCTTCCAAGGGACCATGGCCATTCGGCATGGGTTGCCCGAAGGCGTGGCGCTGAAGGGCTTGACCATCAACGCGGCCAAGATGCTGCAGATCGAGAAGCGCGTGGGTTCGCTCGAAGCGGGCAAAGACGCAGACATTGTTTTGTGGAGCGGCGATCCGTTCGATCCGCGTTCCAAAGTGAAACTGACCATGGTGAACGGAAAGGTGGCTTATGACGCCGCACGCGACGGACAGCGTTTCTAAGGTGCTGCGCTTAGCCGCACTGCTCTGCTTGGCTGGCACGCTGCTGGCCCAAGACCCGCCGGCGCAGCCAGAAGCGACGCCCGAGGCTGACGCCCCTGCAGCGAGCGCACCGGTGACAGCGTGGTTTGTGCGCCGTGCCTACACCGTCAGCGGTGCACCGGTGGACAACGCCGTCATCGTTGTCACCGGCGACAAGATCACCGCCGTGGGTCCTGAAGCGAGCGTGGAAATCCCTGCTGGGGCCACTCGTATGGAAAAGCGTTCGTGGATGGCCACGCCGGGCTTCGTGCATCCTGCTGCACAGTTCTTCGGCACGAGCGAACGCATGGAGCTTTCTGGCTCGGTTCTAAAAGGCGACGAGGTCTTGCGCGGGCGTTTAGACCCGAGCGTGACGGAAGTGCGCCAGCTCGCTGAATCGGGGTTCACCACGGTGGCGCTATTTCCATCCGGTGGCGGAGTGCCGGGAATGATTTCGTTGGTGAAGCCTGTGCCCGTTGCAAAGACGCTGCCAGATGTGGCTGCACTGGTGCGCGACGATCGTGCTGCGCTGGCCCTTGGCTTCGAGCCCGGCACAGCCACGCGCGAATTCATGATCAAGACCTTGGCTCAGGCGCGCAAATACATCAGCGACTTGGAAGCGTTTCAGAAGGGCGGAGCGAAGCCAGAGGCCAAACCGGCCGAAACGAAACCCGAAGAGGCGAAGCCTGCGGAGACGAAGCCTGCAGAAGCGAAAGCAGCGGAAGCCAAGCCTGCAGAAGCCGCGAAGGAAGGCGAGAAGAAGCCTGAAGAGCCCAAGAAGGAAGCGGCGAAAGAACCCACGCAAGACCCGAAGCTGATGCCGCTGGTTGAAGCGTTGCGTGCGAAGCTTCCCGCAGTGTTGGCTCTGACAAGTGCAGCAGCGCTGCTGCATGCAGAACCCATTTTTGCGGCCGAGGTAGCTTTCCGGCCCGCATTGCTTTTCACCGGAATGCCCATGCGCGGTGGGCCAGATCTCTGGCGCGTGCTGCCGCAATTGAAGCGTCTAGGCTTCACCGTCGTGCTCTCGCCGCAGCTAAGCCAAGTGCCTTTCGTGGCCACGCGCCGCTGCACTCAAGTGATGCTGCTGGACGCAGGCATTCCCTTGGCCCTGCTGGCCGATCAACGCGCGCCCGGTGGGCTCGCAGAGTTTCGCGCTCAAGTGTTGGACTTGATTCGCCACGGCATGGACCCGAACGATGCGCTGCGCTCATGCACACAAACTCCAGCGGATGTCTTAGGGCTGGGCGCAAGTGTTGGAGCATTGGCCGTGGGGCGCAACGCCGATGTGTTGCTGTTCGACGGCGAGCCCTTTGCCCCGGCGACGCGCTTGGTGCAGGTGATAGTGGGTGGCACGCAGATTTATTCAGCCTCGAAGGAGGACAACTGATGCGCACCGCACTCGTGCTGCTTGCAGCCTTGCTCGCTTGGATGCCGCTTCACGCTCAGGGCGATGTGCCCAAGCCCGAAGCAAAACCTCCGGAAACCAAAGCCGTTGATGCGAAGGCTGCCGACGCTGCCAAGCCAGCCGCACCGGAAACGAAGCTGCCGGGCAAGTGGTTCGCGTTGAAGGGCGCCACCATTCACACTGTCAGCGGGCCCGTGCTGCAAGGCGCCACAATTCTCGTGAAAGACTCGAAGATCGTGGATGTCGGCCAAGAGATCAACATTCCAGCGGGCACGGAAGTCATTGATGCCACGGGTAAGCATGTGTGCCCGGGTTTCGTCGCCATTGCAGCGAAAGGCCCGTTGGGCTTGCGCAATGCGAGCGGCAAAGAAAAGGGCGAACACCGTTTCGATCCCTTCGCAGATTTCATGGTGCTGGCGCTGGCCAACGGCATCACCACGGCCCATGAATCTGGTGGCATGGCAGATTTCGCCGGGCTGTTTGGGTTTTCCGGTAGCGCGTTCACGGGATCGCACACCGGCGTGCTGGGCGGCACGGTTGGCAAGCTCACGCATGGCACCGTGGAGGGTTTCGCGCTGCGCGAGCCGGCGGCGCTGTACTTGAATTCGCCGGTGCCGCAGGGCGGTGGTGCCATCGCCGAACAGCGCGACTTGTTCGAACGCGCGAAGAAGCATCGCGCCGCGCGCAAGGCGTGGTTGAAGGAACTCGCTGGTGGCAAGAAGGACGCGCAAGAGCCGAAGACTGACGAAGCGTGCACCGCATTGGCAGAAGCCATGGATGGCGACATCCCGGTGTTTTATTACGCCGACAATCGCCGTCATATCGAACACGCGCTTGGCCTTGCCGCAGAGTTTGGCGTGCCCGTAGTGCTGCATACAGCGCAAGAAGCATGGACCATTCCTGCCGAAGTGGGGCGTCACGCTCGCGGCGTTGTTCTGCTGCCGCGCGGATTGGGTGTTCGCGGCACGCGGCCCTACACCGATCCCAATGTCAGTGCACCGCATGGTTGGCGCATCGACAACCCGGCGATCATGCAGCGCACGGGCGTACCTTGGGCGGTGCTCACTTTGAACACAGGCATCACCACAACACTCCTTGGCGGGCGGGATTTGATGGGCTTGCACCTTGAAGCGGCGTTCGCTGTGCGTGGCGGTGTTACCGATGCAGAAGCGCTCCGCGCCATTACCCTGACGCCGGCGGAATTGCTGCAAGTGTCCGACCGCGTGGGCAGCCTCGAAGTGGGGAAGGACGCGGACTTGTTGCTGTTGGATCGCGAGCCCTTGGACTACCGCGCCTTTGTAGAGAAGGCTTGGGTGAACGGGCGGCTGGCTTACGACGAAGAAGTGACGCCGCTGTACGGGCATATCCAGACCGATCGACGCCAAGCTCCGCGCAAATGGAAACCCTGGGGCATCTGGGGCGAGCTGCCGGATCAGAAGGAAGTCGTGCCGCTGCCGGACGGATCCACCCCAGCAGTGAAGTGACGCGCTTCCCCGGCTTCGGGCGTGCCGCTATCGTGCGCGCGCCCAAGGAGCTTCGAGCATGAGCGCACTGCATCAACACGACCCTGAAATCGCGGCCTGCATTGCGCGCGAGTTGGAGCGCCAAGAAGACGGCCTCGAACTCATCGCTTCCGAGAACTTCGTTTCGCCCGCGGTGATGGAAGCCGCAGGCAGCGTGCTGACCAATAAGTACGCGGAAGGCTTGCCGGGCAAGCGCTACTACGGCGGTTGCGTGCATGTGGACGACGCCGAGAACCTCGCGCGCTCTCGCGCACGGGCACTCTTCGGCTGCGACTGGGTGAATGTGCAGCCGCACTCCGGTGCTAGCGCCAACTTGGCCATCTATCTGGCTTTCTTGAAGCCCGGCGACACGCTGTTGGGGCTGAATCTGTCTCATGGCGGGCACTTGACTCACGGCTCGCCGGTCAATTTCTCAGGGCTGCTGTACAAAGCCGAGTTTTACGGAGTGGAAGCTGATGGCCCGCTGGAAGGGCGCATCGACATGGACAAAGTGCGCGATCAAGCTCGCGCCGTGAAACCGAAGCTGATCTCCATCGGCGCCAGCGCCTACTCACGCGATTTCGATTACGCGGCGTTCCGCGCCATCGCCGACGAAGTGGGTGCGTTCCTGTGGATGGACATGGCACACACCGCCGGCCTCATCGCGACCAAGCTGCTGAACGATCCTATGCCGCACTGCCATGTGGTCAGCACCACCACGCACAAAACATTGCGCGGCACTCGTGGCGGCATGCTGTTGCTGGGCAAAGATTATGAAAACCCTTTCGGCAAAACAGCACCCAAGAGCGGGCGTCTGAAGATGATGTCCGAGCTGTTGGATTCGGCGGTGTTCCCTGGAGTTCAAGGCGGGCCGCTGATGCACATCATCGCTGCCAAGGCCGTGGCCTTTGGCGAAGCGCTCCGCCCGGAATTCAGCACCTACTGCAAGAGCGTGATCGCGAATGCGTCCGCCATGGCTGCAGCTTTCAGCAGCCTCGGCTACCGCATCGTGTCTGGTGGTACCGACAACCACTTGATGCTGCTGGACCTCTCCAGCCGGAATATCACGGGCAAGGCCGCCGAAGAGGCGCTCTCTCGCGCGCACATCACGGTGAACAAGAACATGGTGCCTTTCGACCGCAACTCGCCGCTTGTCACCAGTGGCATCCGCCTCGGCACCCCGGCGATGACATCGCGCGGCTTCACGCAAGAGGATTTCCGCAGGGTGGTGGGCATGATGGACCGCGTGCTATGTGTTCCGACGGACGAAACGGTGGCCGCCCAAGTGAAGGGCGAGGTCCTCGCCCTTTGCCGCGAGCGCCCGCTGTACCGCAGCTAGGCATAGGTCCTGCTGCGCGGTCACGGGCGTGGCTGCGTGTGCCCATGGGCGCTCGGCCGGTCGGGCGAAGACGACCGGCTGCCGCGCCCATGGAGCACACTCCGCCGCTGGGCTCTGCGCTTGGGCACATGCCCATGCCCAGCGTTGAGTCCACTGTTAGCCCGGGCGCAGCGCGGCATGGTCGTGGCAGCCGACCGTTGGAGTGCATCCGACCGGTCGGCAGAGCGACCATTCGCCGTGCGGAGCTCGGGATGCCAGCGCAGCTCTCGCGACCACGGTGCGCGACAAGCACGCGCTCATGCTGCAGGTTTTCGTGGGGTGACTTGAAGGCGGCGCGGTGCTCCGTAGAATCGCCGCGATTTGCACCCATAGCTCAATTGGATAGAGCAGCTGACTACGGATCAGCAGGTTGGAGGTTCAACTCCTCCTGGGTGCGTTCTCCACTGGGGCGGGCCGCAAGGTCCGCCCCTTTGCGTTGCAACATGGCCTTGCGCGGGTGTGTGCGCACTTCCTAAGGGTCTGGGGCGATCTCGCTGCGGCGCGGCTCAGGGAGCATGACCCGGACTTTGGAGGAATCTCATGCGCCACGCTTTGTGCACACTCTTGTTGCTTGCTTCTGTCTGGGCCCAGCCCGCCATCTTGGGCACCATCAGCATCACTGGTGGGGCTACTTCGCTGGACATGCCTACATCGGCGTTGTCCGGGACTTCATCGCCCGCGGCCATTGGGCGGTTGCAGAACAACACGGGCTTCAACGCCAACGATGTCACCATTCGCATCGAACCGGCACCCGGCTGCACTGGTAGCGCACCGCGCATCCATGACCTCAGTGTGGGCGGGCAGCACTTCAACTACCCACTGGGCGTGGGGGAAACGCGTGTGAACATCCCCGCGCTGCCGCACTCGGGATCGTGCCCCATCAGCATTGCCACCTGCGGTGTGGCGACTGCGAGCAGCGTGCGCATTTCCGTCGTCCTGTCTGCGGCCCCGCCTTGGGTGCCAGAGTTCGACATCATCGCGCCGGTGCTTGTGGCCGTCGACAACCCTGTGGCCACCCAGGTGCTGCCCTTCCAAGGTGACGAAGGCGTCTTATTCTGGTTGGAGAACGCAGCATCAGATCCGTCTGGAGTCTTGACGGGCGTGGATATTGCGTTCGACTTCAACGGAGCGCCCAACAGCGTGATCCAAGTCTGGGTTCTGGATGAGTTCTCGTTGTTGCCCGTGCCTGGAGTTGTGATCGATTTCAAAGGCACAGTGGCGTCGTTGCGCGGCACACCACTGCTCGATCCGCTGCAACGCTTTGCCATAGCGGTGCAGTTCAAGCGCGAGCCCACCAGCGGGCTTGGCGTCGCTGTCAACGCGCACTGAGCAGCGAGCCTTCTGGGGCTCGCCGCTGATCGAGTGGCGTGCAGCCTTAGAAGGTGTGCGTAGCGATGGCGCTGTAGCCGGTGTAAATCCCAGCGTTCAGGTCCCACACTGTGGAGACACCGAAGATCTGCAGTCCTGTGAGTGTCGGTAACGGCAAGGTCAGCGCCGCAGAACTCACTCCGACAGCATTCAGGACGCCCACGAAGGGCGGCGTGTTGACAAAGAAAAGCAAATCGTCGTAAGCGAGGAACAACCCGAACCACTGCCCCAAGTAGGGTTGAGTCGCGTTCAGCGGATCTGCCGAGAACGCATTCAGGTAGACATGGCCCGCGTGTTCGATGGCGCCATTGGTCTCGATGGTGAAAGTGGAAGGCAGTTGTGCACTGAGCGCCAATGTCACCGGGGTGAGATCGAGGTACGCAACCTGCACCGGAAAATTGCTGTTGACGAAGCTGTTGTCGCCCAACTGGCCATAGGTATTGCTGCCGCTGGCGTAGACCAAACCCCATGGCCCAAGGAACAGCGAGTGTGCAGTACCTGCGGCCAAAGCGCGGGCCGTGAGCAACGGAACAACGCTGAAGCTGGTGCGGGTCAGGTTGTCGCCTAAGCCCAGTTGGCCGCTGGTGTTGTCGCCACAACTTTGGATGGTGCCGCCTGCGCTGAGAATCGCAGAGTGGTAGCCCCCTGCAGCGATGGTGCTGACATTAGTGGCGCTGGTGCTGGCGGGAGTCATGCGGTCGGTGTTGTCACCGAGGCCAAGCTGACCAGATAGGTTTGCGCCGCAGCTCCATACCGTGCTGGTTGCGGCCAACATCAAGCTGTGCCAGCCACCGGCGGCGAGCGCCACGACATTGCTGAGTGTGTTGATGGCGGTGGGTGAGGTGCGCATGCTCGTGTCACCTAGGCCCAGTTGGCCATTGCTGTTCAAGCCCCAAGCGCGCACGCTGCCGTCTGCGAGCAATGCCAGCGAGTGGCTTTCACCAGCGCAGATGGCGACGACGCTCGAGAGTCCAGCGACCGGCGTGAAGGATGTGCGATCGGTGGTGTCGCCGAGGCCGAGTTGACCCGACCCATTCTCACCACAAGTGCGCACAGTGCCGTCGGCCAAGAGGATTACGGTGTGGTATCCACCGGCAGCCACAGCAATGGCGTTGCTGATGCCCGGCACCGCCGCAAGCGTCCCACGCGTAGTGGTATCGCCCATGCCCAGTTGTCCGGACGCGTTGTAGCCCGCTGCACGCAGGGTGCCGTCGTTGTTCACGAGCAAGGTGTGCCCTTGGCCTGCGCTCGCTGCTGCCACGCCGGTTGCGCTGAGGCGCAGTGGGTAGCCGCTGGTGAGGAAAGTGCCGTTGCCCAGTTGCCCGGAGAAATTGGAACCCCACACGGAAGCTTTCGCAGTTGAAGTGAGAGCAACGCAATGCCATGCCCCGGAGGCAAGGCTCTCTCCAGTGACGCGCAGTGGCAGCGCCCCAGAAATGCCAAACAGCGGGCGTTCGACGCGCAGCAGCAGCGTGTGCCCACTGGTCAAGTCGGACGCGGGCAAGGCCACCTGCAGCGATGTTGCGTTGACGTAATTCACAGCAAGCACCCGGGCGCCGCAGCGCACCGTGCAGTTGGGCGAGAACCCGGCGCCAGTGAGAGTCACACTTGCACTATTGGAGCCTGCGGCAACGCTGTTGGGGCTGAGGCCGGTCAGGATCGGAGCCTGCGCTTGAACACAGACCGAAAACGCCACAACGAATAGGAGCATGAACTTCATAGGAGATAATCCTGCCTTGGGTGCACCGATAGAACGCTCTGCGGCGAAAAATGTTGCGTTTGGGTGCGGCATGCTCGGACAACATCTGCCGGCGGCGCGCATTTTTCTGTCTGCGAGACCGAGGCTTGAATGAGCAGCCCCCAACGCGCACCATGGGGCCCCCTGAGCTGGCCTGCTTGCAGCGCCTCGCAGTGGAGCCAAGGAACAACATGCCAGCCAATTCACGCAAATTGAACAAAGCCAACCACGGCAAACGCCCTCGAAACCACAAGGCCCGTCGCACCAAGCGCTTCAAGTGATGGGTGTCGGCCGCCTAGCGGCCAGCCGCAGGCTTGAAGCATGATGTCGCCTGCGGGGCTTGGCCGAATACTGCCACGGGCACCACGCCGTGGCAGTGGTCTTAGCTCAGAAGGCAGTGCCAGCATGCGCCAAGGTGAGCGCATCGCACTGCTTGCACCTTCGGGTGCCGTGGCCCCCGCAGCGCGCTTCGACCAAGCGCAAACCACGGTTCGTGAGCTGGGCTTCGAACCTGTCTTGATGCCCCACGCCCGTGGCATGCATGGCCACATGGCTGGCAGCGACGCCGAGCGCGCTGCGGATTTCAACGCCGCTGTAGAGCGCGACGACATCGCCGCCCTTTGGTGTCTGCGCGGTGGTGCCGGTGCTTTGCGCTTGCTGCCGCTGCTGAACTACGCAGCGTTGCGTGCACGGCCGAAGCCTGTCATCGGCTACTCCGACACCACGGCAATTCACGCGGCCATCGGACGCTGCGCGGGCGTGGTGAGTTTCCTTGGGCCCATCGCAGTGGATTGCACCGACGCCGCAGAACGCGCGGCGCTGCTGCGTTGCTTGGGGCTTGAAGCACCAGGGGTGATCAGCCTCGCTGGCGAGCGTTGCACCTGCGTGCGCAGCGGTGAGGCCGTCGGCCCACTGATCGGCGGCAACCTCACTGTGTTGCTGCGCACATTGGGCACGCCCTACGAACCCGATTTCACCGGCGCGATTCTGTTGCTGGAGGATGTGGCTGAAGCGCCCTACCGCGTGGACAACATGCTCACGCAATTGCGTTTGTCGGGCCGACTCCAAAGCGTGGCTGGCATCGTGTTTGGAACTTTCACGGGCTGGGTGCCCGACGCGGCGCGCCCGCACTTTGAGTTTGCCCAAGTGATCGAAGAACGCTGCGGCGATTTGGGTGTGCCAGTGATGAGCGGGCTGCGCAGCGGCCACAATGGAACGCAAGTCACACTGCCGCTGGGCCACACGGCAGTAATGAACGCGGGCGCCGGCACACTTGTGGTGCCAACGCCCGCGGTGTGTTGAAGTTCTGGGAGCGGATCAGCAGCTACGGCACTTGGCCAGCAGATCAGCCGCTTCGCGCTTGCCCGGAGGGCCCACGGATTCAGACCACTGCACCTTGCCGTCGGTGCCGATGAGCACGGTGGCGCGGTCGCTGATGCCACGGGCATCCAGGTACAGCCCATAGGCTGCGGCCATGGCGCCCTTCGGATGGAAGTCCGAGAGAAGCGGATAGTTCACTCCGCCGAGGGACTTGGCCCACGCACCATTAGTGAACTTGCTGTCGATGCTGACACCCAAGACTTGGGTGTTGCAGGCTTCGAACTCACCTTTGAGTTGTTCGATGCCTGGGATTTCGACGCTTCAAGTTGGGGTGAAAGCGAGAGGGTAAAAGACGAGCAGAACTTTCTGCTTGCCTGCGAAGTCCGACAGACTCACGCTCGTGCCGAGGTGGCTGTCGAGTTTGAACTGAGGGGCGACGGCGCCGGGTGCAATCATTGCCATGTTTACTTTCCTTGTGGCCGGGACCTTCCCGGCTGGGCCATGCTAACGGAAGATGCGCGCCCTACCCGTTGGAGATTGCCATGCGCTCATTCGTCGTTTTCGCAGTTTGTTGCTGTATTGGTGTGAGTGTGCAGGCGCAAGAAGCGCCCGTATTCACGCTGGATGCGTGGGTGCGCAACCAAGCGCAGTTCGTGCCCCAAGGGCTTGCTGGGTTGCAGTGGCAAACCAGTGGCGCCAGTTACTCGTGGGTGCGCACCACTGCAGCCGGTGCCGAGCTGGTGTTGGTGAATGCGGCCACCGGTGCGGAGAGCGTGGTGTTGGATGGCGCTGCGCTTGCGGCAGCGCTGGAACCCATTCTGCCGGGCGTTGGTGCAGAGACTCTTGCGGGGCTGCGCTGGCAACCCGGCGATGCTTCGTTGTTGTTGGAGCATCCGCGCGGACTAGTGCGCGTGGTGCTGGGAATCAGCGGCGCTGACGGCGTGGCCACCAAGGCGAGTGCCGAGGCGCTCTTTCGTTTGCCAAATGGCGCAGAGCATGCGGTGTACGCAGCAGATCATTCCGCTGCAGCCTTTGTGCAAGACAACAATGTGCAAGTGATGCTGCGCGATGGCAGCGTGCACGCGGCCACTGAAGGCGGCAATGCCGATCTCACCCACGGCGTTGAAGTGCACCGCGTGGAATTTGGCATCCATGATGGGTTGTGGTTTTCGCCTGATGGCAAGCGTGTGGCCTTCTACCGCGAGGATTTTCGCCCTGTCGATGCTTACCCGTATTTCGAAATTGCACCGGTGCCTGCGCGCGCCAAAGCTGGGCGTTACCCCATGGCTGGGCGCAACAGCAGCATCGTTTCTGTGGGCGTGCACGACTTGGCATCTGCGCAGACCACTTGGTTGGCGTTGGACGCCAAGGCCGACGAATGGCACACCAATGTTGCGTGGAGCCCTGACAGCAGTGAATTGTGGATTGCACATGTGGACCGCGCTCAAGCGCACATGGAATTGCGTGCTTGGAACGCGGCCAGCGGCGCGTTGCGCGGCGTGATTCTGCGCGAAGAGGATGCACAGTGGATCGAACCGGAATCCCCGCCGTTGTTCATTCCTACTGGTGCTGGCGCGTTCCTGTGGTTCTCGGTGCGCAGCGGGCAGCGCCATTTGCACAGCTTTGACGCGGCGGGGAAGCATCAGCGGCAATTGACTTCAGGCGCTTTCGATGTGCAGGAGTTTGTGGGATTCGATGCCGACGGCAAGGGTTTGTTGTTCACAGCCAGCGGCGAGAACCCGCTGCAGAAGCACCTGTTCCATGTGGCCTTGGATGGAACGCAACGGCAGTTGACGCACGGCCGCGGCCATCATGCCGCGCTGCGCTCTGCAGATGACCAGTGGCTCCTGGACACGCACACCAATTTGGAACTGCCAAAGGCTGTGGACTTGTTCGCGACGGGTATCGGTGTCGCGCCCAAGCGCTTGCACACAGCGCCAGACCCCTTCAGCGGATTGCGCCACGGTCGCGACTCGCTGTTTCAGTGCACGGCTTCGGATGGCGCCTCGCTGCACGGCTGGATGCTGTTGCCGCCCGAAGGGATGACTCCTAAGGGCGCGCCCGTGATCCACTATGTCTACGGCGGCCCGCACTCTCAGATGGTGACGGACCAGTGGCTGAATGGCGGTGGCCGTTGGAACTTGTGGCTGGCGACGATGGCGGCGCAGGGGCAGGTGGTGTTCATGGCCGACGGTCGCGGGACGCTGCAACGCGGCATCGAATGGCAGCAGGCAGTGCATCGCCAACTGGGCACGGTGGAATTGGGCGATCAATTGGCGGCGTTAGATCATGTGCTGTTGCAAACAGGCGCCGATGCCACGCGCGTGGGCGCCCTAGGCTGGAGCTTTGGTGGCTTCATGACCCTGACGCTGATGACGCGCGCAGGTGAGCGCTTCAAAGCCGGCATCGCGGGCGCGCCTGTCACTGACTGGGGCTACTACGAAACGGGTTACGGCGAGCGTTACATGGACACGCCTGCGGAAAACGCTGAAGGCTATAAGCTCGCGAATCCCGCAACCCATGTGAAGGGTTTGAAAGGGCGCCTCTTGGTGGTGCACGGCAGCGCGGATGACACCGTGGTGTGGCAGAACTCACTGTCGTTCCTGAAGGCCTGCATCGACGGCGGCGTGGAAGTGGAAACCATGGTGTACCCAGGCGAGCTTCACGGTTTGCGCGGGCGCTCGATGCTGCATTTCCTGCGCAAGGCCAGTGCATTTTTCAAAGCGTCGCTGTGAAGGAATGGGCGTTGCCTTGGGCGCTGAAGCCTAGGGCACGCCGCGCTCGAAGCCGAGTTTCAGAATCTTCGAGACAAGCCGAGCAAAGCTGAGCCCTGCGGCTTCGGCGCTCAGCGCGAAATCCTCTTTGCGTGCAAGGAAGGGGTTCGGATTGGCTTCGAGCAGCACTGGTGCGCCTTCACTCGGCAAGCGCAGATCGAGTCGGGCGTAGCCGTCGAGGTTCAGGGCTTTGGCTGTGCGCCGCGCCAAGCGCACGATGCGCCGCACAGTTTCCGGCGGAAGGTCTGTTGCGAATTCGTTGGTGATGCCGCAGCGCTTGCGGTAGTCCTCGTCCCACTTGGCGCTAAAGCTGGCGATCTGCGCTGCATCATCGGGCAAGCTGGCGAAACGGATCTCGCGGAAGGGGAAGACGCGGATGCGCCCACTGCCAAGGAGCGAGACATAGATCTCGCGCCCCTCGATGAACTCCTCTGCGATGGCGGGCTGAGAGAAAGTGCGATGGATGAATTCGGCGCGTTCCTTCAGCTGTGCTTCGTCGCGCACGATGGAAGCTTGGGAGATGCCCACCGAGCCTTCTTCGTACAGAGACTTCACGATCAGCGGCCATTGCAGCCGCGCGGGCTTGCGCGTCGCGGCGCCTGGCTCAATCAAGAAACAATCGGGTACGCGGATGCGATGCGGCCGCAGCACTTGTTTTGCGAGGCTTTTGTCTTTCGACAGCAGCAAGCCTCGCGGCCCACAGCCGGTGTAGGGCACGCCGAGGAGTTCGAGGTAGGCCGCCACTTTCCAGTCGTTGACACTCTTGCCTCGAAACTCATCGACCAGATTGAAAACAATGTCGGGTTTCCACTCGCGCACGCGGGTGGCCAATGGCTCCACCTCGTCGCACACCAAGCACACCTCGACTTCGTGGCCGAGCCGCGCCAACGCGCGCGCGATGTCGTGTTCACTCAGCCACTCCGGGGTTTTCAGCGCCGCACCCAAATCGACAGCGAGATCTTCTTTGCGCGACACGAACGAGAGCAACAAGACACGCTTGTGCTCGCGCTTCATGAGGACATCGAGAACCGGCCTGCGAACAAGTAGTTTTTGGAGAGAGCCACGCAGCACGCCGCCAGATTGCTCAGCGTCGCATCCTCGGGCGCGGTGCGGACAAGGTCCAGTTCGCGGCAGGTGGCAGTCATGGCGGACAGCATGTGGTCGACATTGTACTTCTTCAGGCCTGACCAGCGGGCGACCACTTCGCGCAGACGCTTGCGGTTCTTACGGATGTAATCGGCGGCCTTCTCTGCGCTCGGGTTGCCACTGCGCCCCGCGAAAATCTTGCGCAAGTCGCCATCCACATATTCGGGCGAAGTTTCCTCGGCGAGAGCGGCGAGGCGCTGATCGTAGAAGTCTTGCAGCGTGCGTTGGTCCGCCGCGATGGCATGTGGCATCGCGCCAGATTGAACGCGCACATCTTGGCCGCGGAGCTTGGTCATGCGCGCGTCCATCCACTGCAATTTGCGCAACGCACCTTTCCAATTGCGGTAGCGCTCGCCCCACGCGCTGTGCGGCGTCAGCCACACGGCAAATGTTTCGGCGAAGTCCTCGTCCGGATGACTTTGCGCATACCAGTTGTCTAGGTGACGCACGAAGCCGTGGCTATGGGGCCTCGGCGTGTAATTCTCGGGGTAGGGCGTACTGCTGCTGCCGAAGATCTCGCGCCGGCCACGGCTGCGTTTCATGCGATAGGCGTAGTCCACTGCGTGCCCCGCTTCGTGGCGCAGAATCCTCATGGCTTCGTCGGCGCTGGCGCCTTCGACATCCAGAACCTGGCGTCGCTCCAAGCGCATCAACTTTGGGTGCGCCAAAAAGAAGGGGATGCCGATGCAGGTTTCGCCCTGTTCAACGAACCACTCCGTGCTCAGGTAGCACTGAGGCCGAAACTTCAGGCCTCGCTCGCCGAGTTCGCGCCACAACTGCTCAATCAACGGTCCGATTTCGCTGTCCTCGATGCGCAGGGCCAGATCGCACAGGCGAATGCGCAAAAGCTCGGCATCGGGCTTGTTCAGCCCATCGTGCTTCGGATCGCGTGCCGTGCCGGAACCCATGGGCGCTTTCTACCAATCCCGTGAGTCCACGCCACCTCTGGCCCATTCTTGCCCCTGCGAGCTCCATTCAAGACCCCAAGAGTCACAATTCTGGTGGAGGATCGCCCCGCTTGGGTGGTATAAGTGGCAGCCCTTTGGGCAGGAGATATCCCATGCGTTTCGGCTTTCTCGCTCTCGCCTTGAGCCTCGTGCTCATGCCGTTGAGCTTTGCGTCGACTGGTTCTGCGGTTCTTACCGCAGATGACCCGGTGGTTTACACCATCGGCGTTTCCGGAATGACTTGAGGCGGTAGCTGCGCAGCTAAGGTCCGTGCGACCTTAGGAGCACTTGCTGGCGTCGACAAAGTCGTGGTGGATTTCGAGAAGAAAACCGCCGCCGTCACCATGAAGACGGGAACTCTGACCAAAGAAGACGCCGAGAAGGCGTTGAAGACCAAGGGCTACGGCCTGACGAGCTTCGCGAAGAAGTAAGAACCTTCGGGTTCAATACTGAACGGGGCTCCGCTCACCGAGCGGGGCCTCGCTTCATTTCTGGGGAGCGTGCGGCATGGAAACACTCTTTGACACTCACTGTCATCTGACATTGGGCGAGCTTGCTGCCGATGGCAGTGGTGCTTGGCAGCGTGCGCGTGCTCTGGGAGTGACCGAGGCGTTGGTGGTGGGCATCGATGCGGCCACTTCCGCCGTGGTGCTGGATTTCGTGCGTGGCCACGATGGGCTATATGCATCGGTGGGCATTCACCCCAACGACACTGCAGAGGCCACGGCGGCAGACTTCGCTGCCATTCGCAAGCTCGCGGCAGATCCGCGCGTCGTGGCGATCGGCGAAACGGGCATGGATTCCTATCGCTCCGCCAGCACTCCGGGACAACAAGAGCAGAGTCTGATCTGGCATGCGGAATTGGCCCTGGAATTGGACAAGCCGCTGGTGCTGCACATCCGCGAAGCGCACGCTCACGCAGCGCGCGTGCTGGAGCCATTCATCCCACGCGGCCTGCGTGCGGTGTTGCATTGCTTCGGCGGCAACCCCGAAGACTTGCAGCCCTTTGTGAGCTGGGGTTTCTTCGTGTCCTTTAGCGGCATCATCACTTACCCCAAGGGCGAAAATGTGCGCGCCGCAGCGCGCTTGGTGCCGCTGGAGCAGTGCATGGTGGAAACCGACGCTCCGTGGCTGGCTCCTGTGCCCTACCGCGGCAAACCCAATGAACCCGCGCATGTGGTGCACATTGCCCGTGAATTGGCGCGCGTGAAGGGAGTTGCCGAAGCGCAGCTCTTCCGCGCCACCACGGACAACGCGCATAGGTTCTTCCGCATCGCCTGAAGCCCGCGCCGCGCCGCGCAGCATGGAGTAGGCTCCGCCCTCGGAGCAACCCATGGACGCGTTCGACCCCGTGCGTGAAGACAGGTTCAGCTTTGGTTTGTGGACGGTGGGCAACATCGGACGCGACCCCTTCGGCGGGCCAGTGCGCCCTGCGCTGGATCCCGTGCAATTGGTTGAGGGCTTGGCGGAGTGCGGCGCCGCAGGTGTCAACTTGCACGACAACGACCTCGTGCCCTTCGACGCGAGTGCCAGCGAACGCGATGCGATCGTTGGGCGTTTCAAAGACGCGTTGACACGCTGCCACATGAGCGTGCCCATGGCCACCTGCAATCTGTTCACGCATCCGCTATTCAAAGACGGGGCCTTCACCGCCAACGATCCAGCCGTGCGTGCCTTCGCGGTGCGCAAGTGCATGGATGCACTGGATCTCGCCAACGACCTTGGAGCCACCATCTTCGTGTTCTGGGGCGGACGCGAAGGCACCGAAGCGGATGCCTGCCGCAGCCCCATCACAGCCATACGCCACATGCGCGAGGCCATAGATTTTCTGTGCGGCTATGTGAAGGAGCGGCGCTACCCGATCGTGTTCGCGCTGGAAGCCAAGCCCAACGAACCCCGCGGCGATACTTATCTCCCCACTACTGGGCACATGCTGCATTTCATAAGCACTTTGCAGCACCACGAGATGGTTGGCGTGAACCCCGAGGTGGCGCACGAAACCATGGCGGGCCTGAGCATGGTGCATGGCGTGGGCCAGGCCATGGAGACGGGCAAGTTGTTTCACATCGACTTGAACGCACAAAAAATTGGGCGCTACGACCAAGACTTGCGTTTTGGCAGCGAAGATCTGCGCGGTGCGTTCTTGTTGGTGCGACTGCTGGAAGGCACGGCCGGGAACGCGCCCTACACCGGACCACTGCACTTCGATGCCCACGCTTATCGCACGGAAGATCAGCAAGGTGTGTGGGATTTTGCTCGCGGCTGCATGCGCACCTACAAGGTTTTGAAGGCTCGCGCGCAGGCCTTCGATGCCGACAGCGAAGTGCAGCAAATCCTGCAGCACAATCACACTGGCGTGGCGCATCAGGGCATTGCCGCGGGCTGGAGCACCGAACGCGCTGCGGCCTTGCGCGCGCAACGCATCGACCCTGATGCTCTTGGGGCGCGCGGTTTGCGTCATGAGCGCTTGGACCAACTGATGATCGAGCACTTATTGGGAGTGCGTGGGTGAGCAGCTCCTTGTTCGTCGGTGTTGACGTAGGCACGCAAAGCACCAAGGCGGTGCTGCTGGACGCAGGCTTGGCTCACGACAGCACGCGTGATCCAGTGGTTGCTCGCGCGGCGCGCAGCTATGGGTTCATCGAAGGCTTGCCCGTGGGCGCGATGGAGCAGCACCCTCAAACTTGGTGGGAGGCGGTGTGCAGCGTGCTGCAAGAACTGATGCAGTCACCGGCTGCGCAGCGTGGCGTGATTGGCGGCATCAGCGTGTCGGGGCAACAGCACGGACTGGTGGTCTTGGATGCAACTGGTGCCGTGCTGCGCCCTGCCAAACTGTGGTGCGACACCAGCACCAGCGCCGAGGCCGCCGAGCTTTCGCGGACCTTGGGACGGCAGGTGCCCACAGGCTACACGGCTCCGAAGCTGTTGTGGATGGCGCGGCACGAAGCAGCGTTGCGTGCGCGAGTGGCCACGCTGCTGTTGCCGCATGACTACATCAATTGGCGCTTGTCGGGCGTGGCGTGGATGGAATGTGGCGATGCTTCAGGCACCGGGTTCTTCGATCCAGTGCAGCGCGCGTTCGACCCAGCGGCTGTAGCTGCATTGGGCCCAGATACTGCCGCGTGTTTGCCACCGCTGCGTCCGCCCCACGAATTCGCAGCCAAGGTGAGCGCGCAGGCAGCGCTGCAAACGGGGCTGCCCGCTGGCGTGCCCATCGCGGTGGGCGGGGGCGACAACATGCTCAGCGCGTTGGGCGCTGGCGCCGGGGAAGAAGGCGTGGTCATCCTCAGCCTTGGAACTTCCGCCACACTGTTTGCGCGCAGCAATCGTGCGGTAATAGACAACTCCGGCGCTATCGCGGCTTTCTGCGACAGCACTGGTGCGTGGTTGCCGTTGTTGTGCGTGATGAACTCCACCAATGTGTTGGAGGAAGTGCGCGCGGCCTTTGGTGGAGGCAGCATGGACGCATTGACACAGGCCGCGGCTCAGGTGCCGTTCGGTTGCCACGGTGTGCGTTGCGTTCCGTTTTTTAGCGGCGAACGCGTGCCGGACTTGCCTCTATCCACGGGGTCGTTTCATGGGCTGCGCCCGGGCTTGCTGCGGGGGCCGATTCTGTTCCGCGCTGCACTGGAGGGCATCACTGCCAATCTCGCATTGGGGGCAAAGAGATTGCGTGCGCAAGGCGTTGCGTTCAGCCGCGTGCGCTGCGTGGGCGGCGGCGCGCACAACGCGCTGTGGCGCGACATGCTGGCTCAAGCACTCAGCGTGACGCTGGAATGTCCACTGGAAACAGAGTCTGCAGCGCTTGGTGCCGCCTTGCAGGCAGGGTGGGTGGCTGCTCTCGCTGACGGGCGTCAGTGCAGCGCCGGGGAATTCGCGCGCCCATTCGTGCGTTTGGCCGCGACTCAAGAAGTGCCGCGCGCTGCGGATAGCGAGCATTGGGCCACGATGCTGCGGGAGTATTCAGAAATGTTCGAACCGAAGCGGCACTGACTCGCAGCGCGCCCAGCGTCAAAGCAGCGTCATTGAAAGTGTGTCCGTGACGGTGTTCACG
Source organism: Singulisphaera sp. GP187 (assembly GCA_945907755.1). GTDB lineage: Bacteria > Planctomycetota > SXUL01. Next base: position 28,050 of record CAMDTN010000006.1, on the reverse strand, counting down.
CCTGATGGCGCCGCCATCACTCCGGTGACTGCAGCGAAGTGCAAGTTGAGTCCGGCGAGTGAAGGCATGTTTGGCACGATGACCGCCGGGTCAGAGGAAAAACCGGTTACGCCAAGGAACCCTGTGAAGTTATAGAAAATGCCAGCGCCGCCTTGGAACACGGACAGGTTCAAGATGAGGTCCCAATCCAAACGCAGCAGGCGAGTGTCCAAAGGCAGCGGGCCTTGGCCTGCGGAGCATGCGAGCAAGTACGGTTGGTTGGCGTCGGAGGGCAGCGACAGAATCAAGCTCATGCTGCCACCGATGGGCAAGGTAGCCGCGCCTGGTGTGATGCAAGTGCGCGCCAAGCGTCGCAAGCGCAGTGTCGGTTGGTTGGTCGTGGCGAAAACCGCAACGGTGTACGCACAGAGGATGTTGCCGTACTCATCGGCGCCGATTTTCGGCAAGCTATGAATTTCGTTGGCGGTGCCACCTGCCTCAACGAAGTTGGATTCGATGAGCGCGCCCTGCTGCGTCAAGCGCGCGTAGCTATTGCGCGGGGCGGGTTGCCCTGGCGTGTTGGTCCCGTCCATCCATACCGCCACGCCTTCGCCGTTGCTGCTGATGCCGACGCTGGTCAGGAATTGGCTGGAAGTATTGGTTGGCGTCAATAGCAAGTCGGTCGGGGTTAGGACCAGCCCAGTGCTGCTGAAGCGCCGACAATAGCCATCGACTTGAGCAGCCGTTGTCTCGCCGCACCAACCGATAAGGCAGGTGTTGCGGTCGTCGGCCGCCACGCGCGGATCGAACTGATCATTGGCAGTGATGCTGTTCACCACCAAGTTGTTCACGCTGGTGGGCTGCAAAGTGTTGCTGAGAAAACGCGCAACGATGGCTTGGCCGAAGTTGTCTGGTGACGTTTGCCCCGGAAGCCCGTCGGGTGTGCCGTCATGCCACACCACCACCAATTGTCCTGTGGGCCACGCGCTGACCACTGGTGCATCTTGTGCACCAAAGCTGTTGGTGGTGGCATCGACACGCACCTCCATTGCGTCAACTGCCGCGCCTGTGTTGCTGTAACGCCGCAAATAGATGCCCTGCGAAGGGCTGCCCGGTATCAGCCACTGCCGCACCCAGACCAATGCGAAGCCACCGCCGGCGAGCGGGGCGCACCCGGGGCGCGATTCATTGAGACTGGTGATGGTGTTGGCTTGGCCGTTGGCGAGCAACTGGCCCGTGAAGCTGTACATGCGGTAATACACTTCGCGATTGGTGCCTGCAGCAGCGCTGGGCGTTGCGTCGTACACCATCATGAAGCCACTTGAAGACGCCGCTACATCAAAGTTGTAGGCAGCTTGCCCTGCGGGAAAAGCGATCACTTGCGGCGCTGCGACTTGTTGCCCGAAGCGGTCGAAGAAAAACGCGCTGAAGGAATAGCCCCCGGTGATGAGTGCACTACTGGCGACCACCATGCTGCGGCCGTCCCTAGCGGTGGCGACCACCGATGCGACGCCATAGATCGAGGAGCTGGCCGGCAACAGCACCTGCACCGCGCCAGCGCTGACGATGTCGGCGAACAGCGGAGCTGCACTCAGAACGAACACCACTGCGACGAAGCTGCTGATGGAGCGCATGGGCACCATCATAGGCGCCCAGCGCCGAAGAGCGGCGTATTTTGAGTGGTTTCGCGCGCGCTGTTCAGATCACAGGCAACGCTTCAAACCCGTCGATGGGTTTGGTGCCGAACCAATTGACAGCGATGCTGCTGCAAACACGGCGGAAATCTGTGTTGAACACCATGTCGCCGCGTTCGAGGGTGGTGAGGCTGGGCAACTGGCCGTACAGCCCGCCCTTGGCCTTGGTGCCCATGACAAACATGTTTCCTGCAGCCCCGTGGTCGGTTCCGCCGGAGCCGTTTTGGGCCACACGCCGCCCGAACTCCGAGAAGACCACAGTCATCACGCGGTCGGCAAGCCCACGCGCTTCCAATTCGCGCTGGAACGCGGCCAGCCCGTCCAGTTCTGCGAGGCAGCGACTATGCCGTTGCAATTGTTGGTTGTGCGTGTCGAAGCCGCCAAGCTCGACGCTGTAGATGCGTGTGCCGAGGTCCGCTTGTATCAGCGCCGCGACGGTGGCGAGGGATGCTCCCAGCCCATTAGCGCCAAAGGTCTGCTTAGGGCTGAAGTCGCGCGCGGCGGCACGCACTTGGTCGGATGAAACGCGCGCATCAGCAAGCGTGCGTTGAATGCGTTGGAGTGCGCGGTCGCGGCCGTTCGCTGGCGTCGCATCTGCGGGCGCTGTGTCGCAGGCATCCGCTGCGCGTTCCACAGTGGCCAATTCATCGGGGGCCCCAACCCAACGGTAGGCCGCAGGTGTGGAAAATGTGACCGGCGGGTGGGCGCGATTCTGCAGCGCGAAAGGTGCGCGCGATCCAATGTGAATCAGCAGATTGGGGTCGGTCTCGTCAGGCCATGCGTTCTCGGCGAGGCCGCCCAACCAGCCTTTTCCTGCCAACCTGCCGCGGGTGTCGGCCGCGTGCCAGACATCCATGCTGGAAAAATGCGAGCGGATGGGGTTTGGGTAGCCGACGCCCTGCACAATCGCGAGGCGCCCTTGCGCATAGAGTTTGTGCCACTCGCCGAGAGCCGGATGCAGGCCCATCTGCTCATTCAGTTTCAGCACTTCGCTTTCCTTGAGCGCGAGGCCTGGACGCGCTGCGTAATAGGCGCTGTCGCCAAACGGCACGAGAGTGTTCAGCGCGTCGTTGCCACCAGAAAGTTGCAACACGACCAAGATGCGCGCTGGTGGGGCACTGCGCCTCTCGCGCGTGCGTCCCAAGAGCGGCGCGCTGGCCATGGTGGAGAAAGCAAAGATTGCCGCTCCGGCGGCGGTGGTGCCAAGGAACTGTCTGCGGTTGAAAGTCATGGTGTGCTCCTCAGCCAAGCTGCGCTTCAGGCAGCGACAAGATCAAGTGCACAAGCGTGCGGATGAAACTCTCGGGTGGAAGTTGTGTGCCTTCCTTGAAATGGCCGTTGCGCTTCACAAAAGCCTCCAGCTCTGCGGCGGATTCCGTGGTGGGCGCGACCACCAAGAATTGCTGGCACAGATGTTGCACCAGTGCTTCAGCGCTGTTCACTCCAGCCGCCTTCAGCGCCGGCAACAATCGTTGCGCAGGCTTCCATTCCTTGCCGCGCAGCGAATTCAGTAGCGAGCGCTCGGATAGTTTTCCGCCTTTGGATTCCGTATCGCTAAGCAACTTGCGCATGGAAACGCCTTCAACGAGATAGCCAGCCCAGTTGTTGCGGTGCAGAAGGCTTGCACTGGTGATCCAATGCTCGCCGCCGTCCCAGCCTTTCACATCCGGTGGGTCGAACAATGTTTGGCCCATCAGCGATGCGGATGCGGCCATGAGTGTGGCAGGTGGCGTCTCGCCGAGACGATGCGCGATGCCAACGATGAATTCCACGGGTGACAGAATGCGTGCGCCGCGCACGGCATCAGAATAGAACTCTGGGTCTGTGAACAGCGCGTGCAGCACGGGGGCCATCTGCCAATCTGCACTCCGCAATTTGGCAATGATGCGCTCGTGCAGTCCTGGGGGAATGACATCGCCAACGAAGAAACGCAAAAGGCGCGTGGCTACATGGCGCGGCGCGGCCTCTTGAGCCAGCAAAAGGCTCAGCACATCGGCGGTGTCTAAGCGCCCCGTATTGCCCAGTACGGTCTTCACGCCGCGGTCGGCGCCGCGTCGTTCCAGCGACACTTCGTCGCCGTTCACGCGCCAGCCCGTGAAGGCGCGTGCGGCCTCAGAGATGTCTTTTTCGGAGTAGTTGCCCACACCCAGCGTGAACAGTTCCATCACTTCGCGCGCGTAATTCTCGTTGGGTTTGCCGCTGCGATTCTCGTCGTTGTCGAGATACTCCAACATTGCGGGGTCCACTGTGATTTCTGTCAGCAGCGTGCGGAACGAGCCGGCCGCCTCGCGCCGGAAAAGTTCATTCTGCTGAATCATGCGCTTCGAATCGCGGACATCGCGCATGGAACTGGTGAAGTAGCCGTGCCAGAACAGAACCAGTTTCTCGCGCAGCGGTGAATCGCCGCGCTGCATGGCGCCGAACCACCATTGAGTGAACTCGCGGAGCTGCGACAGGTCGTCGCGCTGGACGCGGCGGCGCACGACTTCGCGCTCATCGCGCGTCATCCCGGCGACTTCCTTTCGGTCAATGCGGAAGGCCTTGGCTTCAAAGGGTGTTGCAGCGGGCTGCGCAGCTTGATCGAGCAGATGTTTGACCGCGGCTTCGAGCCCCATTGCGCTCAAGCGCTGAGCCTCGGCGGCGGTGGCGCCAAATCCAGCACGGGACAAAAGGTGTCGTGCGGCGCTCTCGTCGAACACAGTTTGTTGCGCACTGAGCGCGACGCTGATGGCCAACAACAGCAACGGTGCGAACTTGAGCATGACAGGCATCTCCTTGGTCCGCCGTTCCTACGCGCCACCACGGCGCATGTTTCGGGCTTGTGCGCTTGCCGGCATGGCGCAGCATGATCTGCGTCATGAAACTTGAAACGGCACCTGTCTTCGAGGCCTTTGCGCCCTACCGCATCAGCCCGGTGGGCGCACACACCGATCACCAAGGTGGCTTGTGCAGCGGCCTCACATTGAGTGAGGGCATCACCTTCCGCGGGCGCGCCACCATGGACGGCAGCATCACTGTTAGCAGCCGCGATTTCGCAGAGGTTTGGAGCAGCAGCGTGCAAGCGTCGCCGCCGCTGGTGGGGGGATGGAGCGCCGCTGTTGTTGGATCGTGGCGTGCCTACGCCGAAGGCATCCGTGGTGCGCTCAGCGCATGCCGCTCGCTCACGCGAGGTTTGCACGGTGAACTCCAAGGCACCCTGCCCTGCGGCGGCATTGCCAGCAGCGCGGCGTTGCAAGTGGTGGTGCTGCGCGCGTTGCTCGCGGCCAACGGTCTTGAGCTGTCAGATGCAGAAGCCATGGTGCTGGTGCGTGATTCAGAGCGCGCGGTCACTGGTGCACCGGTTGGCTTGTTGGACCCGGGCGTGATCCTGCATGGGCGTGCACGCACATTGGTGGTCATTGATTGCGCCGCCGCAACGGTGCGAGGACATCGCTTTGCAGCGCGGTTCCCCGCCCATGAATGGTGGCTGTTGGATGTTGGGGCGCCGCGCGAGTTGCCGGCCACGCCCTATGCCCAACGCGTGCATGAATGCGCACAAGCGGCGCGCGTGCTGGGAGTGGAGGGCGAAGCGCCCACACTCGGCAGGGTGAGTGTGGAGACTCTTCGCCGGCGCCGCGTGCAGTTGTCGCCGCTACTGATTAAGCGCGCCGAGCATGTCCTATCTGAGATCAAGCGTGTGCGCCTCGCCGTGAATGCCGTCGCTACGGGGGATCTCACCGCTTTTGCGGCGCTGATGAACGCCAGTGCCGAGAGCCTCGTGCAACTGTTCGAAGTTGGGCTGCCACAGTCGATTGCCCAACTCCGTGCTGCGCGCGCAGTTCCGGGTGTCTTGGCCGCCACCTTCGCTGGTGGGGGCTTCGGTGGCCACCTGCTGCTGCTGGCCCATGCTGGGGCTGAACCCGCGCTCAGGCGCTTCGCCTCTGGGGCAGGCTGCCTGCTGCATCAGGCGCACCCCTCATAGATAGGTGCTCGACCTCCCGAATGCCGGCATTTTCAGGATTTCCGTGGCACCGATGAGTCTTTTCGCATAGAATCCCGCTGTCCAGAGCCCGCTGGACGGAGTGTTCCCCATCCGCGGAGGCGGATCGCCATGCAAACTCCGCTTGTGCTCATCGTGGCTTCTAGTCCATTCCACCTCACCCTCATGGGCGACCTGCTCGAGGCCAACGACATTCGGACTGTGCGCGTGACTCATGCAGCCACCGCGCTGAAAGCCTGCTGCGAGCAGCAACCCACGCTGGTGGTGCTGGATCTCGATCTTTCAGAGCACGAAGGCTGCTCGTTGGTGCAAGGGTTGTGCACTCTTGGTGGCTCACCAATCCCGGTGGTCACCGTGGGCGATCGCTCCCAGCGCGAGATGTTCGACGCCATTTTGGGCATGAACAACGGCCTGAGTGTCGGCGGCATGGTAGAAAAACCCATCGACACCGGGGTGTTCCCACGGCGTGTGCTGCAGGAGATTCGGCGTCATACCGAATCTCCGGGGCGCGTCGCCACAGTTTGATGGGGCCTTGGCCAGCAGCGCTTCATGCTGCAAGATCGCGCCCATGCGCAGCCTTGCTCTGGCGTTGATGTTGTCCTTGGGTGCTTGCTCCTTCTTAGGCACTTCGGGTGACAACTCCGTTGTGTCCTTGGAGCACGAACACCCCGAAGCGTCGCGCGTGCAGGGTTGGATTCAGTTTCCTGCGCTCAGCATGCACAGCGCGGACCAAGCCGCCGCGCCAGTGCCTCCGTTCTTGCGCGGCGAATTCGTCGGGGGCTGGTTCACTCCACGGGGCAGCATCGAAGGCATGCAGCCGGAAGCACCGGCGCGCCGCGTCTTGACTCGCGGTGTCTTGGAACTCAGCACGCGAGCCTTTATCGGAGCGGGCAACGAGCGCGCGAGCCGCGGCCCGTTCGTGGTGGGCGTGCAAGATCAAGAGACCGGCGGTTTTCATCCGCTGGAGCAGCCGCAACCCGGCAAGAAACCGTGAAGCGTCTCCCTGCAGACCAGTTGTTGGCGTGGTTTGCGCATGCACGCCGTGATTTGCCTTGGCGGCAGCAACGCACCCCGTGGCGGGTGTGGGTGGCCGAAATCATGCTGCAGCAAACCACTGCGCTGGTCGCGAGTAAACGCTTCCCCGAATTCATGCAGCGCTTCGCAACGCCGCGCGCGTTAGCAGGAGCCGAAGAGAGCGCCGCCTTAGCCGCGTGGGCTGGGCTGGGCTACTACCGACGTGTGCGCTCTTTGCAGCAAGCCGCGCGGGTGGTGGTGCGAGACCACGCGGGCAGCGTGCCCCGGAACGAGCAAATTTTGCGCGGCTTGCCAGGAATCGGCGACTACACCGCAGCCGCCATCGTGGCCCTCGCGTTCAACCAACCTGCCGCGGTGATCGATGCCAATGTGGCCCGCGTGATGGCGCGTTGGCTGGGGCACGAGAGCCCAGTCAATTCGCAAGCCTTTCGCAGCGCCGCGCGCGAAGTGCTGCTGCATTCTGTTCCTGCTGCGCAAGCCCGCAACTTTTCGGAAGCACTCATCGAATTGGGAGCACTGCTGTGCCGCGCAGCAGCGGCAGACTGCGCCGCGTGCCCGCTCGCACGATCTTGCGTGGCGCACAGCACTCAAAGCGTCGAGCGCTTCCCGCATCCAGCGCCTCGAAAGCTCTCGACGGCGGTGGATTCGCTGCGCCTCTTGGTGCGGCGCGGCCGGCGCGTGGTGATGGTGCAACGCCCAGCAGACGCTGCCTTACTGCCCGGATTCTGGGAATTGCCCGGCGCGTGGTTGCCGCGCGGCAGCGCCACGGATGCAGCCATGTTGCGCACGCTGCTGGCACCCATCGGCCTCAAGGCTGCAGGGGAGGGCCGCGTGCTGCGCCAAGTCAGTCACAGCATCACCACGCACCGTTTGCGTTGCAGGCTGGTCGAGGTGGACGCCCGCGGGCGCTTGCGCAGCGCCGCGTTGGTAGACCCAACCGCGCCGCAACGGAATCTGACGACGGAGAGCGCGAAACTTCTGCGCGTGGGGGCAATCTGATGGAATCCGATCGCAGCAGACGGCCCGGACCAGCGGGAAGGCGTTCGGCACGACCGTCGCGCACAACGGCCTTACGCCACGCCAAGCCGATGCAGCCTGTTCATGCTGATCGCGAAGACATCGGCATCATTGCGCTGGAAGCAGAGAGCTTGCTGCAAGCGGGAAAATTGGATGAAGCCTTAGCTATGGCTGGCGAAGTCGTGCGCGCAGACATCGACCGCCCCGAAGGGTTCTTGCTTTTAGGCGAAGTGCATCTGGCCCGCATGGAACATCACGAAGCTGCTGGTGCTTTCGAGCGTGCGGTGCGCAAAGTGGATGCAGAGAAACCTCTGCGCGATGAGTCCATCGAAACTCTGGCAACAGCGCTGTCCGGACGCACCAAGGCGCTGATGCTGACGGCGCAGTGGGATGCGGCGGGCGCGTGCCTAAGGCGCTTGCGGCAGTTAGCGCCGGGCGACCAAGGTCTGTCGCAATTGTTGGCCGAAGTGGAGTTGTTGGGCGGAAGGCCGCAGGCGGCAATGGCGTTGCTGCATCCAGAGGCCGGGGACAGCGCCGCGGCGCTGCTGCGTGGCGTGGTGGCCTTGATGTTGGAAGACCGCGAGGGAGCCGTGCAAGCGCTGCGCCGCGCTTTCTTGCTGGATCCAGCTTTGCGCACGCACCTTGCCGCTTGTGATGATGCGGACGAGGACGCGCAGGCGGCTGCGATAGATGCGTGCCTTGGCGCGCAGTTGATCGAGCGATTGGACGCGCTGTTTGAGGACATTCCTGAAACGCTTGAGTTCATGGTTGAGTTGGCGCAGCTCCCGGAAGTGGAAGCGGAAGTGCGCCTGATTCGAGAGCTGGACGGCACGGCGCAGTGCGCGCAGGCGCGCACAGATCTTTTGGATGCGCAGCGCCTTGCGGCCACCACGCAACTGTTGCTTAGGGGTTCCGGACTGGCGGGCGCCTGAGCGATAAAGCGATGCCTGTGGCCACGCAGACGCCCAATACCGTGAGCGAGACCCAAGTAGGCAGTGGCACATATTCGTGCAGCGCCATCTTCAACCCGATGAACACGAGGATGACGGTGACGGCGCGTTTCAAATGTTTGAACTGAACCAGCGCTTGCTCAAGCACGAAGAACAATGAACGCAGCCCAAGGATGGCGAAGATGTTGCTGCTGAACACCAAGAATGGGTCGAGAGTGATGCCGAAGATGACAGGGATGGAGTCGATGGCGAAAACCACATCGCTCACTTCGATCATCATTAGCGCCACGAGCATGCGTGTGGCAAATAGTTTGCCGCCCTTGCGCACGAGGAAGCGTGCGCCGTGGTCGCCATCGGACACGCGCAAGCGGCCCCTGAAAAACCGATAAATGCGGCTTTGTTCCGGGTCGCCGTCGTCTTCGCCGGCGAAGAACAGTTTCACGCCTGAGATCACCAGCACCACACCCATCACGGTAAAGATCCAAGTGAACTGCTCGATCAGCGCCGTGCCGATGTAGATGAAGGCGCCGCGCAGAACCAGCGCGCCGATGATTCCCCAAAACAGCAACCTGTGGCGGTGCTCTTCAGGGATGCGGAAAAAACGCAGCAGTACGGCGATGACAAAGATGTTGTCGAGAGAGAGCGCCTTCTCGAAACCGTAGCCGGTCAAGAAGCAGAGTGCTGCATCCATCGCGTCCTTCGGATGGTGCGCCAAATCTGGTCGCGGCATGAGCCCAAACCAATGGTGCTCGTAGGCCGCCCAAACGCCCACATTGAAAAGCAATGCGCAGGCGATCCAGAAGAATGTCCAGCCCCCCGCCTCCAACATGCTGATGCGATGAGCCTTGCGATGAAAAACGCCAAGGTCAAGCGCCAGGAGTCCGGCGACGATTGCGCAGAAAACAAGGAGTGCGTCCGGCAAGGTGGCTGATCAGCCCTTGGAGGCCTTAGCCCCAAGCCAGCCGCTGCGACGGAAGTAAAAAAGCAGACCGCCAGCAACGGCTGACATCAAGAACAGCGCGAAGGGGTAGCCCCATTCCCACTCCAGCTCAGGCAGAGTTCTGAAATTCATGCCGTACACACTGGCGATGAAGGACAACGGAATGAAGATCGTGGAGATGATTGTCAACACCTTCATGATCTCGTTCATGCGGCAACTGACGCTGGAGAGATATGTCTCCATCAGCGAGGTGGCCACGTCGCGATAGGCTTCCGACATTTCCAGCAACTGCACCACATGGTCGTAGCAGTCGCGCAAGTAGAGGCGCGTCTCTTCGGCGAAGCGCGGGGATGTGTCGCGCAGCAAGGCGTTGATGGCTTCGCGCAGCGGCCACACGGCGCGCCGGATGGCGTGCAGGTCGCGCTTCAATTCGTGGATGCGCCCGATGAGGCGAGGGCTGGGCCGCGACACCACTTCGTCTTCCAAGACTTCGATGAGGTCGCCGTAGCGTTCAAGTACCGGGAAGTAATTGTCGACGAGCGCATCCAGCAGCGCGTAGGCCAAGTAGTCCGGTCCGCAATAGCGCAGGCGTCCGCGCTTCATGCGCAGGCGTTCACGCACTGGGTCGAAGCAATCGCCGGGCGTCTCCTGGAATGTCACAACATAGCCCGTGCCCAAGAAGATGGAGAGCTGCTCGGTTTCCAGCACCGAGTTGAAGGTGGTCATGCGCGAAGTGAAGAACAGATGGTCGGCGTAGTAGTCCACCTTGGCGCGCTGGTGCTTGTCGGTGACATCTTCCAGCGCCAAGCGGTGCAGGCCGAAGACTTCGCCGATGCGAGCGATGAGCGTGGTGTCGCCAAGGCCTTCAACATTCAGCCAGACCACTGGAAACACGCTTAGGTATTCGCGTGCATCTTCTGGGTCGAGGATGGTCTTTTCGATCATCTCTTCCGGGCCGAATGCGATGAGCTGAAGAGTCGGTCGCGGTGCTCCTGGAGCAACAGACAGAGTGCCCGGTGCGTCGCCGGGACGAGACAAAGTCTTCTCGGCAGCGAGATCTTGCGCGCGACGCTTGATGAATCCAATTCCCATGAGGCTCAGCCAGTGGCGGCAGGATAACGGCGAGCCCGATTCCCCAATAGGTCCAGCGACCTATTTAAGACTGCTCGGGGGACGACTCGGTAGGGGTTGGGTCGGCGGCCTGGTGCGCACCATTCGCGGCATCAGTGCCGACAGGGTCGCGGCGGCGGGCGCGCGCCACATAGCCTGCGATGAAAGCGGCCAACAGAATGAAACACAGAACGATGGCGATGATGCGCACGGAGTCCGGGGAGAGATGTTCGAGTCCCAACGCCCCAGCCCCGATCAGCAGAATTGCAGCGATGATGATGAGTTCTTGGCGCATCCAGAGGCCGTCCTTGAGTGGTCGATGCTACCATTCGCGCCTCGCGCCGCGGAGCGCAGCACGATGCGCAGATTGCCCGTCCGTCCCGCTGTTTTTGTCTTGCTCTGTGCGCTGTCCATAGCGCTGCGGGGTCAAGATACGCCCGCTGTCGGCGCTGAAGGCTGGCTGGAAACCCAAGTTGCACAACGCATCCGCAGTGTGAACACGGCGCAACAGGCGCGGGATGCACTTGTCGCTGTGCAGGCGGCGACAAGGCGCGTCACTTTCTTGCTGGCGGGGGGCACCAGCGACCAGAGCACGCTGCACGCGTTGGTGCAGGTGCTGGAGCATCAGCGCGGCAGCCTTTTGGACATCGAGCGTGTCTTGGACGAAGCGCAGCGCCTGCCCGAACGGCGCTCCACACTGGATGTGCAAATCGGCGAAGCGCGCGATGCTGTGCGCCTGCAGCGCGCTGCGTTAGACGCCCAGCAAAACCGCGTGCGCGAATTCACCGCCGCCGCGAACCAGGCATTTGCAGGCATGGATCCCGACGCGCTTTCCATTAGGCGCCACGAGGCGGCTGGGGAAGTGATCGCTTTGCAGGCGTTGATGACAGCCGCAGGCGACGATACCGGTGCGCGTCGCGAGCGCGTGGCCACGCTGGTCCAAGCCATGACGGGGCGCATGGACCGCGCCGAAGGCATGCGCACGCAGCTTGCGGTGGCGCGCGCGTCACAACCCGCTTTAGAACGCGCGACTACGGCGGCTGAAGCCAGTGGCGAAACCGGCGCAATGCTGTGGCTGCCACGGGAACGCCAATACGCAGGAGAGTTGGATTCGTCGCGTCTCACTATCGTACTGCGGCAACAAGATGAAGCCGTGGTCGAAGTGCGCGCCATGGAAGTCGAGTTGGCGCAACTGCAACAAGATGAATCCGAGGCGCGAAAAACTGCATTGGCGGCGCGCCTCACAGCCATCGAGACCGAGCAACTTTCATGTTTGCAGGCGGAGGACACTGCTCTCGGAACCGCTGCTGATGCGTTGCGCGCCGCTGCGGCCACCGACCCAACCAAGGCCCTGGCGTTGCGCGTGCTGGAAGTGCGCAAGGAGCAGCTCGGGCTGGAACGCACCTTGGCCACCGGGCAGCAAGAGCTTGCAGAAACCGGTGTGATGGGCACGCTCAGCTTGTCGATTCAAGCGTTGTCGCAGCGCGTTAAGGCGGTGCAGGGAGGGGACAGCGGCTCCCTGCCTGCAGATTATGAAGCCATGCAGGCGCTGACAGATCGCGGTGCTACAGAGCTTGATGCGGTGTCGGCTTCGCTCAGCACACTTGGCGAACGCGCAGAGAGCCTCGCGCGTGTCACCGGCCTGCGTGAACGGGAATTGGAGCAGCTACGCGCCGCCACACCTCGAGGCGCAACTGGCGCCACCGCTGCTGGCAACGCAGAGCTCCTCGCCGCACTGAGTGCGGAACTCAAGGTTGCCGACAAACTTGAGGCGAATATCGGCAGCGCTCGCGAAACAGCTCATGAACTTGAGGCCGAGGCCACACGGAACCTGCGTCATCTGCGCACGCGACTGTTGTGGACGCGCCGCGGCGGCACGCTTGGCTTCGAGCCTGTGCGCCAAGCGTGGAATGACGCTTCGGGCTTGGGCGGTTTCTTGGTGGGCGGCCTGACAGAGGAAGCAACCAGTTTCTGGGATTCGGCGCGGGATCCAGCGAACTTGCGCAGCACCATTCTGGCGATTGCCGCCACGGTGGTCATGCTCTTGGGCGCTGCGCTGATTCGGAACCGCCTGCCAGCCACCTTCTCTTGGATGGAGGCGCACCAACACGGCGACAGCGGCAGGCTGTGGCGCTTGATGGCAACATTTATTCGGCGCACCAACGCGGTGTTCTTGTTGGCAGTGGGTTGGTGTGCGGTGTGCTGGGTGCAGGGCAAGAGCCCCTTCGCTGGCTTCACTGCAGTGCTGCTGTTGACTCCGTTCTGCTGGCAAGGCTTGCGTACGACGAATGCACTGCTCTTGGCGCGAGAATCCACCACAGGGCGCGTGCTGCGCATCGACGATGCGGCGGCGGGCGCGTTGCAGACCACAGCGAATCGTCTGCTGTGGCTGTCCTTGTTGTTCGTGCCTTTGGGCCTGCTGTTCGCTGAAGGCGGCTATGGGGTGCGCAATCCTGGCTTTCTGGATCTGTGGTGGTTTGCTTTCAGCCTCGCATTTCTGGCGTTGTTGCTGTTTGGTGTGCTGCGTCCCTCACTGATGGTGGGTTGGATGCGCGTGCAAGGCACGCAAGCAGATTCTGTGCGCAGCGGTTTGGCGGTGGGCTGGCCGCTGGTGGTCCTCGCGGTGTTGGCGCTGTTAGCGCTGGAAATGCTGCGCTACGAAGCCGCAGCTCGCGAATTGCGCAATGCGACCTTGGAAGTTGGACTCATTTTGGCCTCCGCGCTGAGTGTGTATTACTTGGCTTTTGCGCGATTCTTGCGTGGGTTGCGCACAGCGCCTGTGCAACGCGATGCTTTCGACGCAGAAGCATCATGGACGCAAGCGTCCGCACGGCATGCTGCCGATGTGGCCCTGCGTGGCGGCGTGCGTTTGCTGGTGTTTGGGCCGGCGGTTGTGCTGCTGTGGCGTTTGGGCGCGCAAGCATTGGAAGCAGCAGTGCCCGAGCAGGTGTTAGAGGGCTCTGGCTGGCAGTTGGCCGACAGTATCTGGCGCGGGCTGCTGGCCGCAGTGTTGGGCGTGATGCTGTTGCGCCACTTGTCACGGTTGCTGCGCTTTGTGCTGTTGCCGCGCACGCATATCAGCGCTGGCGTGCAGTACGCCGTGGCCACGCTGTGCACTTACGGTTTGGTGGCAGCCCTCGCTGTCATTGTGTTGCGCAGCTTCGATGTCGAAGGCAACCAGATTGCTTGGGCCCTGACGGCGCTCTCCGTGGGCATCGGTTTCGGTTTGCAAGATCTCGTTCGCGGTTCGGTGGCAGGGTTGGTGCTGTTAGTGCAGCGGCCAGTGCGCGTGGGCGACCATGTGACCATTGGCGCAGTCAGCGGCACGGTGGAAGAAATCACCCTGCGTTCGACCACCATCCGCACACTGGATAACGCTACTGTGATTGTGCCGAACCAAGCACTGGTCAGCGAAATCATCAGCGAACGCGTGGCCGATGGTGAATCGTTGCGCATGCGCGTGCGCTTTGGGGTCAGCTACACCACCAACATCGCGGTGGCGCGGAAACTGGCCCAAGATGTGTTGGCCACGCTGCCTGGCGTGAAGCCGCGCCCGGCGCCGGAAGTTGTGGTAATTGACGCGGCAGAGTCCGCCGTAGTGCTGGAGGTGTGGTTCTGGGTGGCGGTGTCCGAGAACAGAGTGCGCCTGCAAGCCGATGTGCGCGAAGCACTGCTACGCGCGTTCCAAGCCAATGCCATCGAGATTCCGTTCCCACAAATGGAAGTGCGCGTGCGCGGTGGCGGTGCAGGTGGTGCTGCATGACGACGCCCACCGAAGACGAAGTGTGGATGCGCAAAGCGCTGCGCGAGGCCGAAGCCGCGGGCGCAGCGGGTGAGGTGCCCGTGGGTGCCATCATCGTGCACAAAGGGCGCATCATCGGCCGTGGGCACAATCAACGTGAAACCTTGCACGACCCGACCGCTCATGCAGAAATGATCGCCATCACTGCTGCCGCCAGCGAATTGGAAAGTTGGCGCCTGCTGGAATGCACGCTGTATGTCACTTTAGAACCGTGCACCATGTGCGCTGGTGCCATCGTGCTCGCGCGCATTCCGCGCTTGGTGTATGCATCCAGCGACCCCAAAGCCGGGGCCTGTGGTTCGGTGCTGGACATCACGCGCAACGAGCGCCTGAACCACCGCGTTGTGCCTGAACCCGGCGTGTTGGCAGAAGAATGTTCTGAAGTCTTGCGCGAGTTTTTTCGCAAGCGCCGCGCCGCAGCAGCGGACGAGTGATTTTTTGGGGACCGCCCTTGAGCGCAGTTGCGCGGGCTCAGTAGAGGTCGGTGTCGTGCTGCGGTTCGAGCAGCGCATCGGCGCCACCGCCTCCGCTGGCGCAGACACTTTGCAGCGGGCACTGGAGCCCACAGTCCAAGCCTGTGGCAGCCCGCAAGCTGCACGCCGTTTCATGAGGGCACGGTGCCTGTTGCTGCGAACACACCGCTGCGCGATCGGCGCGACAACAGTTGCGACCCACCATCCAGAGCAGCGGGTCCAGCACGCCGAGGAGTGCCACCGTGGCCATGGGCTTCGATGCGCGCAGGGCCGCAGTGCGTAGCAGCAAGTCTTCCGCAGCGGTGCAAGCTGCGCCTGAGGCCAGCTCGTGTGCTCGCTCATTCGTTGGCTGCAAGACACCGGTGCGCAAGAACACGCGCACGATGTGGTTGTCGATGGGCAAGGTCAGATGTTCGCAATCAGCGGGCTCGAACAGTTTCATGGCGCGCAGAGTTTGCAGTAGCAATTGTGTTTTCTTGCGCACGGGATCGCGGTAGGCCTGGGTGCGCGCCAAGCGAGCGAACAGGCCTCGGTTGCCAGCGAGACGGCCCTTCGCTGCGGTGATAGCCCCGGCCAAGTGGCCGCCGCATTCCCGTTGCAGCCAGTGCCCCAAGTCATTGAGCAGCGCGCAGCGTTGGTCGACGCGTGTCAGGGGCGCAGGTTGTCCGCGGAACCATCCTGACAACTCGGTGGCACGCAGCGCGGCCATACCTTCGGCACTGAAGCGCGTAGGGTCTTCGTCCAGCACTTCGCGCAGACGGTGTGCGAGCGCATCGCTGCCGTGCAACAGTTGGCCATCCACTTGTGCGTGAAGCCCTTGGGTGCGGTGGCAGATGCCAACCCACGCCAACACGAATTCGGCCTCATAAAGCCGGCCGCTAAAGCTGCGTGCCCTTGGAAAAAACCATTCGTCGCGCAGTTGCACCGCCGCTAACACGCCTGCAAGGGCGCGGGCACGAGCGGCATCTACGCGGAAGGTTGGGGGCATAAAAATGAAGAGCGGGCCATGCGTCAGCGCACGACCCGCTCCCCACAGAGCGGAGAGGGAGGGATTCGAACCCTCGATACGGTTTCCCGTATACACGCTTTCCAAGCGTGCTCCTTAAGCCACTCGGACACCTCTCCCGGGTCATCTCACGAAACTTTGGCGCTAGCCGCCAAGGTTTGAACGGAGAGGCAGGGATTCGAACCCTGGATACCCGTGAGGGTATACCGGTTTTCGAAACCGGCCCGTTCGACCACTCCGGCACCTCTCCGGGAGGGCGCGATTCTATGCCTGCCAACGCACTCCATCAACGCGGGCGGACTTTATGAGGTCGGATGGCGCGCATAGACTCGCTGCGCCATCCGTGCCGTCGGAGGCCCGGAACCACCGCCCGGTCGTGTCCCATGCAACGGGCAACCGCAAATCAGGTCAGACCAGGAATGGAGCAGCCTCCCGCGGATCTGCCCGTGTGTCGTGGAGCAGCATGACCGGACGGTGGTTCGAGGCCTCCGCTCGGCAGGGAGCGGCCAACGAGGAACGCTGTGAGCTACGAACCTTTGGCACTCAAGTACCGTCCGCGTCGCTTCGCGGACCTTGTGGGCCAAGAAACAGTGGCCACCACGCTGCGCAACGCAGTGAAGAGCGGGCGTCTGGCCAATGCATTTCTTTTTTGCGGCAGCCGCGGTACCGGCAAGACGAGCACTGCGCGCATCTTCGCCAAAGCGTTGCAGTGCCCGAACTCCAGCGAAGGCGAACCCTGCGCCGAATGCGACATCTGCAAGGCCATTGCTTCAGGTGATGACATCGATGTCATCGAAATCGACGGTGCCAGCAACCGCGGCATCGATGAGATTCGCCAAATTCGCGACAACGCTGGTTACGCACCGGCTCGCGCGCGCTTCAAGCTTTACATCATCGACGAAGTGCACATGCTCACCATTCAGGCCTTCAACGCGCTGTTGAAGACTCTGGAGGAACCGCCGTCTCATGTGAAGTTTTTGTTCGCTACCACTGAGGCATCAGCGGTGCCCGAGACCATCACTTCGCGCTGTCAACGCTTCGACTTTATGCGCATCCCCGCACCGGCCATCGTGGCGCGGCTGCAGTACATCTGCACGCAAGAAAACCTCAGTGCGGAACCCGCGGCGCTGCAAATGCTGGCAGCCAAGTGCGAAGGCGGGCTGCGCGACGCATTGTCGTTGTTGGAACAGTCGGTGGCTTACGGTGGCGAATCCATCACCGCGGATGGAGTGGCCCGCGCCCTCGGCCTGTCTGGACGCGAGATTTGCGCTGCCATCGTGCAGCCACTCATCGCAGGCGATGCGGGCGGGCTGTTGCATGGGCTGGACCGCGCCTTGGAACGCGGCCGCGATGCAGAAGAGCTGCTCGACGATTTGGTCGAAATCCTGCGCGCCGCCATGGTGGCGTCTGCCACCGAAGCAGATCAGGCCGTCGGTGCGCAAGCAGAACTCGCCACTGCGCTGTTGCAGGCGTGGCCGTTGCAACGCTTGATGCTGGCCATGCGCTTGCTGTTGAACGCGCGCCGCGAGAGCCGCCTCGCAGGCATGGCGCGCATCCAACTGGAATTGGCCTTGCTCAAAGTGCTGCACAGCAGTGCGTTGCTGAGCTTGGACGAAATGAGGTCGCTGCTCGGCAATGCGCCACCTAGTGGTGCCCCAGCGGGCGCTGTGCCTGCGCGCACTTTCGAGCGTCGTGTGCCACCCGCGCCAATTGCGCCACCAGCGCCACCCCGCGCTCAGATTCCAGCGCCTGCGCCCGTTGCTGCGCCGACGCCCGTTGCTGCGCCTGCTGCGATGGTGCAGGCCGGTGCTTTGACCCTCGAAGCATTGCAGGCCGGTTGGCCGAAATTCTTGAGCTTGCTGGGAGACCAAAAGAAGCGTCTCGCAGGCCATCTGGAAGGTTCCGAGGTGGTATCGCTGCAACAGGGCACGCTGCTGATTCGACTGCGTTCCGATTTCGCGCGCAAGAACCTCGAAGAGAAGGCGCAGCGCGAAGTGTTGGGAGAGTCGTTCGTGAATGTGTTTGGCACAGTGCTGGCGCTGCGCTTTGAAACCGGAGCGGCTCAGCAGTCCAACAATGCGACCCAACAAGCTCCGGATCGCGATCCGGGTGCAATGAAACTCATAAGTGCCTTCGATGGCACGGTGGTGCACAAGAGTGAAAACGGTCCGCAAGCGAAGGAGTGAACGATGAAGGGCATGGATCCACGCCAGTTGATGGCACAAGCGCGCAAGATGAAGGACGACATGGACCGCGTCCAGACGGAATTGAAAGAGCGCATGGTGGAAGGGAAGTCGGGTGATGGTCTCGTGCGCATCACCTTCGATGGCAACCAACAGCCGGTGGGTGTGCGCGTGGCGGCGGGTGCCCACGACCCGAGCGACCCGACCATGCTGGAGGATTTGCTGCTGCTGGCCATGAAGGACGGCCTCGCCAAATCCAAGAAACTCTCCGAAGAAGCGATGGGACGCATCACGGGCGGAGCCGGCCTCGGCGGTCTCTTCTAATCTCAGCAGTGCCGACCCGACGGAAGCATGCGCCGTCGGGGGGCGCGCCGTGGAGGGGAGTGCTTGTTGAGCGCAAGCAATTGGCGTGCCGTACTTGCCGAATGGCACTGGCCGGGCGTATCCTCTTGCGGTGCCTTGAGTGGCGGCAGCGCTTTCAAGGCCCGGGAGCGGCACCTTGGGAGCATTTCCAGAACCTCTGCGGCGGCTGATCGACGCCCTCGGGCAGTTGCCCGGGGTCGGGCCGCAGACGGCAGAGCGGCTGGCCTTTCACTTGCTCCAAGCCGACAAGCCTGAGGCCGTGGAATTGGCGGCCGCGATCAACGCGGTCAAAGAAAAGCTGCACCCTTGCCCAAGCTGCTTTGCCGCCACGCCGGAACCCTGTTGCGAAATCTGCGCCGATTCGGCGCGAGACCAAGGGCTGATCTTGGTGGTTGAGACCGAGCGCGAGTTAGCGGCATTCGAGCGCATGGGCCGCTTCGGCGGGGTCTATCAAGTGCTTGGGGGGCGGGCATCAGCGGCAGAGGGGCGACGCTACGCGGCTGCAGCCATTGAGCGGCTGAAGCAGCGTGTGAGCAGCGGCCAAGTGCGCGAAGTCATCTTGGGCACTAATCCGGACAAGCACGGCGACCTCGCGCTGCGTTCTGTGGTGGCGGCGTTGCAAGACGCCGGAGTGCGCATCACGCGGCTTGCACGCGGGCTGCCTCAGGGCGCAAACATTGAATATCTTGGTGCGCCGATTTTGGACGAGGCACTGCAAGAGCGGCGCTCTTTGGGCGGGGAAAACTGAGCATGGGCATCGACATGCGCATGCATCAGAAGCTGGAATTGGGCCTGCGGCTTGCGCCGCAGATGATTCAGTCAATCGAACTGTTGCAGTTGCCCGCAATGGACCTGAACGCGGCCATCGACAAGGAACTCGATGTGAACGAGTTCTTGGAACGCGCGGAGACTGCACAGCCAGTGGCGGACAACTCCACCGAGCGCGAACGCGACGCTGCGGAAGAAGAGCGCTATGAGCGCATGGACATCTGGGACGACGCCGAGACACGCCGAACGAAGTCACGCGGCGACGAAGGCACCGATGTCAAAATGGAAGCGATGTACAACACGCCGGACAACGCCCCCGGCTTGCAAGAATCGCTACGCAGGCAGTACGCGATGCTGGAAGTGGATTCGCGCTTCGACGAATTGGCCGAAGCCATCATCGGCAACATCAACGATGATGGTTTACTGAGCTGTGGGCTGGAAGAAGTATTGCTGCCGCTGGCAGATCGTTTCAGCGTAGACGAAGCAGAACGCATTTTGAGCAGCGTGCAACGCTTGGAGCCGCGTGGAGTGGGCGCGCGCACACGCCAAGAGTGTTTGTTGCTGCAGATCCCCAAGGAAGACCATGACGCACGGCTCCTGCGCACGCTGGTGTTAGACCACTTTGAGCAGGTAGACAAGAACCGCATCGGCCACATAGCGACCGCGCTGCTATTGAGCGTGGATGAAGTAGAGCGCTTGTGCGGGCGGTTGAAGCTGCTGTCGCTGCACCCAGGGCGCATGGTGGGTAGCGAAACCAACCATTACATCAAACCCGATGTCATCGTGGAGTGGAACGGTACAGGCTACGACGTGCGCCTTGCCGACGACTGGGTGCCTGAATTGCGCCTGTCCAACGCGTGGCGTTTGGCATTGTCGTCGCCTGACACAGCGCCTGAGTATCGCGAGTATGTGCGCCGCAAAGTCGAATCGGCGCGCTCGTTCATCATGGCGGTAGAGCGCCGCAAGCAAACGCTGATGGATGTAGCCAAGAGCCTCATCCGCAGGCAGCGCGACTATTTCGATCACGGCATGCACTTCATTCGGCCACTGAAAATGCAGGATATTTCCGAGGAATTGGGCATCCATGTGTCCACGGTTTCACGCGCCAGCAGCGAGAAATACATTCAGTCCCATCGCGGGCTGGTTGCCATGAAAGACCTTTTCACCAGTGCAGCGCGCAGCAGCTCTGGGGCCAACACCAAGTCCCGCGACAGCGTGTTGCTGAAGGTGCGCGACATGGTGGCTGCGGAAGACGCGCACCAACCAATGGATGATGACGGCATCGTCGAGCGCTTGCTGCGCGATCACGGCGTGGTGGTGGCGCGCCGCACGGTGACCAAATATCGCAAGGCACTGGGCATTCCCGCCTCGCGCCAACGCAAACGCCACGGGACCGCCCCATGAGCATGCCGGACGACGCAATGCAACGCCACCGCAACACCATCAAGGGGACGCCGCGCACTACGGCGTCGGGGCTGCCCGTCGAGCCGCTGTATGCCGACGCGGGCGACATCGAAAGGCTCGGCCTGCCCGGGCAACATCCGTTCTTGCGCGGCGTGCATCCGGGCATGTACCGCGAGCGTGCTTGGACCATGCGCCAGTACGCCGGCTTTGGCAGCGCTGCGGAAACCAACGCGCGCTTCCGTTTCTTGCTGGCTGCTGGGCAGACTGGTTTGTCCACCGCATTCGACCTGCCTACGCAAATGGGCTATGACCCAGACCATCCGTTGGCGACGGCGGAAGTGGGTCGCGTCGGGGTGTCCATCGTTTCGCTGGACGACGCGCATGCGCTCTTCGATGGCATTCCGCTGGACCGCGTGTCCACTTCCATGACCATCAACGCCACCGCCATTGTGCTGTTGGCGCTGTACACCGCGGTGGGTCGCGCGCAGGGCGTTTCGGAAACAGCGCTCACCGGAACCATCCAGAACGACATCCTGAAAGAATACGCAGCGCGCGGCACTTGGCGCTTTCCGCCACGGCCTTCGCTGCGCATCGTCACCGACATCTTTGCTGCTGCAGGCGAAAGATTGCCGCGCTTCAACCCCATTTCGGTTTCGGGCTATCACATGCGCGAAGCGGGCTGCACCGCGGCGCAAGAAGTGGGCTTCACTCTGGCCAACGGCATTGCCTATGTGGCTGCGGCCTGCGAAGCGGGCTTGGAAGTCGATCGTTTCGCCCCGCGCATCTCGTTCTTCTTCAACGCTCACAACGATGTGTTTGAAGAGGTGGCCAAGTTCCGCGCTGCGCGGCGCATGTGGGCAGTGCTGATGAAGGAACGATTCGGCGCGAAAGACCCGCGCTCGTGCATGTTGCGTTTCCATACGCAGACTGCGGGCTCCACCCTGACCGCGCGCCAGCCCCTGACCAATGTGGTGCGCGTGGCCTATCAAGCTTTGGCGGCAGTGCTTGGCGGCACACAAAGCCTGCACACCAATTCGTGGGACGAAGCGCTGACATTGCCGAGCGAAGATGCCGCGCGTTTGGCGCTGCGCACACAGCAAGTGCTGGAATGCGAAAGCGGCGTCACCGCCACGGTGGACCCACTCGGTGGCGCGCCCTTCATCGAAGCGCTCACCGATGCGCTGGAGGCTGAAGCGCAAGGCATCATTGCTGCGGTGGACAAGCTGGGCGGGGCTTTAGCGGCCATCGAAACGGGCTATGTCCAGCGCGAAATTCAGCGCGCCGCATTCCAGCACCAACGCGCCGTAGAAGCGGGCCGCACGCGCGTCGTTGGCGTCAATTGTCACGAGCAAGCTGGCGATGCTGCAGTGCCTGTGTTCAGGATCGATCCGGCGTTGGCGGCCGAGCGCTGCGAAACGGTGAAAGCGCTGCGTGCGCGGCGTTCGCAAAGCACTTGCGACGATGCTTTAGCGCGCCTTGTTGCTGCGGCCAAAGGCAAAGAGAGATTGTTCGCCCCGGTGCTGGCGGCAGTTGAGGCGAGGGCCACCATGGGCGAAATTTGCACTGCGTTGGAAACAGTTTTTGGCAGGCACCGCGAAGTGCCGGTTCTTTGAGACCTCAAGCATGATCAACGGCATCCATCATGTAGCCATCGCCGTTGCAGCGATCGATCCGTTGCTGCCGCTGTGGACCGGCGTGTTCGGCTTCGAGCTGCACGCCATCGAGCATGTTGCAGATCAGCAGGTGCGAGTCGCCGTGCTGCTCAAGGGCACACAGCGCATCGAATTGGTCGAGCCCGCGTCGCCAGATTCGCCTGTGAGCGCATTCCTCGCCAAGCGCGGGCCGGGCCTGCATCATGTGTGCTTGGATGTGCAGGGGCTGCCGCTCTTGCTCGCGCAATTGGAAGCGGCGGGATTGAAACTCATCGACAAAACACCACGTCTCGGTGCCGAAGGCCGCGCCGTCGCCTTCGTGCATCCGCAGGGCACTGGCGGTGTGTTGATAGAGCTCTCCGAAGAGCGACCAAGTTCGGCGCCCTGAGTTACCATCCCGCCCATATGGATCCACGCCAGCGTCTTGAAGCCATGCGCGAGGCCGCCCGACTGGGTGGTGGACAGGACCGCATCGACGCGCAGCACGCGCGAGGCAAGCTCACTGCGCGCGAGCGCATCGAACTTCTGCTCGACCCCGGTTCCTTCGTCGAATTCGACGCGTTTGTAACGCACCGTTGCCGCGATTTCGGCATGGAGAAGAAGCTTATTCCTGGCGACGGGGTAGTGACGGGCCACGGCTGCGTCGATGGCCGCGACATCTTCGTGTTCTCACAAGACTTCACCGTTTTCGGTGGTTCTTTGTCCGAGGCGCACGCGGCCAAGATCTGCAAGATCCTCGACATGGCCATGAAGGTCGGTCGCCCTGTCATCGGTTTGAACGATTCTGGCGGCGCGCGCATTCAAGAAGGCGTGGTCAGCCTCGGCGGATACGCAGACATCTTCTTGCGCAACACGCTGGCGTCAGGCGTGGTGCCGCAAATCTCGTGCATCATGGGGCCCTGCGCTGGCGGGGCGGTGTACAGCCCAGCCATTACAGACTTTGTGATCATGTCGGAACAAAGCGCGTACATGTTCATCACTGGGCCCAGTGTGGTGAAGACGGTGACTCACGAAACGGTGACCGCTCAGGAGTTAGGCGGCACCGAAGTCCACGCGGCAAAATCTGGCGTGGCACATTTCGCCGCGGCGACGGACGCCGAATCCATCGCACTGGTGCGCGAACTGCTTTCGTATTTGCCCTTGAACAACATGGAAGACCCGCCAACGCGGGCCACCAAAGACGACCCCGAGCGCCGCGACCCACAACTCGCAGAAATTGTTCCTGCGCAGCCGAACAAGCCGTACGACATGCGCGCAGTGCTCACGCGTGTCATAGACGACGGGCGCTTCTTCGAGGTGCATGCGCGCTACGCCATGAACATCCTCACGGGGTTTGCTCACATGGATGGGCGCGTGGTGGGAATCGTGGCGAACCAACCCGCCGTGCTGGCCGGCGTGCTGGACATCGATGCATCGGTGAAGGCTGCACGCTTCGTGCGCTTCTGCGATTGCTTCAACATTCCCATCATCACTTTCGAAGATGTGCCTGGCTTCATGCCGGGGGTGGCGCAGGAACACGGCGGCATCATCCGCCACGGGGCAAAGTTGCTGTACGCCTATTGCGAGGCCACAGTGCCTAAGCTCACGGTGATCACGCGCAAGGCCTATGGCGGGGCCTACGATGTGCTGTCTTCCAAGCACATTCGCGGCGATGTGAACTTGGCTTGGCCCGGCGCAGAGATTGCCGTGATGGGTGCGCGCGGCGCAGTGGAGATCATCTTCAAGCGCGAGATCGACGAAGCGGGGGACAAGCGCGCCGAAGTGGAAGAGCGCTTGGTCCGCGAATACACCGAGCGCTTTGCCAACCCGTATAGCGCAGCAGCGCGCGGCTATGTGGACGACATTATTGAGCCTCAAGAAACACGCCCACGCCTGATTCGTGCGCTGCGGCTGCTGGCTTCGAAACGCGATCACAACCCGCCCAAAAAGCACGGCAACATTCCGCTGTGAGGACGCGCTGATGCACGAAGCAATCCGCAAGGTGTTGGTGGCGAATCGCGGCGAGATCGCCGTGCGTGTGATTCGCGCCGTGCACGAAATGGGGCTGAAAGCCGTGGCGGTGTATTCCGATGTCGATCGCGACAGCCTGCATGTGCGCTACGCCGACGAAGCCGTGCACCTGCCCGGGGAAGAATCGGCCAAGACCTACTTGAATCAAGCACTCCTCTTGGTGGCAGCGAAGAACACCGGGTGTGACGCAGTTCATCCTGGCTACGGGTTCCTATCGGAGAACGCTGGGTTTGCGCGCGCTGTCGCTGCGGCGGGTTTGCGTTTCATCGGCCCTAGTCCTGAAGTGATCAGCGCCATGGGCGACAAAATTCGCGCACGCGAAACCATGCGCGCTGCAGGCGTGCCATTGGTGCCCGGACGCAGCGGGATTACGCGCGAGAACTTGACGGCATCGGCGAAAGAAGTCGGTTATCCGCTGATGTTGAAGGCTTCCGCCGGCGGCGGCGGCAAAGGCATCCGCATTGTGCGTCAGCCGCACGAGTTGTTGGCGGCTTTCGAGCGCGCTCAAGGCGAAGCCAAGTCTGCCTTTGGCGACCCCACGGTGTACATCGAGCGTTATGTCGAAGACCCGCACCACATCGAGATCCAAATCTTCGGCGACAACCACGGCAATGTGGTGCATTTGTTCGAGCGCGAATGCAGTGTGCAGCGCCGCCACCAGAAGGTGGTCGAAGAAACGCCATCGCCCTTTGTCACCCCAGAACTGCGCGAGGCCATGGGGCACTGCGCGGTGCAGGCGGCCAAAGCCATCGGCTACAGCGGCGCAGGCACCTTCGAGTTCTTGGTGGATAACGCACGAAACTTCTACTTCTTGGAAGTGAATACGCGCTTGCAAGTGGAACATGCGGTGACGGAGATGTGCACCGACATCGATTTGGTGCGCGAGCAAATCCGAGTGGCTTCAGGGCTGCCGTTGTCGTTCAGCCAGAGTGATCTGCGCCAAGAGGGCCATTCCATCGAAGTGCGCATTTGTGCCGAGGATGCCGAAAACAATTTCTTGCCGTGCATCGGCCGCGTGGATGCGCTGGCATTGCCCGGCGGGCCTGGGGTGCGTCTCGATTCCGCACTGTTTGCAGGCATGATTGTTTCACTCTGGTACGACTCGTTGCTTGCGAAACTGGTGGTGCACGGGCGCGACCGCGCCGAGGCGCTCACGCGCATGCGTCAAGCGCTTTCAGAAATGAAAATTGCCGACTTGAACACCAACATTGCCTTCCTCGGCCGCGTGGTGCGCAACGAAGAATTTGTTTCCGGTGTCTACGACACGGGCTTGATTGGGCGCATGGCTAAGGCGCAAACGCCAGACGACTTGCTGCTTGCCGCCGCCATCGTTGCGGTTGTGGTCAGCGCCGAAACCAAGCGCGCCGCTCGCCCCGGTGCTGGTGCAGTGGGGCGTCCAGAAGATCCGTGGAAATTGGCTGCGCGCCGCGACGGCATGAGGGGCAACTGATGCGCTGGGTCATCACGCATCAAGAGCGCGAACTTGTGCTGGACGCAGAGTTGCGCGCTGACGGGCGCTACTGCGTGCGTCACGATGAGCGCGAGTGGGTGGTGGATTTGCGTTCCGCGGGTGGGGCCTCGCTTTGGAGCGTGCTCATAGGCACCGATTCCTACGAAGCCGCAGTGGTGCGTCGCGAGGAACAAGTGTTGGTGACGCTGCGTGCACGACAGATCGCCCTGCGCGTCGAAAGCGAACAGTCGCGCAATGCGCGACTGTTGGAAGGTGGCGCCGAGCGCACGGGCCCGCACACACTGAAGAGTGTCATGCCCGGCCGCGTCACGCGCATTTTGGTGAAGGAGGGTGAAGATGTGGCCGCCGGCACACCCTTGCTCATCCTCGAAGCCATGAAGATGGAGAACGAGATTCGCAGTGCATGCGCGGGAGTGGTGCAAAAGATCCATGTGCGCGAAGGTGTTGCCGTCGCCCAAGGTGACAGCCTCGTCACTATTGCCTGACGCTGCCTCCTAGGGTCGGTGTAGGATTCCGTTCTCAGGAGTCCTTGCCATGAAGCTGTTTGCCACCGTTATTGTCTGCGTGCTGTTCGCGGGCGTCTCAGAAGGGCAGTCCTTTGGCTACGCCAGTTTCGCTGGGGCCACGGGTTTGTCTCTGAATGGTGCTGCGCAGGTCGATCCTGTCACGGGCAACCTGCTTGTGACTCCGAATGCCACCGCCCAGTCTGGACGTGCGTGGACAACGACGCCGGTCTATGTGGGATTTGGTTTCGACACCGTGTTTCAATTTCAGGTGACTCGCACTGGGACCGGTGCCGACGGCATGGCCTTCATTGTTCAGAACTCCGTTAGTGGCAACGCAGCGGCACCCATCGGGGGCACCGGCAGCGACAATGGTTATGGCGGCACGCCCGGCATCGCTAACGCGTTGGCCATCGAACTCGACATGTATCAGATGTCGAGTGCGCCGTACAACGACACCAGCGGCAACGAGATTTCAGTGCACACCATGGGCGCCGCTGCGATCAACGCGTGGGAATCTTCGTCGGTGGGGCGCGTCACGCCGCCGATTCCAATGAACGATCAATCCGTGCACACGCTGCGCGTGAACTATGTGCCGGGCGGCAGTCCGAGCGGAAGCCCGGGCACACTTTCAATTTATCTCGACAACATGGTTGTGCCCGTGTTGGTCGCAGCCTACGACTTCGGCACCGGCGGCACCTATGTGAACAGCGGCACACCGGCCCCGGGGCTGAGCTTGCCGAATGGCACCGCCTATGTCGGTTTCAGCGCAGCGACTGGCGGTTTGTCGCAGTCGCACGAAGTGCTCAATTGGACATTCGCTTCCACCAACGCACCGATCACATGCCAGACTGGCAATGTTGGTGCCGGATCGCTGATCTCTCCAGAGCAGGTTCTCAAAGTGAACGGCTCATCCGGAGGCTTGCAGCACAGCGTGAATGCCACTGTGAACTCCAGCCTCGTTGTCAGCTTTGACGCGTTTCCGTTGGGCGCAGTGCAGCCCTTCATCATTTGGGGAATGATTGGGCCTAGTGCTGCGCTGATTCCGTTGACCACGCCCTACGGCGATCTCTGTTTCATTCCCCAGTTTCTTGACCCGTTCAACCCATTCAGCTTCACGCTCACGGATTGCATCGGCCTCGGCATCTCTGGTTTTCTGCCTTCGGTTCCCGGTTCGTGGTCTGTCACCCTGCCCAGCGGGATTTCGATTCCCTTGACGCTCACTTTGCAAGGCGCGCTGATTGATATGGGCATGCCTCTGATCATGAACGCGGTCACGCTCAACATCATTCCTGCACCAGCACCAACGATCTCTACTGTGGCGCCGCCATACGCCAGCGTTGGCGCGACGGTGACCATCACGGGCACAAATTTCTCGAATGTGGCTTCTGTCACCTTCGGCGGGGTGCCCGGCGCGATCACGACGCAGAGCGCAACACAGATTGTCACTACGGTGCCTGTGGGTGTTCCGTGCCCCGCGCCGTTGGTGGTCACCAATCCTGATGGCCAATTCGCCACGCGCAACTTCAATGCGCCTGCCATCAACACAGTTACGCCGGGTTCCGGTGCCGCAGCGGGAGGGACAACCCTGTTCCTCTTGGGCAGCGGGTTTCCAGCCGGATGCAGTGTCACCATTGGTGGCACGCCAGCAGTGGTCATCAGCAACACGCCGATTCAAATTGTCTGCACCACGCCGCCTCATGCCTCCGGC